>NZ_JBSWYM010000007.1:0-337550 GCF_056161105.1 Pseudoalteromonas sp. AWH4_217 | reverse complement strand
ACGCTCAGCGAATCTAGTATACCTTGTCAGCATCCCAAGCCCGCTATTCTGCACTCAAAGCCTGTCATCCCGGCCCCCGAGCCGTGAACCACCCAAAAGGCAATACGGTCATCGCATCTAGTACACCTTACCTGCACACCAAGCCCGTCATCCCGGCCTCCGAGCCGGGAACCATTCCAAATACAACAAAAATACCACAGATAGTAACGAGAGGTGTTTTGTATCTGAGTAACTCCATCTTGCGGAGTCGCCTGTGAGTAGATCCCGTGTCGGGCACGGGATGACTGGGAGGAAGCATAGGACAACGGAGCTGGCGTTTAGATGACGGAGTACATGATGTATTCAATTATTCTGCACTCAAAGCCTGTCATCCCGGCCCCCGAGCCGTGAACCAGTCCAAATACAACACACATACCACAGATGGAAATGGGAGGTGTTTTCCTCCTGAGTAATTCCATCTAGCGGCGTCGCCGATAGGTAGATCCCATGTCGAGCCCGAAATGACTGGGTAAGTGCATAAAGCGACATAACTGAGTTTATAAATCACCCATAAAAAAGGGCTAAACCCTAAGGTTTAGCCCTCATTAAAAAGCCTGGGGAAAGTGCTTATTGTGCTTTTGCGTTTAATGTTACGCCAGAGAAAGTTCTGTACGCGTTAAGACCGAAGTACCAGGTACCCGCTTGTGGGTTAGTGAAAGTACAAGTCTCTGCGTTACCACCTTTATAAGGACGACAATCGTAGCTAGAGCTGGTAGGTGCGCTACCTTGCTTAACGAACAGGTCAGCGTCGCCAGTACCACCAGAGATAGTTACTGTCAGGCTGCTCATACCCGCAGGTACGTCTAGTGATTTCTGGATCCAGTTGCCAGTGCTTGCAGACAGGTTAGACTCTGTCAATTCAACTGGGCCAGTTGAACCACCTGCAGATTCAGCTTTCAGGCTCACACCGCTGTATGCAGAGTAGCCGCGCATCATAACGTGGTAAGTACCAGTAGACGGGTTATCAATTGTACATACTTCGTTGTTACCACCTTCGTATGGACGACAGTCGTAAGTTGACTGAGTCGGCTTAGCATTTGCACGTACGTACAGGTCAGCATCACCAGTACCGCCACTCATAGTGAAGGTTACTTTGCTCACGCCGCTGCCTACCTCAAAGGTGTAGAAAGTTTCGCTGCCCGCGCCGCCAGACAGGCTAGTTTTAGCTACGCCATCTTCCAGCTCGTTACCGCCAGTGCCGCCCAGTGCTGCATCGACCGCTGCAGACGCATCGATGATACCAGTACCACAGCTGGTACATGTTGCAGGGAAGCTACGTGTTGTGCTCTTCAGGATGCTCTCTACTTCATCAGGCGTTGCAGAAGGTTTCGCTTGCTTGATAAGTGCCGCTACACCTGCAACGTGAGGTGCCGCCATTGACGTACCTTGTGAGTATGAATAGCTGTCGCTTGAAGGTGTGTTGCTGCCTGAATTGTAAGTAGACAGAATACCTTCTGGGTCATTGGCAAAGCTTTGCGCACCGCCTGGTGCTGCAACGTCGATGTTTGAACCGTAGTTAGAGTAGTAAGCACGACCACCGTTACGGCCTACAGACGCAACGTTGATGATGCCTGAACAGTTACCTGGGTTGTAGTTTGCAGAGTTATCGTTGTCGTTACCAGCTGCAATAACAATGGTTGTACCGTTAGCACGCGCTGTGTTGATCGCGTTTTGAGTAGTAGAGCTACATGCACCACTGCCACCTAAGCTCATATTAATAACATCAGCCGGATTAGAGTTAGCAGGCACACCTGATACTGAACCACCTGAAGCCCAGACGATAGCGTCAGCGATATCTGAAGTCAGACCACCACACTTACCAAGTACACGTACAGGTACAACTTTTGCGTCGTAAGCAACACCGGCAACACCTTCACCGTTGTTAGAAACCGCAGCAACCGTACCTGCTACGTGTGTACCGTGCCAGCTTGAGCTGCGTGCGCTGTGCGTGTAACCACACTCGTTTGCGGATACCGCGTCACCCGGGTCACGTGCGTCGCTGTCACGACCGCCGCCATCGTTGGCAACAGACAGATCAGAGATCATGTCGTAACCTGGTAGAATGTTTGCGTTCAGGTCAGCGTGTGGACGGTAACCAGTATCCAGAACAGCAACAACTACGCCGTTACCCGTTGCTTTGTCCCATGCCGCTGGAGCGTTGATACCGCCAGCTGCTTCAAAGTAATGCCACTGATCAGAATAACGCGGGTCATTAGGCGTCGCGAAAGGCTGTAGCATTTGGTCAATTTCAATGTACTCAATGTTGCCAGTAGCAGACATTTCCATCATCAGGCTTTGTGCTTCAGCTGCACTCAGCTTTTGATCAACACGCATAACGTGGTGGTTGCTTAGCGCCATCTTGCGAACGTACTCAGTTTTCAGTGAAGATTTTTTCTTGCTTTTGAAGTTCTTCACGAAACTTTGTGCACGCGAGTTCATCATAGCTGGTGACATGTCGGCACCAGAAATAGACATAAGCTGATTGCTGTTATCTTTATATTTAATGATGAACTGGGTACCGGCAGTGTTCTGGCTTTGCATTTTCAGGCTCAGTTGAGCAATGTTTGCGTTATTATTGAATGCTTCAACGTTGTTAGCCATTGCATTAGAAGCGGCGAACATGCCTGACATCGCTAGCGCGACAGCGCCGATTTTTAAGTTGCGTGTTGTCATTATTATGATTCCTAGTTTCTTACTTGTTGTTGTTGTTCTGTTTGCGTGTGCAAGCAGATGGTTATCGAAGGTAAAGAACTGGTTAAACTATTTAAAGTGCTGTTTTGTTATTTACACTATTGTTTTTGTTATAAGCGGATGGCTAAATAGTTCAATTATGACAATAATTCTTTGTTTTTATTGCATAATTATTATTTGTTACAGTATGAAGTATGAATTAGTTAGTATTGTAAACGATTGTAAATGGTTAATATTTTATTACTAGTTGTGATAAAATTATGTGCCTTTGTTTGCTAAATAATCGCATTACTCCACCTCCAGGGCATAAGTTGATACAATAAGCGCATAACTTTTTCAGGACACAATATACAATGTTGAACTTTGATGTGGTGATCATCGGCGCGGGCGCGGCTGGCCTGATGTGCGCGGCACAGGCTGGGTATCGGGGGCGCAGTGTCGCGGTGGTCGATATGGGCAAAAAAGCTGGTCGAAAAATACTCATTAGCGGTGGTGGTCGTTGCAATTTTACCAATGAAGGTGCTGCGCCACAGAACTATTTATGCGCCAACCCCCATTTTGTGAAGTCCTGCCTGAGCCGTTACACCCAGCACGACTTTATCGAGCTGGTGGACCGCCACGGCCTGGCTTATCATCATAAAACCCTGGGTCAGTTGTTTTGTGACAACAGTGCCCAGGACATAGTCGACATCCTGTTAACCGAATGCGATTGGGCCGGAGTTGAAGTATTTCTGCGTAACGAAGTCATTAAGGTAGAACGTACCGAGGCCGGCGGATATATCGTCACAACTTCTGAGCAGGTGTTTAGCTGCCAGTCTCTGGTCGTGGCCGCCGGCGGTCTGACCATGCCCAAACTGGGCGCCACGCCCATTGGTTACAAAATTGCCGAGCAGTTTGGCCTGAAAGTACTGCCGACCATGGCGGCACTGGTACCTTTTACCCTGCACGACCACGATAAAGCCCGCTTTGATGGCCTGGCGGGTGTAAGTCTGCCTTGCACTGCACAAAGCGAAGATGGCACCCGCTTCAAAGAGAACCTGCTGTTTACCCACCGTGGCCTGTCTGGCCCCGCAATTTTGCAGATCTCCTCGTTTTGGCGCGCCGGGCAGGGGGTGATTGTTAACCTGCTCCCCGATATCGACATGCAGGCACAGTTGCACGACTGGCGTCAGGAGCAAGGTAATAAGTCTCTGAAAAACCTGCTAAGTACTATATTACCTAAACGCTTTGTTGAGGTATTAATCAACGAGCAAACCGTACCAGAAAAAAATGCCAACCAGCTCAGTCACAGCGAAATCGACACTTTAGCCCACGCACTGCACCACTGGCACATTAAACCCAATGGCACAGAGGGCTATCGCACCGCCGAAGTCACCCTGGGCGGCGTCGACACCGACGAACTCAGCTCCAAAACTTTCGAAGCCAAAAAAGCCCCAGGCCTGTACTTTATCGGCGAAGTCACCGACGTCACCGGCTGGCTCGGCGGCTACAATTTCCAATACGCCTGGAGCTGCGGCTGGGCATGCGGGCAGGCGTGTTAGGTGGTGTGTAATAATAAAGTTTGTATACTGCTAAGATGGGTCATCTAATCTTCTGGTTAGGTGACCCATTTTACTATGCCATTACAATCAGGTAAGTTGCTGGAATATGCTGAGGGTAACAACTTTAGCTGTGAACGTGTATACGGAAAACGAGTATTAGCTTGAGTGCCCAATACCGAAAGGATTATAAAAATGAAAAAAATATCCGCTACGGCCTTGTCATTACTATTGACGGGCTGCTTGTTTGACTCTCATTTTGAAACACCCGCAAGTGCCCAAAAGAAACATGGCTCAGGGTTAGTACAATCGTCAGACCTATCTCAAAATGGTGCTTTGTCTGTCATTGCAAGGCAAGATGAAGTTTGCTTATGGAGTAACATCTCAGACAAAAAAGTATTTCCCTGTATCGCGGAAGGTAATATTGAGTTGACCGGTATCGCTGACAACGCCAGTGTATTTTACATATCCAACAGGCTGTCTGTTAGCCTGTTTTCTGCCAAGTCGGGTAAGCTGTTAGGCGCGTGGACTAGCGGTGAAAATATTATCAGAGATATAGCGATATCCAGCGACGGTGAAACGCTACTGTTAGGTTACAGAAGCGGCATAACGGAAGTAATACATGTCAGAAGTAATCGTAGAGCACAACACACATTACACGACTTAGATATAAATACCGTGGCGCTGTCAGCTGACGGGCGCACTGCGATGACAGGTTCCAGCGATAAATTCGTTAAATTGTGGGATGTACAAACAGGCAAAGAATTACAGTCTTATAAATTTTCAACCAGAGTCAACCATGTTTCTCTTAACGCAGATGCGACGATGGCGTTCGTACTGGACTCTGTGAATGCTCGTCAATTTATTGATTTAAAATCACAAGAGTTGAGCTCTTCTTTGTCTACATATAGCAACTTCATAGAGTTTAATCAGTCGGCATTTATTAACAATGATCAGTGGTTACTCACTGCCTCGCCAAATCAAAAAGTGCAGATCTGGCGCGTTGCAGATGGCGATTTAATAGCAAAGTTTATGGCGAATAAAATCGATGGCCGAGATCGAGCGTCAGTATTAAGCATCGCAATGGATGAATCCAGGCAAGTGGTCATCAGTGAAACAAATGATGGGGTTGTGGAAACTTGGCCAATCAAGCCTCTACTTTAAGTCCATATGAGGGGAAAATGGTATGTCGTTTAAATTGTTCAAAAAGCTGATTTTGCTGTGATTCAATAAAATCGGACACGGGTTTAGATGGCATTACTAGCACTCAAAAAGAAAAGTCTGTGACCAGAGAGCGTTGTACTTTTATATTGTAATTCAAATTGGAAGCTGCCGTCTTGAGATGCCTCTTGCCGTATCTGCAGCACCAATAGCCGCTTGACCTGAGGGTTTACTTGTAAGCTTGCTAAACATGAACCGTTTCGGTTTCCCTTCCAGATTAAAATAACTGTTGTTTCCAGTGCTTAATTCGATGTATCAGGCAGCGCAATGGCGTTGCTGAATCGTTATGCCTGGCGTTGCAGTCAGAGAGTGTTACGGAAAATGGGGTTTTGCTTTTGATAGCTGGCACAAATGCGGCTTCGGTGTGATTAAAGTGGTGCTCAAAAAAAGCGGAATTTAGTCTGGCGACGTCCAGGATAGCATTGAATTGAGGCGTGTCTTTTAGGCCGTTTTCTAGCCAGTCTTTTAGTACCACAATGTCAGAAAAACTGACGTGATTGAGCGATTCAAACAGCGCTAAATAACCTTTGTTGTGTACATTGAGAAAGATTTCGCTGAAGTATTCTTCGTCTGCCTGCACGTACATAAAAGGTTGTGTAATGGTGATGTCTTGCCAGCCAAATACAGTGCCATCCATATTAACAATAGCGGTTACTTCGGGTGTTTTTGCCGCGGTATAAAACGCTGCTGCACCACCGTAAGAATGACCCAGAATACCTACCTGGCCATTGAGGGCGTTGAAAAGCGGGCTTTGCGGGTCGCGATTCATGTGTTGTATTTTAGCCAGTACAAAACGCTGATCTGCAGACCACATGGGTAAATCAATGCCCAGATCGTCTGATGGCAGGTCTATCGTTTTTATCGCTTTTGAATTGGGCGGCTGATAATAATCCGAGCCAAAACTGTGATTAATGGAAGCGACCAGGTATCCCCGGCTGGCGATATGTGCAGCCATGATGGTAAACAACTCTGGGTTAAGATAATAACCATGGGAAAAAATGATCAGGGGTAAAGTGTTGTGTGACAGCTGTATTTCGCTATCTGCGGCAATGTTCCAGGTCATTGCGCTCAGCGGAGCGATATGTGTCATATCTGCATCTGTATCATAAATCAGCCTGTGCGAGCGCGAAAACTGATTGCTTATCAGCGGTAATCTCTGGTTGCTGGCAGTTAGGTTGGTGGGGTAAAAAAATCGTACACCAAGTTGCCTGGGTGCGTCTGTTTGTGTTCTGTGGCTGTGACGGTCTGAATCCTCAAAATGCATGTAATGTGTGCCAACCGGGTGATCCAACGGCAGGAACAGTGTATTTTCAGTGTGGTCGATACTGAGCTGCGCAAATAGTGGCAGTGTAGTTAACAGGCAACATAGGCTGAGCAGCAGGTGAATCGATAGTCGTGGCATCGAGAGGTTTTTCTTATTTTTATCAGGCGTGTATAACTTTAGATTATAACACTTTCTGTCATATTTCAGCTTATTCCCGTGCCTTCAATTTATGTAAAATCGAACACTCTTCTACCTGCTCGGCGCTGCATGAGGCGAGGGTTTGCAGGGATTGCTCCTGCAGGGCGAGTTCGCGCTGGGCGCGTTGTACCTCAAAACGTTGTTTGTGTCGAAAGTTAGATGTCCGGCATCGTGTCTTAAGCAAAAGGCGGAAAACAATTGTTGTCATCTCTTCATTTAACATATATTGTTTTTTTGTTTGTTTTAGGTTTATTTGTTGTTTTTTCGCTGTGATGAAACTAAATAGACATGTAGAAAGCCTGTTTAAAGAAAACAGAATTATTTCTGTAATCATGATATTTAGGATGGCTGGGGGGAGTATTACCTGGTCATTGTAGCAAGCAATAAAAAACCAATGTAATACAAACACTTTTATTACTTTTAATGTATTAAGGAAGACCAAGGTGAATATTAAATTAAATCAAAAGAAATTGAAAAACCTTTCAATGGCACCAACTGTACCGCAAGAGCAAACACCTCATGTTGCAGGCGGTGTCAAGCAACTTAAAACTCTTAGACAGTGTATCAGCTTTGACGGTTGGACTTGTACTCGTGAGCCTTGCGTGCCTGACTAACCACATTAAACAGGAAAGTGAAAGCCAGCTGTTTTGATAAGGTACCGGATTTCTTATTCAAGACAAATAAAAAGTCCCAAATTCAACACTGAATTTGGGACACTCTTTTCAAGAACAAGCAGCCAGTGGCGCCGCGTCTTCAAATTACAACGCTGGTTGCTTGAAATCTAAGTAGTTTGTACCAGTAATTTATACGTGACGTCGCCAATTTAATTTTGTTTCAGAGACCTCTCTCATATCCGCGTGGTTCTCACTATGACAGGAAAGTAAGAGACACCGTTTTCAGCAACGTAAGCAGCCTCATAATTGCGTAGGGCATTGCCAACAGCAACTATGGTTGTGGTGCAATGTTCTAAATTTAGGTACAGAGGGGACGGCTTATTCTTATGGCGCCTTCAACTTATGCAAAATCGAACACTTTTCTACCTGCTCGGCGCTGCATGAGGCGAGGGTTTGCAGGGATTGTTCCAGTAGCGCGAGTTCGCGTTGGGCGCGTTGCACCTGGGCGAGTTGTTCGGCGATGATTTTATCGACCACGGCGCAGGAGGCGTTGGGATCGGCTTGTACTTCGACCAGGCGTTTGATGTCGTCCAGCGGGATGTTGAGCTCGCGGCAGCGGCGGATAAAGATCAAGGTGTCTACGTCGCTCGGTTGGTAGTGGCGGTAGCCGTTGCTGGCGCGTTGTGGTGCGCTGATTAAACCAACTTGTTCGTAATAGCGGATGGTTTTCGCATTTATCTGGGATTTCGTCGCAAGTTCGCTGATTTTCATATTGACCTTCCAGTCGCTGTAACCTTTAGCATCCGCAGTATCATTTATTCCTGTCCTGAGGGTCAAGTAAATAGTTATGTCTGATACGTTACGTTCTGCCGGTTTGGTTTTGTCATTAAGTTGTGTATCTCTGGGGATGTCGGTGAGTGTGGCGGCGCCGCTGAGTCCGCTGGCCACTGCTGTGAGTGCTGAACTGGTTGCGCCTGGGCATGAACATGAGTCCCATGCTGAAGAAAAGCATGAAGACGGGGGCCATGATGCGCATGCTGACGATGAGCACCATGATGATCATGGTCATGAAATGGAAAAAATCGTCATCCAGGCGACGCGCTCTGGCCGGATTGCCGATGAGCAGCCGGTGCGGGTGGAGCTGATCAACCGCGAAGAAATCGAAGAAAAGGCAGCGATGCGTCCGGGTAACATCTCCATGCTGGTGGCCGAAACCGGCGGTGTGCGTATGCAAACTACCTCGCCAGCGCTGGGCAGCGCCAATATTCGATTGCAGGGTTTGTATGGTCGTTATACTCAGCTACTGGCCGATGGTCTGCCGCTGTATGGTAATCAGGCAGCATCGATTGGCCTGTTACAAATTCCGCCAACAGATCTGGGCCGGGTGGAGATCATCAAAGGCTCGGCGTCGTCTTTATATGGTGGCTCGGCGCTGGGTGGGGTGATCAACCTGATCTCCCGCAAGCCGGGCGACGAGTTCAAGGGCGAGGTGCTGCTGAATCTGACCACTCGTGATGGCCAGGATCTGACGTCTTATATCGAAAGCCCGCTGACTGATGACCTGAAAGGCTCGCTGACGCTGGGTGCCCATCATCAGAAGTCCGAAGACATAGACAACGATGGCTGGTTCGATTTGGCCGGGTATGAGCGCTACACAGCACGGCCACGCTTGTTCTGGGAAGGTGAGCAGGGCGAATCCTTGTACGTGACGGCGGGTGCCATGACTGAACAGCGCACGGGGGGAACCAAAGATGACTTTATCATGGCAGATGGCAATCCGTATGTACAAACGCAGGATTCAGAGCGTCTGGACGGTGGGTTTGTGTATAGCCAGCCGATGTCCGACACGCTTACGCTGCATGCACGCTCATCGGCCATGGTGCAAAATCATGAGCACGGCTTTGGTCTGGTACTGGAAGAGGACAAGCACGAGAGCTATTTGTTTGAAACCAGTGTCAGTGGTTACAACGACACCACCGACTGGCTACTGGGCGTGGCCTATCAGTCGGACGTGTTTGAGTCTGAGACATTTCCGAGCTTTGATTATCGCTATGAAGTGCCAGGCCTGTTCGCTCAGTTGGATCACACGCTGAGCGATACGCTGACCGCCTCGGTGAGTGCGCGGGTGGACGATCACAATGAATATGGTACTCAGTTTAGTCCGCGAGTGACCTTGTTGTATCGTCCGGGCGAGCTGACGGTACGCGGCTCCTATGCACAGGGCTATTTTGCACCAACGCCTTTTGTGGAAGACATTGAAGCGGCGGGCTTATCGCGTTTAGCACCGATAGGTGAATTGCAGGCAGAGGAAGCCGAAACTGCCTCGCTGGACTTTACCTATACCTTTGATTCGGTTGAAACCAGTCTGACCCTGTTCGGCTCAAATGTGGATAACGTGACTGAGCTGGAGGTGGTGCCAACATCGGATGGCTCGCAACCCACTCAGGTACGCTTGATCAATGCGCTGGGCGAGAGCCAGATCCGTGGCTCAGAAGTGCTGCTACGTTATTACTGGCGCGACGTAAAACTGACTGCCAGTTATTTATATCTGGATGCAACCCAAAGCGTGGATGGTCGGGCGCGTACAGAGATTGCGCTAACGCCCAAACACTCGGCCGGATTTGTGGCCATGTGGGAGCAGCACGGTAACTTCCGCGCCGGGTTTGAAGCCTATTACACCGGGCCGCAGCGCCTGAATGCTAACCCGTTTGTCACTAAGTCCGACCCATACTGGCACCTGGGCCTGATGGGGGAGATCACCACCGGGCGTTACAGCTGGTTTATTAACTTTGAGAACCTGCTAGATGTAAAACAAACCGACGAGCATCCGCTGTTGTTACCACAGCAGGCAGTCAGTGGTCAGTGGACCACGGATATCTGGTCGCGCAACGATGGCTTTATTGTTAATGCCGGTGTGCGCATTAAGTTTGGTCATTAACTGAATAACGGGGTCAGTCGACTGATCCCTTTATTCCATTCAGTCCAAGCCCACAGATTTCCCACCCCTTAATTTATTGTCACCCCCCAATATGGTGATGGTTCTTCCCCGCCTGGGGAGTAACATGCTCTGTAATTGATGGATACATTAGTTGCATGTGTTCAGGCCAACCTAGTGTACGTTTAATCCGCGTTGTACCTGTCTGAGTGCATTTAAAACGATAAAACAATCAACAGGGAAAAAACATGAAACTTAAATCACTTTTTTTGACTGCGGCATTATTATCTGTGAGTGGTGCTGCCAGTGCGGGCTTTGTGAGCAAAGCCGATTACTACAAATACAATTACTATAACCATGTTGTCATGTTTGGTGGGATCGGGTCGGAAGTTGGCTTGTGTAAGGACCAGAACGGCTTGTTTGGGACTTTCTATCGCAATGCAGAAATCTGTCATGTTGGCTGGCATAGCAAAAGCTATGTCGCACCAGATTATCATGTGCTGGTTGAAGATGGTAAAAAGTACTTCAGAACGCTTGATTTGATCAGAGGCGTTCAGTTGTTCAGTGCCGGGCATTCTGCATGTTCACCCAATTCACCGAAGCTGGATGGGTCAAGAGTGATCATGGGTTACTATGTGAAGGATCATGGCAAGTGTTATTACCCTATGGGAAGTCGTCAGTACTCGGCACCAGTAGGTGGCTTTACACACGTTGTTTATAGCTACAGATAATCTATTTCGCTGAGTTTTGCACTGTTATTCACGCGTTATGAGCCAGCAAAGGCATGCTGACAGGTATGCCTTTTTTGATCCTTAAAAACGTTACTCTATGAGAATCAGCTCCTGGTCTATACCAATAAACTGCTCCAGCAAAAGCTGATCCTGATGCACGTCGTTTATTTTCCAGGCGGTGGGTTTGAGTGTACGAAGTGGTTTAATCAGAGTGCCGTTTAAATCGAACTGGTTCAGCGTCAGGCTACTCTGGTCAACGCTGAAGATATGCCCGCCTTTTATCACCATAGCGCGACCGTTCAGAGATGAAAGCGCTGTGGCGTGAGCAGGGTTTTCACCTAGTGTGAAGCGTTTTACTTTACCCAGAGCGTCACTGTAGTATACCTGCTTATTAGCCTGCCATGCACGGTGTACGCCGTTTACCCCCAATTTTTTCAGCTGGTTACTTACTAAATCATATAGATACAAACCGCCGGGCACGGGGTCGTTGATCAGTACCAGCAAGTGCTCCGGGTTACCCCATGTCTGAACGGAATGAATCGGTAAGGTTGTACTCAGGCTCTGCTGTCGGCCAGACAAGTCCGAGATATAAAGTTTGCCACCTTGTGCCCAGAGCAATTGTTTTGCATCAGGTGACCACACAAGCCCGTGGATTGGATGCGTTACACTGGCATCGCTCAGCGCAGTTGCCTTATTGCTCTGCCAAACCCAGAGTTGATCAGTACCGTTACGATTGGACACAAAAGCAATGTGCTGGCCGTCGGGTGAAAAGTGTGCCTGCCGCTCCTGTGCCTGTGTGCGCGACAGGCTGGTATAGGGCAGGGCACGGGCGTTTAAATCGTGATTTATGTCTGCCGCTGTGTCGGCTGAAGAGGAGTTGCTAAGCAGCAGGTGCGCAATATCGATGTCTTTGCCACCGTGAATGGCTGCCAGAGTGTGATCAATTGGATGTTTGTCTGCAAAGAGAAGATGACTGGCCGGAGTCGAGATCTGGCTTACCTTACCCCCGAGGCTCAGGGTGTACAGCTGACCGTTGCTGACTGCCAGCAAAGTGTTACCGTCGGGTGTAAACCGACCCGGCAAATAGGTGTTCGGGTCCATATGTGGCAGCAGAGTGATTTGATTGCGCTGTAAGATCTGCGCCTCTTTATCCATAATCCTCAGTATGTGATTGAGCTGTTTGTCCTGGCTTAGCAAGGCAAAGCGCTGACTGGGCGCATGATAATCAAAGTGGTAAAGGTGTTCGTTTTTGGTGGAGAATAAGGTATTGATACTCTTAGTTAAGTCGTTGTACTGAACCACCTGACTTTGACCCGTTTCGTGTTGTAAGAAGGCGTAAACGTGATTGGGCAGTGCTCTGGGAAAATGAGGTTGAGTTTGGTTGCACAGATAACGTGATTTAATGGATTGCGGCTGACCAAGTGCCTGCGCAAAGTCCAGTGAAGCCAGCGTCCAGCAGGGCTGGGTGTCGACCTTATCGCGCTCCAGGTTGCAATCTGCTTTGGCGGCAAATACCAGCTCTCGACCGTCGGGGGTAAAACTCGCAGCACCAAATTGTCCGGGTGTGTGACTGAGCTGATACTCTTTGTGACTGCTAATATGTCTGGCCCACAGGTGGTTGCTGCAACTGCCGGCATAGCGATTAAAGATCAGGTAGTCGCCATCGGGACTAAAAATAACATGCGATTCATGAGCATCCGTGTGGGTTACTGGGGTCAGGCGAGTGTATTCAGGGCGTCGATTATCGGGCCAGAGCAGATACAATAAAGAACACAGTAAGAGAGTGCTTACTACCAGTTTTAATGCTTTAAAATAAGGGCTGTTGGTTATTCTGGTTGCCGGCTCAACCGAGGACTCCGGCCAGCGCACCTGAGCAATCAGGCGATACCCTATTTTTGGATGGGTGGCGATAATGGTGGGATTTTTGGCGTCGTCTCCCAGTACTTTGCGCAAAATGGCAATGCAGCGTTGCAGGGCGTTGGGCACCACTTCAGCACCTTGCCAGACCTGACTCATTATCTCCTGATGGGTGACCACCTGTTCGCCATGCTCACGCTGACGTTGTGCGAGTAGCAGCAAGACCTGCAACACTTTTGGTTCTACATGGGTTTGCTGGCTATCCTGGATCACCACAGAGCGCGACAAATCAATTTCATACGCGTTTATAAAGAATCGTGTCTGTGTCATTGCAACTCGCTACTGCCTGAATCCGCCATTGAGTGTACGGTGCAATGCCATCACTGTCGAGGTGTACAGCAGCAGACGCTGGCCTGTAATTTGTGACATTGTTTTGCAGCAGACAGTTATGTGATGAGGTATACGACTGAGTAACGCTTTTTTGCTGTGCCGCCTCATCCCAATCCTTTTTTCTGCTATGCCGCCTCTCCCTGACCAGCGCTCCCTTTGTCAGCTAAGCCGCTTCATTCCGGCCAGTGCTCCCCTGTCATCCCGGCCCCCGAGCCGGGAACCACCCAAAGCACGGCTCAGGTGCTAAGGAAAGTAATATGAGGCTGTATGTGCCTGACGAAATCACCTTGTTGTGTAGCCCTCGACCACAGTGCCCTTTGTCAGCTACGCCGCTTCATTCCGGCCAGTGCCCCCTGTCATCCCGGCCCCCGAGCCGGGAACCATCCAAAACACGGCTCAACTGCTGAGGAGAGTAATTTGAGGCTGTATGTATCTGAGTGAACTTACCTTTTGTATAGCTGGTGAGTAGATCCCGGCTCGGAGGCCGGGATGACGGAGAAAGGGGACACGGAACAGCGGTTTTTGGTCAATAAATGGCTGTAATTGGCGTACAAGGAGGTGGGAAATATTCCTCGATTCTATGGTTTTGGCTCATCGGCTCTGCGCCGAATGCCCCTTTTAGTCGTCATCCAGTTTAAGCGTCTTGTCATCCCGACCAGCGCCCCTGTCATCCCGGCCTGCGAGCCCTTTGTCATCCCGGCCCCCGAGCCCTTTGTCATCCCGGCCCCCGAGCCGGGAACCACCCAAAGCACGGCTCAGGTGCTGAGGAGAGTAATATGAGGCTGTATGTATCTGAGTGAACTTACCTTTTGTATAGCTGGTGAGTAGATCCCGGCTCGGAGGCCGGGATGACGGAGAAAGAGGCATCGAATAGCGGAAAAGGGGGACAGAATAGCGGAAAAGGGGGACAGTATAGCGGGGAAAGGGACACGAATAGCGGAAAAGGGGGACAGAATAGCGGGGAAAGGGACACGGGATAGTGGGGAAAGGGCGACAGAATAGCGGAGAAAAGGGCGGGAGAATGGGTTTTGGGAAAACGGTGGATTTAAAATATATCTAATAAATTCAGTTTTTTATTTATATTCACCAAAAATCCAGACGGTAATTTGCAGCCCTCAGTAATTCATCAGCTTTTCATTAGGGTGGCTTTGTGGCCTTGTTTCGCGTGTTTACGTTCAATGGCGCCAAGTAAAAACAACAGAGCGCTAAGCCTATGTACTATGACAATAACAAATGCTGTACTTATCCTGCCGGACATTTCTTCAAGCACTTTACCAATGTGGCAGCCCGCCTTAAGCCTGGGTTGATATTTTTGGCCGGGCATCCCGTCGTTCTGGTGCTGATTTATGCCATTACTATGATGGGAATATGTCCATTGTCTCATGCGCAATCGCGCGAAGCTCAGATCATTGAGCGTTCGGTTCAGGCATATGGTGGTGAGCACTTGCTAACTATGCCCGGGCTGATAGTCAATGAACGCCTCTCTCACTATTCGCAGTGGCTCAGTGGTGATGCTCGTCAGGGCTCTATGGTCACTTATCTGAGTGAACTGCAAAACGACTACCGCATCGATTTTGCGGGTAAGCGTAAGGTCTTTAAGCAGGCAAACTCGAGGCGGGTGGGCAGTCATGGCAGCGATGTGCCAGAAGTGCTCCATCGTCTGTATATCAGTGACCAGGGTACAAGCGTGGACCATGCTCTTAAGCGCTACCAGCCCGGTTCACGGATCACTTTTGACAATACCACTTTGGGGTTTGAAGCCATGCTGGACACTCTGGTCGTTCGTAAGCTGGCGCAGCATAAACAAGCCAGCCAGTGGCTGGGAGAGGCATACATTGCGGGTATGCCTCATGATGTGATCACAGCCCCTTTGGATAATAACCCGGAGACAAAGCACACGCTTTATCTGAATCAGCATAGTGGTTTATTAAGCCGTATGATGACTGAGCAGCAAGGTCAAAAGCGCTTTTATGATTTTATGGTGCACCGTACCACACAGGCTGTGCGCTGGGCGTCTGAGGTGTTGGTCAGCACGGCACAGGGGCCGCAGTATCACAGTAAATCGCGCACCGTTAAGGTGGCGCGACCTGCCGAGCAGTCGTTTCATATTCCAGCCGGTTATCAGCGAGCACCTGAAGTCAGGCCTTATGATGTATCCAAACTGACAGTACGCACACTGGCAGACGGAGTGTACTTTGTGGGGCAAGACTGGGGGTATACGTTATTTATTGATGCGGGTGAGTATCTGGTGTCGGCGGGGACCTGGCAGATGAGCCAGCAGGCCGGAGCCTGGGCAAAAGCACTGGCAGAACTAAGGCAAAGCAAAGCGCTGGATAAACCCGTGAAATACCATATTGTCACGCATCATCATACCGACCATCTGAGAGGGCTGGCAGACACAGTAGCGGAACATACCACTTTACTGGTGCATCCGGCAGACAGAAGTGCGGTCGCCGATGAACTGGGCACACAGGTTAAGATTGAGTCGATCTCTACATCTTACACTTTGGCCGGGGGGAAAATTCGCCTGCTGGATGTACCCAACAGCCATGCTGCGCATAACCTGGTAGTGTATCTGCCTGAATCGCAGATCCTGCTGACGGAGGATATGTTCGGCAGCAGCTTTGAGCATGCGCTGCACTCGCCTGCTCGCTGGCCGGATCTCGACACCTACTATCGTCTCGACGCTCTGGTGGACAGACTCACGCAGCAGGGCATAAAAGTCGCTCAGTATGTGTCTTCGCATCATGGCAGAGTGTTGACACAGGCCGACATCGATCGAGCTATGGCAATGCCTCGCACAGCACGGGAAGTGTTATTAAAGCGCTTGTTTGCATCACAATAAGAAAAAGCGGCACCCGCTATACACAGGGTGCCGCCTGGTTGTGGCTAACGGGCGCGGTTACTCATATCTGAGTATCAGCGAAGGACGGGTGCTAGCCGCTTTAAAGGCCAGACAAGCGACGGTCAGCCAGGTAATGGCCAGCACACCCAGTGTGGCAGCAGCATACATCCAGGTCGCTTGCTCAATACGGTCATTGAAGTTGTTCAGCCAGAGGTTCATGAGCCAGTAACTCACAGGGATCGCCAGCAGGGAGCCTGCGCCTACAATGGTGATGAATTCCCTGGATAAAATCGTCACTATGCTGATACGTGAGGCGCCCAGCACCTTGCGTACGGCTACTTCTTTTTGGCGGCGAATAGTGGCGAACGAGGCCAGTCCTAAAATCCCCATACAGGTCAACACAATGGACAGCGTACTGAATAACAACACCAGCTGCTGCATTCTGAACTCGTTGATATGGGCACGCTGATAATCGTCTTCAATCAGACTGATCTCGACCTCAGGCATGGCCAGTTCATTTTGAATGATTTGCTCGGCCTGGCGCATCACCTGCGCTTTATTTGCCCCCGGATGCAGCTTCATGACCAAAGTGCCTATCGCCACGTTGATATCGCCTGCGGTGAGTAAAACAGGCAATTGTTGCTGACGCGCTGAGCCGATTTTTATGTCTTTAACAATGCCGATCACAGTGGCACGGGCCCTACCATCATGTGAGCTCAGGGTCTGGCCAAGCAGCACGCTGGGGTCGTCATATCCGGCTTGTTTTGCCAGACTTTGTGACAGCAACACGGAAAATGATCGGATGTTGTCATCGCTGACTTGGATCCAGTCTCCGGCAAACTGAGGAGAAAAATCACGCCCCGCGACCAGCTCCAGCCCCAGTGTCTCAACGGCATGGAAGCCGGCGGCTATGGTAGGTTGCGTGCCTTCAAGGCGCTCTCCGTTCGGGAACACCAAAAACAGCTCTGAAGTCATATCATTGGTCAGTAAAGTGTCTGACTGAGTGACCTGAGCGACCCCTTGTAATGATTTCAGGCGCCGCAATACATGAGGCTCGGCTTGCTGGTAAATGGCTTCTGCAGGCAGGTTTTTGATGATCAGTCGGTCATTCTTGGCATACCCTACGGGCAGATCATTGATCAAGGCCATTTGTTTGTAGACCACAGCTGCCGCGACAATCAGCGCCACAGACAGTGCACCTTGCAGGCCCAGCGTGAGTTTACGTACCCAGATGGCGGTTTTACCCCGCTGCAGATCGCCACTGAGTACGCGTTTGGCACTGAAAGAAGCAATAAACAGTGCCGGGTATAAACCTGATATCACCCCGATTAGCGCAACCACTGCCATCACAGCAACCAAAAACACCGGTGAGAAGCTCAAAGACAGGCTGCGCTCCAGCAGCTGATTAGCATAGGGGATCATCATTTCCACCAGGGCCAGTGCAACCAGTGCCGCAATCATGACAATAAACAAAGACTCGGTTAAAAACTGGGTGATAAGCTGAGGTTTACTGGCACCCAGCGCCTTGCGCACTCCCACTTCCTTGGCGCGTTTTGCAGCACCGGCAATGTTGAGGTTGATAAAGTTCACACTGGCGATCACCAGCAACAATACGGTCAGTGCAATACAGACCTGCATCACCAGACGCGAGCCACCTTGTTTCATTTCGAACGGACCACTGCTGTTAAAGTGTAGTTCCGACAGACGACTTAATTCCAGCGCACGAAGTTTGCGGCGGCCGGTCGATTGCTCTCGCATGGTATCCGTCATCTGCTGTGCCAGCAGTGCGGCATCCGCACCCTCAGTCAGGCGCATATACACATAGCCAATGAATGGCATCTTGGTGGCTTTGGGCAAAGCGGTTAAGGTTTCAAACACAAAGTGGGTGTTGTCCGGTAAATCTTCAAACACGGCGGCAATTTCATACTGGCCCTGCTCATACGATAAGGTCTTGCCGACGGTTTGCTCGCTGCCAAACAGGCGTAATGACTGGGCACGACTGATGGCCAGCAGACCCGGGCGGCTCAAAGCTCGGTTGAGGTCGCCGTGCAGTACTGTCATCGTGATGAAATCCGGCAGATTGGCTGTGGCCAAGTAAACTTTGCTCAGACGGACTTGCTGCCCGGCCACGCTGACATCCAGTGCCATTGGCTCCGCTGAGTAGGCCAGATTGTCGGTCGAGACCAGCATCATGATATCCTCAACCTGAGCATGGCTTTGCATATTCAGCGCGTTTTGTGAATCTGACGCGGCGATCAGTTGCAGACCCCATGCCCGGTAATCGGTATGAACACGGTAAACGCGCTCGGCGTTGGGGTGTTGTTTGTCAAAAGACAGCTCATACGCGGCGAACAAGGCCACCATAATGGCCGCCGCCAGACCGATACTAAAGCCGGCCAGATTAAGGGCAAAATGACGGGGGTCGTTTTGCATGGCCCTGAGTGTGGTTTTAAAATAATTCACTATCATAACGGGTACTTCCTTCTTATTCTGGGTATCACGAGGCGGGCTCGTTTAAGCCGCTGGCGAAACACTGTTGGCTTTATCCAGCATGATCTGACCATCCAGCAGACGCACCAGACGATCGGCATAAGCACCTTCTTTTTCCGAGTGGGTCACCACAATGACCGTGGTGCCTTCGCGGTTTAGCTCGCGTAGCATGGCCATCACCTCTTCGCCGTTTCTGGAGTCGAGATTACCCGTTGGCTCATCCGCCAGGATCAGTTTGGGATTGATCACCAGCGCCCTGGCAACCGCCACCCGTTGTTGCTGACCGCCCGATAATTGCTGTGGCAGATGGTCGGCGCGATGGTCAATGGCAACCCGTCTTAAAATTGCCTCAACCCGTTGTTTACGCTCTGCTTTAGAGATGCTCTGGTATTGCAGAGGCAGTTCTACATTTTCAAAAACCGTGAGTTCGTCAATCAGGTTAAAGCTCTGAAATACAAAGCCGATGGAGGCTTTGCGCAGTTCAGCGAGGCGTTTTTCACTGTATCCGGCTATGTCGGTACCGGCGAATTCAAAGCGGCCTGAGGTTGGTGAGTCGAGCATGCCCAGAATAGAAAGCAGCGTTGATTTACCACACCCCGACGGGCCCATGATGGCCAGGAATTCTCCTTCACTGACCTGTAAGTTAATGTCACTTAGTGCGGTGGTTTCTACATCTTCGGTACGAAATACACGGCTTAGGTTCGTCAGTTTAATCATCTTTGCTTCCTCAATTCGGTTGTTCTTGTTCTGTGCTTTGGGGCTAATTCAGTTGTAATATCTGTGCTTTATCAAAGTGGCTGTAGCCAGAGGTGATCACTTGATCGCCAGGCGCCAGTCCGTCTAATACTTCAAAGTAGTCACGGTTTTTCTTACCCAGCACGATATTTTTGCGCACGGCAGTGTCGCCTGAGACCACATAGACCCAGTTGCCGCCACTGCTGGTGTAAAAGGCACCGCGGTTGATCAACAGGGCGTTATTTTTGCTGTCTCCCAGCAGCAGTGCCACATCCAGGTTCTGACCTCGTTTTATCTCTTGCAGTCCGGCGGGCAGTGCCACCTCAACCTGAAATTGCGCGTTGGTAACCCGGCTGTCGATTTTGCTGACCTCTGCGCTGACTTGCTCAGTTCCCAGTGATACCTGCACCGCCATACCTGTGTGCACCTGGTTCAGATAAAACTCATCCAGCCGGACGATGAGTTTGAATTCATTGGGCATATCTATCTGGCCCAGTCGTGCGCCACGCTCTTTGGATTCACCCATTTCAACATCCAGCTCACTCAGATAGCCAGAGACAGGGGCTTTGACGAGCAGATTGTCCAGATTATGACGGGCAAATTGCAGGTTTTTTTGCAGCATGTCGGCGCTGTCTTCCAGCTGGGCAACCTGCACTTCACGAATGGTATTTTCCTGCTTCTGGCGCTCCTTTGTCAGCGCTTTGCGTGCTTTGTAGTAGGCCAGATCATCTTTGATTTCGTCGAGTGTGTCCTGCGCCAGCATGCCTTTTTTGGCAAGCAGCACAGACTGCTTGTAACGCCTGTGCAGGTGGGTGATCTGACGTTCAATTTCCAGCAGGTCGCGGCGCAGATTCAGGCGGCTGGTTTCCATGTTCATTTGTGTGTTACGTAAAAAATTGAGTTGTTCAGTCACCTGGGCCTCGCGGCTCATCACATCCAGTTGCAGGTTCGTATTGCTCAGGCGCACCAGAGGCTGGCCTTTCTCGACATACTCCCCCTGTTCAACCAGTCGCTCTTCGACCCGGCCACCAGAGACGGTATCCAGATAAATGGTGGTTTTTGGCACCACCTGACCACGCAGGCTCAATGCATCAATAAACGGACCCTGTGTTACTGTGCTGATGGTCAGGCTGTCCAATGGCACATTCTGGCTGCGTCCGTTACTGCCTTGATGAGTAAAGGCATACGCCATGGTCGTTGCTAACACAGCGGCAACCACGCCTGCTTTAAAATGCTTCTTTAGTCCTGAGCGTTCGATTTTTTTATCCATGTGCAACTCCCGTTGTCAAACTGTGTTGAGCCATGTTGGTTGGCTGATGCGCTAAATAAGTCAATCATTATGCCAAAAATTAAAGTTTAATAAATACAGTTGCTTAGTGTGTTTTTGCACTGGTGTAGTGGGAGAGAGTGTCCGCTTATAGCACAGTGTGAGCAGGGCAACTGCCCATAAATGGACACATCCTTGCGAAGTAAGCTAAGCTAGTACACCCATAAAAAATAAAACAGGGACAGACAGTGAGTGCAAAACAGCCCGGGGCCATTTTAGTGGTGGATGACAATCCGGATATTCTGATTGCAGCGCGGTTGCTGCTCAAACAACACTATCAGCTGGTTAAAACCACCGATAACCCGTTTGATATCGAAGACATAGTCAAAGCCCACGGCATTGAAGTGATCCTGCTGGATATGAATTTTAACCGCGATGCCATCAGTGGTCAGGAAGGGTTTTACTGGCTGAAGAAAATCATCAGTCAGGATCCCAGTATGGTGGTGCTGCTGATGACTGCCTATGGCGACATTCAGCTGGCGGTGGATGCCATTAAGGCCGGGGCTGCAGATTTTATTGCCAAACCCTGGCAAAACGAGCAACTGTTAGGGGCGGTCGCAGCGGCGTTTGCCCATGCCAAAGACAAACAGCAGCTTGGTAAGCTGACCCGTCAGACACAAGGGCTTAATCAGGCTTTGAGTGAGTCATCCACGGGTCCTGCTTTTGACTTTCTGGGCCAGAGCGCGGCCATGCAGCAGGTGTTCGCTACCATAGACAAAGCAGCTCAGTCTGATGCCAATATATTGATCACCGGGGAAAGTGGTACAGGTAAAGAGCTGGCAGCGCATGCCATTCACCGTGCAAGTTTGCGCGCAGCCCAGCCTATGATCAGCCTGGATATGGGGGCGATTTCCGAAAGCCTGTTCGAAAGTGAGCTGTTTGGTCATAAGAAAGGGGCTTTTACCGATGCGAAAACCGATAAGATTGGACGCTTTGAGCTGGCCAGTGGCGGGTCGCTGTTTCTTGATGAGCTGGGTAATTTGCCGTTAACGCATCAGGCAACGCTACTGGCGGCGCTGCAAAATCGCTGTATTACTCCGGTAGGCGGCACCAAACCGGTGGAGGTGGATATTCGTCTGATCTGCGCAACCAATGACAACCTGCAACAGGCAGTCAATGAAGGGCGTTTCAGACAGGATTTATTGTACCGCATTAATACGGTGGAGATCCGTTTACCCCCATTGCGTGGGCGCAGCGAGGATATTCCTTTACTGGTGAACTATTATCTGACGCATTTTGCGCAAAGATATAAGCGCTCGCTGGATATTGCACAGCAAGATATGGCCGCTTTGTGTGCCTACCATTGGCCCGGTAATGTCCGGGAACTGGCCCATGCCATAGAGCGCGCCGTGATTTTATCCGACGGTGATATGCTGGATGTCAGCTCCGTCGTTGGCACCACCGCGCAGGCGGTTGCACCTGAGGGAAATACAGGCGAGGGGATCTGTGCCAGTTACGATACCTTTGACTTGGAAGTACTGGAGCAAAGAGCGATCCGTGCCGCCCTGAAACACTATCAGGGTAACGTCAGTCATGCCGCCAAAGCATTGGGGCTGACCCGGGGAGCCATGTATCGGCGGCTGGAAAAATATGGGCTGTAGGGAGCAGCTATGTCTTATCTGAAACGTCACCCGCGCTGGTTGCTCGCTTTACAGCTGGGTGTGTTGTGCATGCTCGCCAGTGTTGCAACCGGACATTATCTGCAAAGCGGGATCAGCGCAACCTGGTTGTTACTGGTGCTGATAATTGCGGTGTGTGGTGGTGCGGTATTTTCCTTGTTTGTGCAGCAGCAAAAGCAAAGCACCGCGGTGATCCGGGCATTGGTCAATGGAGACAGCTCATTGCGGCTGAGTCCCAGTCATCCGTTACACCAGGAATATGACGAGATCCGCCATACCCTGCAGGCGGCACGCTTTAAAGCAGAGCAACAAGCGCAGTTTTTTCAGGCCTTGTTACTGCATATTGATCTGGCTGTACTGGTCTGTGACAGTGAAGGTCAGGTGATAGAGTCTAACCCGGCGGTGTCGCGTTTGCTGGGCAAGCCAATTAGTAGTGTGAGTGAGCTTGAGCATCTTGGCGAGCTAATCTTAAGCTGTGACACGCATCTCAAAAGCAGTGCTCCCTGGCAGCACGGCGAGCAGCAGGATACGCTGTCAGTACAGATAAGCGTGGCACAGATCCAGGGGCAGATCCGTAAGGTGATCACCCTGACGTCGATCCACAATGCTTTGATCAATAAAGAACAGCAGGCTTACAAACGCCTGACTCAGGTGTTGACTCATGAAGTCGCGAACTCCATCACGCCTTTATCGTCGATTGCGCAGTCTTGCCGGGGGTTATTACCGGAGAGTTTGTGTTTTGATGATGAAGATGACAAAGACGATCTGCTTTTGGCGCTGGATACGCTGGCTGCACGCACCGAACATCTTGGTGAATTTATTACCCGATTCAGAGCAATCAGTAGCTTACCGCGGCCCAGTCTGAATGCCACCGCATTGGCACCGATATTAGAGCGGTTAGTGACACTCCATCAGCGCCAGCTGGAGCAAGCTGGGATCCGCTGTGAGCTCGAGGTCTCAACTCATCTGCTGGTGATGCTGGACGCAGGCCAGGTGGAACAGGTGCTGATCAACCTGTTTACCAATGCAATCCAGGCGATTGAGCAAAGTCAGGCATTACAACCTCACAGTATTGAGGCACCGGTTATCGTTCTCACGCTGGCGCAAAACGAGGCACAGCAAGTGTACGTTGAGATCCAGGATAACGGGCCAGGCGTTGAGCCTCACGTCATTGACATGATGTTTGTGCCTTTCTTTACGACCAAACAACAGGGATCGGGAATCGGTCTCAGTCTGTCGCGGCAGATCATGGTCAGCCATGGCGGCGATCTTATTTATATCCGCAAGCCTCAGGGCGCGTGCTTTCGCTGTGTGTTTGGATGACTGTCAGCGGGTAATTGAGTGGGTAATTGAGTGGGTAATTGCGAGCAGAAATCTCTGGCTCGCAACGTGGTTACCAGAACCCTCGGTTAGTTCTGGTATCTGTCCAGCCACTCACGGATTTTTCTGGCTTTGCTGTAAGTGAGTGTCATATGTTGTTCGTTGTAGCCCGGGTAAGCCGCGACTTCATCCCAGTTGTTTGCACTGCCAGCAAGTGCTGAGTGGGTTGAAACAAACGAGTGCTGCTGTCCCAGTGTCACATAGGGAGTGATTGGATGTGGTTGATTTTCGATGAGATCGGAGAAGACCTGGTAGAAATCTGCATAGCCTCCTGCCACATTGTCAACACTTGGCTGGGTATAGACTTTGAAGTATTCGCTGCCACCCAGATACCATGGGCGGTGCAGTTTAAAGTGTGAGGTCATTTTTGAACTTGGTGCACCTTGTGTTCTGCTTTGCGCGCCATTCGTGATAGCCAGAGTGGGTACTGTCTGAACGTGCCCTAAGCTTGCCAGTTTGGATAGTAATGCACTTCTGTCACTTGAGCCTGATGGCGTGTTGATAATCAGCTCTTTAAAGGTTTTGGTTTCCAGTCGGTCCTTAATGGCTCTGAGCTTTTTACGTGCAGAGCTGCACTTAGGTATTTCACCACAGGCGACAACGTCGACTTTATCGAGTAAACGGTTTGTGTTGTCTAATATGGAGCGAGGGAAGTTTGCGCCATAGTGAGGAGCATCGAATGAAATAAAGGTCGCAACCTTATTCAGAGACCCTGTTTTTTCGATTTCACGCAGTGCAAAACGGGTTGCAACCCCACCCATTGATAAGCCGATAAATGAGCTGGATGTCACACCAGGTTTATTATTTAACATTTCAACCAAACGTTTCACACCATCAGCATTGAACTCAATGCCGCGGTCCTGTTCTCTGTAGCGGTATAAAATTACATCGTAGCCGGCGCTTCTTAAGCTTGTTGCCAAGCCTCCCTGATTTATATCATAGTAAAAATCTCGTGATGAATAGCTAGAGCCTTCAACATCAATGTGATAGGGCTGGACAATCACGACTGGCTTATCCAGGCGATTATCGTTGCTTAAATACACATCGGCAATACCGTAAACATGTACAGGCGTATCAATCCAGCTCAGGCAAGTGCGAGGTGGTGCCATAATGCCCTGATCTCCGGAGGGGTTGCTCACCTTTTCCTGAGCATTTGAACCATAACTACTCCATAGCTCACAGGTCCGCTCTGTTTCCGTAGACTGAACTCCCCAATAGTCTGACGGAGCACTCGATAGATGGTAATTAGCTTCCATGGTGAAAGGGACGAATGGCGTGACTTTTGTTGAGTGGTGCTCAGTGCCAAACAGTGAAATTGTATGCGAAGCATTGACTGTGAGGCCGTACTCATCCGTTGCAGAGTGTGCCTGACAGGTCAAAGTTATTGCCGCGACTAGTGTTGTAAAAAGTGCTGATTTCTTCATTTCTATCTCCTTGTATGAATCTTTTTTTGTGTTGCTGGTATGTATATTAGTTTTCTATTATGTCAATAATTAGTTTGTTTTTTGTTTTTTGTTTTTTGTTTTTTGTTTTTTTTGGGGGGCCAGAAGAGGATTTGCTCACTTTGAACGGGACGTAATACCAATTTGCGTCATTAGGCGTTCTATTTTGAGGCGAGAAAATATGGCGATTACAGCGCTTCCATGTTCTGCTACTGCTGTAGGCACATTGGTAGGCGATATGGATAATGGTGACCTTTTTACAGGGTCATGCCTCTAGCCGACCTGTGGTTTGGATATGTTCGGCTATGACAGGGTCAATATAGCAATGGCAAGATAAGGAGAGGCCTGCCCGCCCGTGGCGGTCGTTTGCATGGTGGTATAAACAGATAATAGGCAGAACACGTTGTGCTCTGCCTGGTTCACATTCGTTTGATACGCCATGTACCACTATACTAAGCCTGAGGCCCTGCAACTTGGATAAACACAGAGTACCATTCTGTACGAGCTGTGAATTAGTTCTGGTATCTGTTTAACCAATCCAGGATTTTCCGGGCTTTGGTGTAGGTCAGAGTCATATGCCGCTCGTTGTAGCTTGGGTAAGCCGCAACTTCATCCCAGTTGTTGGCGCTGCCAGCAAGTGCGGAGTGGGTTGAGACAAACGAGTGCTGCTGTCCCAGTGTCACATAGGAAGTGATTGGGTGTGGCTGATCTTCGATGAGATCAGAGAATACCTGGTAGAAATCAGCATAGCCCCCTGCCACATTGTCGACACTTGGCTGAGTATAGACTTTGAAGTATTTGCTGCCACCCAGATACCATGGGCGGTGCAGTTTAAAGTGTGAGGTCATTTTTGAACTTGGTGCACCTTGTGTTCTGCTTTGCGCGCCATTCGTGATAGCCAGAGTGGGTACTGTCTGAACGTGCCCTAAGCTTGCCAGTTTGGATAGTAATGCACTTCTGTCACTTGAGCCTGATGGCGTGTTGATAATCAGCTCTTTAAAGGTTTTGGTTTCCAGTCGGTCCTTAATGGCTCTGAGCTTTTTACGTGCAGAGCTGCACTTAGGTATTTCACCACAGGCGACAACGTCGACTTTATCGAGTAAACGGTTTGTGTTGTCTAATATGGAGCGAGGGAAGTTTGCGCCATAGTGAGGAGCGTCGAATGAAATAAAGGTCGCAACCTTATTCAGAGACCCTGTTTTTTCGATTTCACGCAGTGCAAAGCGAGTAACAACTCCACCCATAGACAGACCTACGAAAGAGGTTGAAGAGATACCGGGTTTAGCGTTGATAATGTCCAGTAATCTTTTCACACCATCAGCATTAAACTCGATACCATTGTCCTGATTTCTGTAGCGATACAAGATCACGTCATAACCTTGTCTTCTGAGACTGCTCATCAGGCCACCCTGGTTTACGTCGTCGTAAAATGCTTGTTTGGTGTAAGCTGAGCCCTCTACATCTACATGGTAGGGCTGAACGACGACGACCGGCTTATCCAGCACATTGTCATTACCCATATAGACATCAGCGGTACCATAGAAATGTCTTGGGTATTCAGTCCACAAACGGCAGGTGCGCTGCGGTGCGACGACAAATTCTTCCGCAACGGGCTGAGCGTTTAGGGCCTGTGTTTCGTTGCCCATGGTTTCTGGCAGGTCAACACCGCGTGGATCCTCGCCATCCCACCATTCACAAACGCGATAAGTTTCAAGGGATTGCACATACCAGGTGTTACCGTAGCTACTGCTTGTTGTAGCCAGGTTTTGGGCAACGCCAGGCTTGAATGGGGTCACCAGGCGGTCAGCGGTTGCTTTGTTGTTACTTTGTTCGCTGCCAAACAGTGAAATGGTATGAGATGCATCGATTACCAGACCATATTCATCTACCTGCTGACCTTGTGCCAGTGCCGTATGTGCCGAGAAGGCCAGCATGGCCATAGAGAGCGTTTTTATTTTCATTGTTATTTTCCTGTTGTCTTTGTGGTCCTTTTTTAGGAGCTGGTAATGTATTTATTTGTTACCAAAAGATCAACAGCGTGTTTTGTTTCATAATTCCTTACTGTTTTTATTTTGTAAATTATTGTCTTTTGGTGAGTGTTTACTTAATAAAAGGATAAATTCTTCTGAGTGTGAGTTAAGTCTTTTGCTGAAATATGCCATCAAAGTAACAAGTGATGTTTTTTACCCATTGGTAAAAAAGGAGATATTTTAAAAACCCATTATATTGCTTGGAAACCAGGTTACGACACAGCGCGCTCACGGTGCTGATTGTGAAAAAGTGAATGAATTAACCATATGTAACCACCAGATAGGGAGGAAGTTGAATAGTGTGAAAAATGCACTGATAAAAAATAAGAAAAATTTGCAAACGGATATGCACGCTGTGTTTTTAAGGCGGTGGGCCTGTGCAGCAGGTGGGCGCTGACACATAAAGAGGAAAGCTCGGGTACTGTTTATGCCACTTTAAGCTGTCGGTACATAAAGGGTCAGTAACTGTTCAGTAACTAATATGCACACTCAACTCGACCGTTCTGGGTGCGGCAATAGCAGCCTGAGCGGGATAGAAAATATCCGCCCATGGTACATATTCTTCGTTCAGTAGATTGCGTACGCTGAGATTAAAGCGGGTATGCTCAAACTGATAGGCAGCAAACAGGGTCAGCGTCTCATAGCGTTTGAAGGTAACCGAATTTTGAAAATTGGCGTAGCGGTCACTGACATGACGTATACCCCCACCAATTTCCAGCGGTAATGACAGGACCTGATCCCAGCTAAACCAAGCATTGGCGACAATTTCAGGCACATTAGGCGGGGTATGGCCACTGGCATTCACGCCAAAATCCGGGTCGACGAAAGACTCATAACTCGCCTTAGTGTAGGCGATATTGCCACCGACACGAAAATGGGGCGTTGGCTGACTGGTGATCGCCAGTTCTAGCCCCCGCGCAACATGGGTCCCCGAGTTACCTACCGTATCATGAGATGTCAGTAGCAGGATGTTACGGCGAGCTATATTATACCAAGCCGCGGTCAATTCACTGTGCCAGGCCGGCAGTATGGCTTTCATGCCCACTTCGTACTGGCGTATATCTGTAAAATTGAAGTTTTCACTGGCGTTGACCAGATAAATATTGGATCCGACCGGATCGTGCCCGGTGCTCCAGTGCGTATACAGGCTGAGTGACTCGTTGAGCTGATACGTCGCACCTAACTGATAGGCAAGGGGGGTAAAAGTACGCTCAAAACTTTCATCTATAAGAAAAGTTCCTGAATCATCATAGTTGTCTCTGTCCAGTTTAATGTGGTCGCGCCGCAGCCCGCCAAACAGGCGCAAACTCGGGGTTACCGACAGCGTATTATTAACATACATGCCCCATTGCTGGATGTCGGTTGGACTGAGGTGTTTGTCCAAAGCGCCGAACTGACCAGCCACAGGCTCAAATAACGAGACGCTGTCTCCTGCGGGAAATCCTCGCTCCCGGCTGAAGTCGGTGACTTTAAACTCAGCGCCAAAGGCTAACTGATGCTGCATCTTGCCAATCTTGTGGCGATAAACCCCTTCGAACTGGTTGCCGTAAAAGGTGTGGTCGTGGAAGACAAAAAAGCGGTCCCGATCGACTAAGCCTGTTGCGGGATTAAATACATAGCTTTCTGCGTTTTTCCAGGCGCGGTCCGCTTTGAAGTGAAACAAGGTATTGGTCAGCGAGAGTGTGTCTGTTGGCTGCCAGTTTATGTTCAGGCGAGACCATAAATGTTCCGAGTCTGAACGGCTGTCTTCAACATTATAGTTTAGATAGCGGGTATGCTGATCCAGCACCCGGCTGTCGTTGGTAGTGACTATGTCGTCCATTGGTTGCTGCGCAAACTGCACAGGAATAAAAGGCGTGCCCCAATAAGCCGGCAGGTCATCTTCCAGATAATCAAAACTGAGCAACCAGCTCAGGTCAGGGGAAGATTGCCAGAGCAGGGAAGTGGTTGCATTTAAAGAGTGGGAATGCGTTTGGTCAACCCAGCCGTCTGACTGCGCTTTATTAATGTCGACCCGCGCTGCGCTTTGTGCTGAAACGGGAAGGTTTATGCCTATGCCCCATTCCCGGGTATCGAAGCGAGACTGAGAGACAAAGGCTTCTGTGCTGGTGGGGGCGTCCAGTTGCGGCTTTCTGGTCACCATATTGATGGCGCCAGACGCCGTTCCCTGACCATATTGTAATGTGGCGGGTCCTTTGATGACATCTATTTGTTGCAGGTTAAAGGTGTTGTGTGGCCGCATCGTCATGGAAGCCGGACCCAGTTTAATGCCGTCCCGTAAAACCGAAACGGAGTCGCGAATAAAGCCTCGCATAGCAAAGCTGGAAGGTTCAGCGGGGGACTCACCCGATATGACTCCCACCAGATTCTCGACAGCACCGGTCACTGAGGTCAGGCCGCGTGCACGCATGGTTTTACGCTCAATCACATCTATGCTGAAGGGTAAATGCAGTGCTTTCAGGTTGAATGGGTTCGCACTGGCAGGGGTGGTTTCCAGATTCAGATCACGCACTGCGGAGCCTGTCAGGTTCACCTTAAGTAGCTCATCCAGGCTCATTTCAAACAGGTTGGTGCTTTCAGCAGCCTGTATGCTGGCAGCAAATGGCCATGCACAGAGTAACAAAAGGGGCTGACTGGCACCACGCAGCTTCATTTTTATCATTCAGAATCATGTTATTAATCTTGTGTTTACTTAGTGTAGTTCAGTATGGTCGGTTCGTCCGTGAGACAATTAAATTCCCGTTTAATTGGGTTCCCCAAAATGACAACTGTCTGCTCATTTTAAAGGCAGCGTTAGTGTAAAACAGGCTCCCGCCAGACGCGTTGAGTTGCAGACCCTAAGCTGTCCGTGATGCCAGTCAGCTATCCGTTGTGCCAGCGCCAGACCCAACCCAAAGCCACTGCGAATTGTGTTTTGTGTATTTTCTGCCCGGACGAATGGTTTAAAAATATGTTGCGCTTCGTCAGGTGACACACCGAAACCGTTGTCATGGACGCTTAGCACAGCCTGTTTTTCTTTGGTGCTTAAACACAAGATCATCTGACCTTGCCCGTATTTCTGAGCGTTGTCCAGCAGGTTAGTAAGCAAAGTGGTCAGGTAAAATGCATCACCTTCTATCTGAACGGGGTGCACAGGGATATCTAAATTGAGCGCAAGATCACAGCTCTCAAAAGTCGCACTGGTCTGTTTAATCAATTGGCAAAGATCGACTAATTGGCTTTGTTTGTTATGGATATTCTGGTCCAGTCTGGCATAGCTGAGTAACTTATCGATAAGCTCAGACAAGGTATCCAGATCACGGTTGATTTTAGCTTCGTAGCTACGGCGTTTGATTGGATCTGTGGTTTCCTCCAGCGTATCCATGCCGAGACGGATCCGTGCCAAAGGGGTGCGTAGCTCATGAGACATCGCCCCGCTGAGCAGTTTGACGTCCTGCACCAGGTATTCAATGCGCTCAGCCATATGGTTAAATTCATTTTCCAGATCACGCAGATAAAGTACCGAGCCCACTTGAAGGCGCTGCGACAGGTCGCCATCGCCAAAGCGTTGTGCGGCCTGACGCAGCCTGAGTAGTCGCAGTAAAAACGGCAGTAACCATATCAGGATCAGTGTCATTGTGGCGACATAAAACAGTATGGTTAGCCACCAGGCTGTGTCATTCTGAGGCTTTATTCGTTTGCTACGTATGACCAGCAAAGTATGGGGATCAGGCAGGCGCTGCAAAAACAGTAACTGCTGATCTGTTTCCAGCTGGATTTGTTCATTGGCCTGTAATTTTTTCTGTAAAGGTGTAGGTAAGGGAAACGCAGAAGTGGGCATAATTTGCGGATGAAGCAAGGATTGCGCTGGCCAGTTGGCTAGCAACGAGTGTGGTGAGTCCGCTGCTGAGATCACGGTGTGTATGTCTTTGGCTAAGTGCGCCAGTTGCATCTGAGGAGAGTTTGGTTGCTGCTGGGACGCAGTGATAGTCTGATACAAATGATCAAACAACCAGCTGGTAGCAACCGAAATAATAGCAATGGCCAGCAACAGAGACAGGGCAAATTGGCGCATTACCAGGCATCCCGGATTAATTGATAGCCCTGGCCCCATACTGTTTTGATACGAAATGGCGAAACCGGATCGTCACCGAGTTTCTTGCGTAGACGGGAAATACGTTGATCAATAGAACGATCAAAGCCGTCGTACTCAAACCCACGCAGCGATTTGGTGAGATAATCGCGGGTCACCAATTCACCTGCTGATTTCGCTAGTAACCACAGTAGATCAAACTCTTTGGACGAAACTTCAATGGTCTGGCCTTGTAAGGTCACAGTCCGGGTGCTTTTGTCCACCTGTAGCCCCTGTATTTGAACACGCTCTGAGCCTTGTGGCTGGTCAGGCGCGGGAGTGGCTGGGACATGGCGGCGTAACAGCGCTCGGATCCGGGCGAGCAGTACCCGGGCTCTTACAGGCTTGGTCAGATAGTCATCTGCACCCATTTCCAGCCCAAGCACTTCATCCATATCCTCGTCACGTGCTGTCAGCATAAGAATAGGTCCGTCATACTTAGATCTGACCTGTTTGCAGACATCCAGCCCATCCAGTCCGGGCAACATACCATCTAATATCACTAAGTCCGGATTCAGCCCGATGATCTGTTCAGGCGCACGATCGCCGCGATGACACTGGCTGACAGTAAAAGACTTTTCCGTCAGGTAGTCACAGATCCACTGTGCCAGTTCAAGATCATCTTCAATGAGGAGCAGGTGTGTATTCGGTATTGTCGTCATTAGAACATTCGCCATTTTACGCGTGTGTTTTTGCTTTTGTTGTATACCCAGGCATAAGTAAGTTGTGTACTTGCCAGCGTATGTTGTTGAATATCTTGCAGCGCAAAGACCACATTTTTATTGAATTGGAGTTCCAATGTCAGCGTGCCAGATAAGGATTTCTCCCAGCATTTTAGCGGTTTTTTTCGGTCTGATTGGGTCAGACAGTAGTGACCCTGTGTGCTGGCTTGCCAATGGATTGTTAGCTCGCTATAGCAGTGTTCGCCCTGATGCAATGCAACACATTGTTGTGGGTTGAGTGTCAATGTTGCAGGGACATCGACATTTGCATGACTGGGTAAACATGTGGCACCTGTCAGTGTCGAGAGTAACATGAGTTTACGCATGATCTTGCCCCCTAAAATACATAGCTGACGGACAGACCCAACCCCAATGCATTACGGCTGCGGTTGTCACCACGCATCAGGTTGTTCTGTATGATAGGGCTATCGGCAACGGCGCTGGGAGTCTGATAGTAGCGCAACGACGCATCAAACAGCCAGTTTTCTGTGAGCGGATAGGTGGCGCCAAGGTGCAAGCTATGCGACAAGCCACTACCCGCTATATACTTAGGTAACCCGCTGATCCTGTTATTATTGTTATTCTCTGTGTTGTTGACACCATAGTAATAATTCAACAAATCCCCCGACAGATAATTCACTCGATACGCGCCAAACAGGTGCCAGTTTTGGAAAGTCCAGTGTTTACTGATCTGCGAGCTCATATAAGTGCCTCGGTCGTCACTTAGCTTAGGAGTTGCTATTAATTGAAATCTTAGCCCTGACCATATCCCACGAAAGCGCACACCCAGGTAGTTAGTCTGGTTTTTTGTAAAGCGCAGCTCGGAGCCATCTTGTTGAATGTATTTGGTATCGGCGTCTGAGTGTGCCGATGAGGCCAGAAAATCCACATCCCAGTGGTCGGTGCGGTACAAGTTGTAGCCTACGCTGGTGCTGCCAAGAATATTATTGGGCCCACCCGGGACCTCAACAAACAAACCGTTATCCCACTCATAAGCACCATTAATGAAATAACCCAGGCCTGCACCCGCATCACCAAAGGGCCCTTGCCCTGCGAAAGCGCCAACGCCAATTGCCATATACCCTTTACTGTCAGGGCGTTTTTCCTCTACAGGCTCAGCCGCCTGCAAAGGTGCACTGGTTACGCCTGCCAGAGAAAGGCAAACAGCCAGTGTGTGTACCAATACCTTGTTCATTATTTTTATTCCTGTCATCACTTTCGATACGAACAGCATAGCGAGGAGCTGTTGAAGAAGTCGTAACAGTCACCACCAAAATGTATCAAAGTGTAGCGAAGGTTATATATAATTTAGGTACTGACGTCTATCCCCTCAAATTGCCATTGTGGATTAAGACGCAAACTTTATGCTGAGTGTTTGATGCTTAAAAGCGGGGGCTGGCTAAGTTGAAGGAAATGAGATTGACTATTGCTAAAGGTGTGGTTGAATTTTGACCACACGCTCAGATGCTGTTTTCTGAGTGTGTACTCTGTTGGTGCTGGAGTAAGGCACTGACTCACTCAAAAACACATGTAAGGACAAGCTATGCAACTCAAACTCAAAAAATCACCAGTCAAAAACCTCAGCCACAAAACACTGGACACGCACAATACTCAGGCTATCGCCGCTGGTAATGGGCCCAGTGCCAGTAACCCCATTGTTTGCCACAGTTACCCGGTGTGCTGGACAAAAACCTACTGCTGGACCGCATAACGGCGCAACACATCTATGCCTGAGTCACCGACTCGGGCATCATAAGGTTAAGATGTTGAGTATGTAAGGTCAGCCTTAGCGCCAGGCCTGGTGTCATCCGGTGGGCTGTTATCTGGCCTTGCTGAGCACTGACCAGTTGTGCGACCAACGCAAGTCCAATCCCGGTTCCCTGAGTTGTGCGGGTTAGTTCACTGCCTCCCCGATAAAATAACTCAAATAGCTTATCGCATTGTTGTTGCGACACACCGGGACCGTAATCGCGGATCTCCAGCTCCAGTTTGTCTCGATTGTGGTCGTTGCGTCTAAAGGTAATGTCGAGCTGTCTGCGTGCCGGGTCGGTGATGCCCTCGGCAGCGAAGAACTTGACGGTGTTTTCGGTAATGTTAATCACCACCTGCGCAAACGCATCCTGATCAACTAACACGGCGGCCTCTTCAGACAAAGGAGGCTCAATGGCCATATTCAGGGTAAAGGCGTGTTTATCTAGCAAGGTTGATGTCTTTGAACGAATAATATCGGCCAGCATAGTGACTGGCACGTATTCGGGATTGACCTGGCTCAGTCCGTCCTGATCATGATGATTCAACCGTGTCAGGAGCAGGATATTGTCGATCAGACGGCTTAGCCGCTCACTTTCACTGTGAATAAAGCCGTAATAGTCTTGCCGGGCATCCGTCGATACCACAGTACCTGAGCGCAGCATTTCGGCATACATACGAATGGCGGTAAGCGGTGTTTTGAGCTCATGGCTGACCGAAGACACAAAATTCATTCTCTGCTCTGCAAGCGCCAGCTGTTTAACACTCAGCCGATAAAATCCGTAGCAGGCACCCAGAATTGTCAGTATCAGCAACAGGGCAAACACACTGCTGTACAGCATGCTCTGACTCATGGGCAGAGTATGGGTCGTAAAGTGTAATGTGTAGTTGTTAAATGGCCAGCGCAGGGTGTCGCTATATAAGAGTTGCTCACTCAGGTCAGTGGGGATGTCGGTTTGTGCCAGGCGACGTGCAGGCGACTGTGAATGGGTAAGTAAAAAATGCACTGGCTCCGGCTGAGCTGTCATTGCATTATACAATTCATTGGAGCCGCTTGAACTATCTGCATCCAGCGTCAGTAAAACCGGGAGGTCAAACTGACTTTGGCTCAGGTACTCACTGACAAGGCTCAGTAAATACGGCTCTCGCCTGACCAGATAACCTTGCAACTTTCGCTGCGCGCCAACTTTGGGCAGACGGTAGAAAATAAAGTAGCCAGGCACATCAAACCACAGCTGGTACAGGCCGCTTTCTTTGCTTAATCCCTGCGACAGCTTGCTCTGTAATGCCTCGGATTTAGACAGGATCTGGTATATGAACCTTGCCTGTTCGTAACGTTGTTGTAACTCGGGTGAGGCTTTCTTTAGCTCTGAAACTGGATTTGCAATGTCCTTATCCGACAGGGGCTCTGGCCAGATTGGACTGTTGAACCGACCCTGTGCATCAAACTGAAAATAACCGACCAGCCCCTGAATAGGGCGGGTGGCCGTTGGTCTGGCAGGATCCAGATGTGACAGTACTGAGGGCATCTGCAGGGTTTCGTCGGTGAGTGGGTTATACACCGCCTGATAGTAGTCAAATGCGTTGACTGGCAGCGCATCGGTAAGTAGCCGGCGTTTAAACATCTTGCGGTCAATTTGTAATATCAGGTGACGAGCCTGTTCCTGATAGGTGTTCAGTTGGTTCTGTTTAAGCTGTGCAAAACCAAAGTAGAGCAAAATACCCAGTGGTATTAACAGGCACAGTAAAAAGGTGCCGGCCAGCCAGCGCAGTCTCTGTTTGCGCTGTGTATAGCTCATTAGTTGAGTATCTTTAAACCACATAGCGATGCCGTTACTGAGTGTACAACTGATAGCCTTCACCACGATGGGTGACCAGATGGCGTGGTGACTTAGGATCCTGCTCTATTTTTTTGCGCAACTTGGCAATATGAATATCGACCGTACGCGTATCTATGTCCCCCACGGTTTTATAGCCCCAAACCTGATGCAATAGCTCATCACGACTGACGGGTTTGTTCTGACGTAGCAGGTAACTTAATAAACTGACCTCGCGACGCGTATATTTGACGGGCAGCTGATAAGACGTTCCGGTCAGTGTGTGCGGACAAACACAGACGTCTTTGCTCAGAAGCAGCTCTTCTTCATGCTGGCTCCAGCCCGAGCGGCGCACCAGCGCATTGATGCGCAATACCAGTTCCGAGGTTGAAAAGGGTTTGGCCACATAGTCATCGGCTCCTAGGCTCAGGCCATTGATAATGTCCTGCTCGGTGCTTTTGGCCGTCAACATCATAATGGGTTGAGTTGCAGAGGTTTGTCTGAGTGCTTCGCAGATCTCAAAGCCGCTCATTGATGGCAACATGACATCCAACAAAATACAGGCATAGTCGTTCTGTTGTGCTCGTTTAAGACCTTGTGCACCGTCCATTTCACTGTCGACGTCATAGCCATGAAAAACAAATAAATCGGTCAGACCACGCAGGATGGCTGGTTCATCTTCTACGATCAGCAGGGTGGGTTTCATCTTGTTGTTATTCCCTTTTTAGTCGCGGCCAGTGATGTGAAAAATCTAGCTGGCCCGGCGCCAAAGTGCACGTAAACTTTTGTAAAACCTGCGCCGTTTTATTTTACATAGCTTGCCTGTTGTCACGCCCATACGCCCTCTAAAGTAGACTGCATCGTCCCGTTGGAGAAGTCACCATGGATATAGTGAGAACGAAAAAAAGCCCCCTGTTAAGACATAAAGGCAAAGCGATGAGCGCACTGGGCTTGGTTGTGATGACCTGCATGGCTGTGTTTTTTAACCGCCATACTAGCGCGACCAACCTGGTAGATAAAGCCCCGTTGTTGATTGATACCGTTCGCCGGGGTGAGCTAAAAGTCACGGTACGAGGCAGCGGCGTGCTGGTACCCGCTCAGATCCGCTGGATAACGACCCCGGTAGATGGCCGGGTGGAACAGGTATTTAAGAAAGCCGGCGCGCAGGTAAAACAGGGGGATGTACTGCTGCAGCTGAGTAACCCTGAACTGAAAGAGTCGCTTGATCAGGCGCGTTGGCAGTTACAAGCACTGGAAGCACAGACCCATGCGGAGCAGGTGACGCTGGAGTCTGCTTTGCTCGATCAGGAAATTGCGGTGGTTGATGAAAAGCTAAATCTGGAACGCGCCGAACTGACCCTGGCTGCCCAGGAAAAGCTGCTGGCGCAGGGGATCGTTGCCGTCTCTAAGATTGATTTTGAAGAAGTTAAAATCAATGTCGCCCAGTTTCGCCAGCGTTTTTTACTAGAGCAGCAGCGTCTTGATAAACGGCGCGAAAACCTGGCCGCGCAGTTACGCGCCGGTAACGCAAGGCTCAACAGTTTGCGCAAGCAGGTCGAGCGCATTGAACAACAGGTGAACGGGCTCACAGTAATCGCCACCATGGATAGTATTGTCCAGGCCATGCCACTGGAACCTGGCCAGCAGATCAGTGCCGGAAGTAACCTGGCTATGCTGGCCAGAAATGATCAGTTTGTTGCCCAGCTGCGTGTACCGGAAAACCAGATCAAAGATGTACAGATTGGTCAGGCTGTCGTGCTGGATACCCGGGCAAGCCAGATCAAGGGCGCAGTACAGCGCATTGATCCGGCCGTCAGCGATAGCGCGGTGCTGGTGGAAGTGGCGCTCAGTGGAGCGCTGCCCAAAGAAGTCCGTCCGGCCTTGAGTGTGGATGGGGTCATAGAGATAGCAACGCTTGCTGATACCTTATTTGTTAAACGCCCTGTCATGGCCAGTGGATTTAGTCAGGCCAGTCTCTACCTGCTGGATCAGTCTGGCGAGCAGGCCAGTCGGCAGCCTCTGACATTTGGTCATATGTCCAGCCAGTACATTGAAATTGAACATGGTGCGACGGTCGGCACCCGCATCATTTTGTCGGACACGTCACACTGGCAGCACAGCAACGTACGCTTTAGTCAGCCGTTTTCTGCGCAGTATTAGCCCCCACTCTACAGGAGCCCCGAGTATGTCAACTCAATATCCAAACCATGAAATGCTGGTTGAGCTAAACCAGTTAAATAAAGTCTTTGTCAGCGATGATGTCGAAACCTGGGCGCTGAACAACATCAATTTACGGATCTCAAAAGGGGAGTACCTTGCCATCACAGGGCCATCCGGCTGTGGTAAGTCGACCTTGCTGGCTCAGCTTGGGTTGTTGGATACCCCGACCGATGGTACCTACTGGCTGGCAGGGCATGATGCTGCACAGATAGATAAAAATGAACGCGCACGGATCCGAAATAAGGAAATAGGGTTCATTTTTCAGGCATTTAACTTGATCAGTGACTTGAATGTTGAGGATAACGTGGCTTTACCACTGACATATCGTCAGGACCTCAGCCGAGAGCAGCGACGTGCACGTGTCGCGACGGCACTTGAGCAGGTGGAGATGGTCCATCGCGCCAGTCATTTTCCTGCTCAGTTATCTGGGGGGCAACAGCAACGGGTGGCCATCGCAAGAGCCATTGCCGGGGAGCCTGCGATTATTTTAGCGGATGAGCCAACGGGCAATCTGGATTCCAAAAATGCCGCAGCTGTGATGGCACTGTTAGATACCCTGCACCATAACGGCGCGACGATTTGCATGGTAACCCACGATATGTCGTCGGCATTACGTACCGGGCGGATCATCGAAATGAAAGACGGCGCAATTGTGTCGGACAGTCCCACGTCTGCCCGTGCTGCCATTGCAGTGTAAGTGGCAATTTGCTGAAGAGGAATTGAGTATGCCTGCCTGGATAGATATCCGATATGCAGTTCGGCTGCTGCTGAAAAAGCCCCTGTTTACCCTGACCACCACTGCCATTGTGACGGTGGGACTGGCACTGACTTTGTACACCTATACGCTGATGCAGCAGCTGGTGTTTAAGCCCCTGACTTTAGGTCAGGATACGCAGCTTATTGCCATTGCAGGTGAGTTTAAGGCTGCCCATGGTGTCCGCCAGCGTGTTGATCCCTATCATCTGAATCGAGTTCAGGCGCACAGTACGTTATTACAGAGTATGAGTATGTATCAATCGGCAGTGCGCACTGTGGGCAGGCTGGGTAACGAAGCCATGTCGCAAAAAGTGCATCTGAGCTACGTACAGTGGGATATATTTGAGGTAGCAGGTGTGCAACCTTTGCTTGGCCGCAGCTTTGGCCCGGCTGATCAGCAAAATGAAACACAGTCAGCGGTGGTGCTGAGCCATGATATCTGGCAACGGGTCTTCGATGGCAATGAAGATATTATTGGCCAGGTGGTTCAGGTTGAGGCTATCCCTGTACAAGTGATAGGTGTCATGCCGCCTGGGTTTGCGTTTCCAACTCAGGCTCAGGTTTGGCAAATTATGACTCAGACCCGGCTATCGCCTGCCAACCCGTCGAATCGGGGAGGGCTGCAGGCAATAGCCAGGCTTAAGCCTGATGTTACTCTGGCACAGTTTCAACATGAGCTGGCCACTTTGTTGCAGCGCCAGATCCAGACCCTGCCACAGGAGTTTGCCTGGCGTTCTGATGTGCCGGGTGGCTACCTGCAGGCGGTGCCATTTAAACTCAGCGTCGATGTGTTGTATCAGCACTATTCTGTGCTGGTGGCCATGATGTTGGTGGTGTTACTGATCTTACTACTGACCTGTATCAATGTGGGTAATTTACTGCTGGCCCGGGTGAATGAGCAGATCCGTGATGTGGCTATTCGGGTTGCGTTGGGTGTGCCACAGCGGCGTTTAATTTTGCAGATGCTGTGGGAAAGCACCTTGATTTGTTGTTTTGGCGGAATATTGGCATTGGGGCTGGCACAATGGGGGATGACACTGACCAATCAGGCATTAGACGAGATCTTTGCATTGAACGGTGCACGCCCTTTCTGGTGGACGATCAGTTTATCGCAGGACTCAGTCTGGATGTTACTTGGCGCTGTTTTAATGATGATACTCATCACCGGTTTAATTCCGGCGTGGCGTGCTTTGCAAGGAGATATGAATGGCATTTTACGTGACGGTACCCGGGGTGCTGTCAGTAAACGTGCGGGCAGAGTGAATCAAGTGTTGGTGATTACCGAAATCGCTTTGTCCTGTGTCGTATTGGTCATTGCAGCAATGCTCCTGGGGAGTAGTTTGGCTGCGCAACAGGCGGATTATGGTGTACAAACCGAGCAGCGTCTGACAGCGTCGGTGCGTTTGGCGTGGGGGAGTTATCGTTGGAATGGGGGGGAGCCACAAGCGCGAAAAAAGCGCAATGATTTTTACTATGGGCTTAAAGAAAAGCTTGAACAGCTTCCAAACGTGCGTAGTGTTGCCTATTTCAGTAGTCTGCCGGGGACTGGCGGAGGCACCTCACACTTTGAGATCCAGGGACAGGCGGCAGAGGTTTTTAGTGACAACCCAATGTGGAACTTTGAAGTAGTCAGTCGGGATGCGTGGCGAACGGTTGGTATGCAGCTGCTTGAAGGGCGCGATTTTAACCTGACAGATCTGGCCATTGATAGCCGTGAACTGCGTAACAGTGGATCACCGGTCATTATTAATGCGGCGATGGCACGGGAGTTGTTTCCACAAGGAAGTGCTGTGGGGCAGCGTATTCGTACTCTGGATGGAGAAGGCTGGCATACGGAATGGCGGACCATAGTCGGTGTGGTGTCTGATAGCATTCATGGCCCGACACTGAATGCCACCAGTACTGCGTATACCGGTTATGGCCTGATGGATCTGCGGTCGTGGTGGATGAATATAGTTGTGCATTATAGTGGCGATGAATCAGAGGCCATTGCTGCGTTGCAGCAGATTATAATTGACCTGGATGCGGATGCAACGGTACACCAGATCCAGAGTTATCAGAGTTTAATTAAACAGCCTTTGCTTTTGATGGAATCACTCAATCAGGTGTTCTTAGTCGGCGGGCTGGTCGCCTTGTTTTTAGCGGCCAGTGGCATATATGCAATGTCTGCGAACAGTATTACTTTGCGCAGTCAGGAGATTGCCACCCGGCGTGCCCTTGGCGCACCAGATAAACAAGTGGTTGGTTTGTTTGTCAGGCAGGCGCTTGTGCAGCTGGCAGTGGGATTGATCGTGGGAGGGCTTAGCGCATTGTGGATCAGTGGACAGCTCACAGGTGCCATGAACATCGACCCTCACAGTTATGTATGGGCACTGCTTGGGATCCCTGCTTTTATCGTTTTGCTGGTACTGCTGGCCACTCTATTGCCAGTCTCACATCAGGTTAAAGCACCGCCTGCGCAGGCATTACGACAGAGTTAAGTGTGAAGATATGTGGTGGACACCCTAATAGGGTTAAGGCACAGTAGGGGTTTTCTGATTACTGTAAACACCTATGCTTGCTAATTTTATTACGCGTGTTCACCATGTCGCGATTATTTGCTCAGATTATGAGACATCTAAAGCTTTTTATACCGATATTATTGGCTGTCGAGTCGTCGCCGAACATTATCAGCCAGGACGTGAGAGTTATAAGCTGGACCTGTCACTGCCCGACGGCACTCAGATTGAATTGTTTCACTTTGCCTCGGCACCTGCGCGACCCAGTTACCCTGAAGCTCAGGGGTTGCGTCATCTTGCGTTGTCAGTCACCGACATAGAGGCGGCACGCAATGCATTGCTTGCTCAAGGGGTGAGCTGTGAATCTATCCGGGTTGATCCCTATACCCAGCAACGTTTCTGCTTTTTTGCTGATCCTGATGGCTTACCCCTGGAACTATATGAAATGCCGGGTTAGTAAAATGCGAATGTGTGACGAGACGCTGAGTGTCAGGTTGTTCCTTTTTTAGAACCGTATGATACCATCGGGATCTCGTCATATCAGGAAGTAATAATATGAAAAAACAAAGTGTACTCTTAGGGCTGTGCTTGCTGGCACTGGGCGGTTGTCAGGTATCTCAGCCCGCGCCGTATGAGAAAGACAAGGCTCCCGAGGAGCGTCAGGAATACAATGGGGTTGATGGCCTGGCTCAGGCACAACAGGATCAGGTATACCTGATGGATAAGGAGCTCAGAGATAAATGCAACAATGCAAAGGTTGATCTGGCGGTGGCCAAAGGCGATAAAAACGACAAAGAAATTGCCAGACAAATAAACATCATCAAACAAACCTGCAGACAATAACAATATAAACAGGGCCGCATTGATATGCGGCCCTGTCGTGATTTACTCGAATGACGTTAATCAAGCGAGATTAATCAAACCAGGTTACTGGAATGAAGTTAATCAAACCAGGTTACTGGAAACTCACACTCACTTCGTTCGAACAGATGTCACTTGCCTGACAGATCTTGTAGGTGAAGCCGGTAACCGCCGGGTCACGGCCGAAATCACGGAACTGACCTGAGTTGTTCACGGTACGAAGTAGTGCACCGTCGCGGTAAATATCGACCTGGTCAGCGCTGCTTCCAGACCATGACAATGACACGCGGTAGAAGCCAAGGCGTGACTTGTTAGTGCGTACCACTTCCAGCGCAATATCATCAGAGCTGACGGTGACTTCCTGCGTGGTACTGTTGCTGTTGCCTTCACTGTCAGTCACAGTGAGGGTAGCAGAGTAAGTACCAGACGCGGTATAGACATGTGTCGGGCTTGCTTCGCTGCTGCTGTTACCATCTCCGAAGTCCCATTGCCAGCTGACGATATCGTTATTGGCATCGGTACTGCTGTCAGTAAAGACCACGCTCAGACCGTCTTTTTCGAAGCTGAAGCCTGCGACCGGAGGCTGCGCAGAAACTTCGCCAAGGCCTGTGAGTGTCAGGGTCCAGTTATTCAGTGTTCCGGTATCCACACCCGCGTTATCAGACACGTTTAGCGTCCAGTCACCACGTGCCGTTTCACCATTGAAGGCCGCAGAGTTGAAGGTATCAACCAGGTTATCAGCGCTGCCACCAGCACGGTTATGCAGCGTCACTGAGGTACCCGCCGGAGATGTCAGGGTGACCAGCAGATCGCCAATATAGGTGTGAGTGATGTCCACCAGTGTGCTGCTGCCGAAAATAGTGATGTCATCAGCAACGGTGATTACTGAGCTGATGCCATTAGCGTCGTTATCAGGAATATCCACAGCCGTTGTGTTGTCATAGCTGAAGTCGCTCAGGCCCTGCGGCAATACAGACAGACTAACCGTTTTACTTTCAGCCAAATCGCCAGATGTGGCGTTGACGGTGAAGCTGTAATCGCCCCACTGAGTATCTGCTGTAGTGGGGACAGTCAGAGTCACAGTGTTACCCGGAGTAACTGTGCTTTGTGACAGAACAGCACCTGGCAATGCGCTGTCCAGCGTCAGCGCGATGTCACCCTGCCAGTCAGCAACTGAAGTGAAATTGAACTCATAGCTGGCCGTATCGCCCGCTGTGATCTCCTGGGTACCAGGTGTGACACCGACTCTAAAGCCCGGTGTCGGATCGGCATCAAGTAGCGCCTGATGTGCATTCAGACGTGTGCCTGCAACGGTTTTGCCGTCCAGGTCTGCATTTGCATCACCACTTTGCATCAGCAGGTTTTTCAGCGACAGAGTATCCAGTGTAGGGTCAATCGACAATACCAGCGCCGCAGCACCTGCGACGTGCGGAGTTGCCATCGAAGTACCTGAGAAGCTACTGTAGCCACCGCCCGGCACAGTTGACAGGATCGCGCTACCCGGTGCACCCATGTCAACAGAAGTCAGACCCCATTGTGAGAAAGACGACATAGTGTCATTGTCTGTGGTTGAGGCGATAGAGAATACGCTGTCATGCTCATAGCTTGAAGGGTAGTGTGGGTTGCTGTCGTTGTCGACCGCGCCGTTACCGGCTGCCGCCACAAACAGGATGTCGGCATTTTCACTGGCTGTGATTGCATCCGATAGCGCCTGACTGAAACCGCCGCCGCCCCAGCTGTTATTCAGAACGCGAACGTTATGGCCAGCCTGTTTCAGAGATACCATGTAATCAATACACTCGATGGCATCTGCGGTTGAACCACTACCTGAAGAGTCTAAGAACTTACAGCCCACAATCGATACTTCATGGTTTACGCCCACTACACCGGTGGCATCGTTACCCGTTGCGCCTATGGTGCCCGATACGTGCGTACCATGGCCCTGATCATCCATAGGATCGCCTGACCCTGTGATGGTATTGACACCGTAAACATCATCAACAAAACCGTTGTTATCATTGTCGATGCCATCGCCTGCGATCTCACCCGGGTTTTGCCACATGTTTGCTACCAGGTCCGGGTGCGTGTAGTCCACACCCGTGTCGATAACCCCGACAATCACATCTCGTGACCCGATGCTGATATCCCAGGCTTCAGGTGCATCGATGTCGGCATCGTCCACACCGCCAGTTTGTCCTGTGTTATGCAAACCCCATAGCTCGCCAAAGCGCGCATCGTCAGGAATACCCAGTGCTTTTACCTGATAGTCTGGCTCGACATATTCTACTGCCGGGTGTTTAGCCAGTTTGGCAATGGCCTCTTTGCTGCTGATCCCATCCAGTTTGAAGTTGGCAAGACGGCCTGACAGAACATGCTTATAACGATCATCTACTTCGTCGGCGTTGTTATCTGAGATACGCGCTTTTACCAGGCTACGAGCCTGAGCTCGCAACGCACTGGATGCCTCTTTTTTGAATACCACGATGACGCTGTTGTCATTGGTTTTTTCTGTTGCTGTGATCTGTACCGCAGCTTGAGCTGCACCGCTGAAAAGTGGCAGTAATGCCAGTGTTAAGGCAGAAAATTTTAATTTCATCATTTGTCCTAGATAGTAAGTTGGTTTGTTAACCATGACGTCATGGTGTGTGCTCGACTAAGTGGGCATGATGTGTGATCCGCCAAGCCCTCAGGCCGACGGTCGATAACTCGGTTTGGCAACTCAGCTCACGCTAAAACAGCCTGAATTACGGATGCAATTTCAACATGTAAAAAAGTCGTTAAAATACTGCTTTTTTGGCATTTAGTTGGTTTTGATAGGGCATTATTCATGCTTTTTTGTGAGCTTTGCGGTCCTGAACTGATTATTCTTTGACTCATACTATTTTGTGAGATTGTCTCGTACTAATATAGGTAAATTGAAATTTTTCATTTTAACTGTATGAATTTTATATGATTAGTAGAATCCAAATTATTTCTAATTTCCCTTACTAACACAGCACTCTAGAGTGGCTACATGAGTTCGAAAAAACGTGCAAACACTGCTCAGCCAGACGCTGAGCACCGGACTCAGGCTTTGATGACTAAGCGAGTATGAACGCGGCCCCGCTCATTGACGGTATCCGGTGACGGACGACGGTCTTTGTGAGCGAAGCTGAAGATAACCCGGGTTAACAGTGTATTGCGTCTGTTTCAGCGTACGTTAGGAGCCGGCAACCTCCGTTAAGACGATACGTTCTAAACCAGCAGGCAAGCAATGCGAGTTGAAGGAAATTGCAAAATAACGATTAATAACTCTAAGGAGAACCAGGTGAAATTTTCAAAATCACTGACCTGCTGTGCAATTGCATTGGCATTATCTGGTGTCAGCGTTGCACAGGCTGCCGACACAGAGGCAAAAGCAGCTTCAACGTCTGAGTTGGCACAGCTGATCCAGATTGATAATACGGGAAATACGCTGACGGTAACTCAGCGTTCTAATAATGGTGCGGGCAATGCACTCACCAGCTCACAAGAAGGCGAGTCGAACGTCAGCGAAGTGTCAATTGCGGGAGATGGCAATATCACCACGGTTGCGCAAGCTGGTACAGGCAATCTGACCAAAGTAACCGCTGTGGGCGATGGCAATACGCAGGAATACAGCCAGGATGGTGAACAAAATGGTGCACTGACTGAGCTCAATGGTAACGATAACAACCTGAACATCACTCAGCGTGGTGTTGGTTACCTGGGGATCAACAACGAAGTCACCAATACCATAAATGGTGACGGTAACCGTATTCATGTTGAACAAAGCAGTGGCGGTCATTGGTTCTATAATACCGACATGCAGGGTAACAATAACCAGGTGACGGCTGTTCAGCAAGGGACCTGGGGTGAAGTGAATATTGACCGTGTACAGGGCGATCAGAACAGCATCGAGGTTGACCAGAACGGAACCTACAACGAACTAAATCTGGCGAGTCTGCAGGGCAACGACAACGATCTGAGCTTGTCTCAGGAAGGTAACTACAACAAGTTTACCATTGATACGCTAGCCGGCAATGATAACGAGTTACAGGCAGAACAAAGCGCTGGTGATGGTAACCGAGTTGAAATGGCCGAATTGCAAGGTGAAAGTAACCGCATTGATCTGGAGCAGGAAGGCAATGATAACCGCATGACGTCGACCCTGTTTGGCGGTGATAGTAACTATGTCACGGTGGCACAGCTAGGTGACAACAACCAGACAACGTTCGATGTGGTTGGCAATGACAACGACTTTGACGCGCAGCAGCGTGGTAACGATAACCAGGCATATCTGGGCGCTGCGGGCAATGACAATGAATACAGCACCTTGCAACTAGGTGACAACAACCAGCTACACATTGCGAAATTTAATAGCAATGGCAGTGAAGTCGGTGTTATCCAAAATGGTGATAACAATGAGGTTGTGCTGCAGTCATCGCATCCTGATAACTCGCTGACCAGCAATAATAATATGCTAAATGTTGCGCAAACAGGTGACAGCAATGGCGTGTCAGTTACGCTGGCGTCTGTGACTGAAAGCGGGTTGAATCAGCTTGATCTGGTCCAAAATGGCGAGCTCAATGCTATCGATTTGATGCTTGAAGGCAATGGTAACGACATTGCGATTGAACAAACCGGCGGCGCTAACTTTGTTGCTGGTGTGGGTTCAGGTGCATTCGTTGTGAATGGCAGCGATAACAACATCCAGATTAATCAGGACGGCTTTGGCAACCTGGTTGAGGGTGGAGTTAATGGCAGTGGCCAGACTATCAACATCACTCAGGTCGGTGACTACAATGTCGCGACTGTGACTCAGCAGTAAGCAAATTGGTCACAAAGCGGATGGCTTTGTGACCAGGTTTAACACCATGAAGATTTACCTATTTATTTTGGGTGTCTGGCTTTTGAGCTTTACCCCGTATAGCCAGGGAGCCGACGAAGAGGTCGAACTGGGCGGGCTGGTCATTGATCAGAGTATTAGCCGTTTTGGCTATCAGTTTTATTTTGACTTTTCACAGCTGTGGCGCGATGTACCGGCGACAGCAGGTGTGAATATCACCATTAAAGAAACCGTACTGCCGCGCGCTGGCACCCGGTTACAGGTATTTATGAACAACCAGCTGGTGTATGCCACAGCCATGGGGCGTCGTGGTGGGCCACTTAAGTCGCGCGTTGAGGCAGCTTTGTTTGCCATTATGGACGCCATGGCCAGTGCACAGCATCAGCAACACTCTCCAGATTTAGCAACAAGCGGGTGGTAACAATGAAAACAACAATAATATGCTGCTTTGGGGCGCTATGCAGTTTGTCGCTGCATGCCACTGAATTGGTCTACAAGCCCATTAACCCGTCATTTGGCGGTAATCCTCTCAATGCCAATATGCTGTTAAACAAAGCACAGGCACAAAATAAGCATCGCGCACCTGTGATTGAAAAGTCCTACGGCGACCGCTTTCAGGAATCGTTGGAGCGGACCTACCTGAATCGCATGGTGCGGGAAATCACATCCACCGCATTTGGCGATGAGGTCGAGGACAGTATTTTTGATAAAGACTCGACCTTTATGAGTGGTGATTACGAAATACAGGTGATCACCAGCACACCGGATTCCATTACGGTGCAGATCACAAACACCCTTACGGGAGACATTACGACGCTGGAAGTACCGAGGTTTGGTTAATGAAGTATCTGAGTATTACCTGTGTGATATTACTGCTGAGCGCCTGTAGCGCTCTGCCCGTACTGCCTCCGCCCACAGTAAAGGCTGAGCCGCTGGCAGCCACTGAGGTGTTTAGTGAATTGAAGGCATTGCCAGCGCCGCGCGGACCTATCCCGGTTTCTGTGTATTCGTTTCGTGACCAAACAGGGCAATATAAGCCTCAGGAAAATGTCAGTTCATTTTCGACGGCGGTGACTCAGGGAGCCAACTCGATCCTGATGCAGGCGCTGCACGAAACCGACTGGTTTATTCCTATTGAGCGTGAGGGACTGCAAAACCTGCTGACCGAGCGTAAGATCACCCGGGCCGCGATGCAGGATAAAGATAACGCCAACAGCCTGCCGCCGTTAACCCACGCCAAGCTGATCTTTGAAGGGGGGATCATCAGCTACGACGCCAATATAAAAACGGGTGGGATGGGAATGGAATACTTCGGTATTGGCGCCTCCGAATTGTACCGTGAGGACACCATCAGTATTTATCTGCGCGCGGTCGATGTTCGTACCGGACAAGTCTTGTTGTCGGTCGCCACCAGTAAAAAAGTATTGTCTAAAGAAATGCGTGCGGGGTTTTTCCGCTACGTGAGTTATAAACGGCTCGCAGAGGCCGAAGCCGGATACAGTGAAAATGAGCCTATGCACATCTGTGTTACCCAGGCGATAGAAAAAGCCCTGACGTTGCTGGTCCATCAGGGCCTCGAAAAAGGGGTCTGGGCGGCAAAATCCACACAGCCGCAGGCTGGTTAATTGGCCAGCCCGCCAAATGGAATATGTTGCTGGGCCCAGTTGGCCAGCTCAATTCGGTTGCGTGAGTTGGTCTTTTTAAATGCGCTGTATATGTGGGTTTTAACAGTGTGACTGCTGATATTCAGAGAGTCGGCAATGTCGTCGTTTTTGGCACCATCGGCCAGTAGCCGGATCACGGATTTTTCGCGTTTGGTGAGCGAGGCCAGGGTAATATCACGCTGCTCGTCCGACAGTGCTGGCAAAGTTTGCGGCAGGCGCTGCATCAGAGCGCTGAATGCCAGTGAAATCGCGCCTCTGCCGAACCAGAGTTCACCACCGAGTACGCGCTGGATGCCCTTAAACTGACTTTCTGGTGAAGCGCCCTGATAGAGCACACCTTTAACATTGGCGAGTAGGGCGGTTTGTTCGTTCAGAGTATCCGGGCAGGCATTGAATAACAAGACGCTGTGATGTTGTGCCAACGCCCTGAGCTGTGCGCTGAGTAAATCGCGACATTCGCGATGACTGACATCGACCAGAAACAGCTGGTATTGTGAGCGTTGCTCAGTGACGGGCAGGCGGGTATCGACCTTGATATTGTTACCGCAAGCCTCAAGCATTTTGACAAACATGAGGAAATCCTGACTTAGCGTGTTGGTCTTTTGGTCTGTCAGGACGAACAGAGCACCACGCGTTTGGTTGTCTGAATACATCATTTTCTCGACTGTCCTTTTGTTGTTCCATTAACTTAAATATACATATTTTTTACAGGATGTTTAGTACTTATTTTCAATTTTTGGAACTGACCGGAGCCGTATCTCGTATTGGAACATTCCACTTGATCGCGGGTAAGGTGACGGAGAATTGGTCAGGCAGTGCGTAAGAGCTGGACCTGCTGCATTACCTGTTCCTCACAGGGGAGTCGTAAGCAGGTGGCCAGGTTGCTGGCCTGACCACCTCGGTTGGTTGGATATTTATCGGTAGAGGGCTCGCCATGCACAGGTGCGATAGCCATTGCGTTCAAAGTAAAAACGATTGCAGTTGTCGTCGTAATTATAGTTACCCACATCCACCCGGTAGCCGCTGATATAAGTGTTGTGAAGAGACACGAAACGACCATTATAAAGCAATGAAAAATGCAGGTGCGGCCCACTGGATTGGCCACCCTGACATAGCGCTGTGTTGTAGTCATTGGCATAGCGACCCAGCCAGGCACCTGCATCAATCACGTCCCCAGTCTGATATTGCAAGGCGTCCATATGATAGTACTGAGTAGCGTAACCGCTGGGATGTGTAACGCGGATATTACAGCGTGAGTAGCGGGTCACGGTTCCGCCGTGGGCTGCCTGGACCCAGGGCGTATTCGACCCCCAACCGCCTGAGTTGTTATTAAAGTCCAGTGATGAATAGGGGTAACCAGAGCCGGTATTAGAGTGTGCGCCACCACTGTACCAGGCATAGCCAGAGGGCCAGGGAAAGTTAAGATAAAAATTGTTCTTAATCGTCACGGACTCTGTATTGGAGGTCTGTACGTGTGCTTGTGGGTTAAGGAGAGCATCGCCGAACAGCTGCTGGAAGTGTCTGGCTACTTTGGCAACGTTACCTTGATCGCCCAGTAGTGTGTGCAGGGCAAACGTCGCCGGGCTGACTGAGGGGGCATGGCTGAGTGTGTGATGTAACACGTCTGAGTGCTGACCCTGCTGCTGTTCAAAAGCGTAATAGCGTTGCGACAGGGCTGTGGTGATTGCTGCCAGTTGCGCCGAAAATCCTGATTGTGACACCAGCGAGCCAAATGGCTGTTCGAACGCTTTGGCTGAGGGCGCGGTGAGTAGCTGACTCTGTTGTTCCATCAGCGCTAATAACAGCTTAGGGTTAATGCTGGCATGACCTGCCCAGTGCAGCAGGGTTTCAAGCTGAGGTAACAGATGGGGAGCATGACTTGCAAGCAGAGCTTCCCAGTCTGTTTGTTGTAGCGGGTTACTGAACAGAAAGTGTTGTGGGTCAATGTTGAGCAGCGGAGAAATCGCATGTTGCGTCAGTGCATCTTCAGGTAGCTGATAAGCCGTGGCATCATGGTGCTGGCCCTGTGCATGTATCTGCGTGCCGCTGAGCCCTAGTGCCAGCGCGGCGTAGTGTAGTGTTTTCATGTTGTATCCTCATTAAGGTGAGTTCATGATCAGGTATATCCTTTTGTTGAATAAATGTACAATTTGAGTTTTTACTCTGTAATTTGTTTTTGTTTCTTAATGTTTACATTTTTGTTTCATTTAAGTTTGCAATTTGGCTGACGACTGGTATCACGACAAAGGACGTTGAACCAGGTTTAAACCGAGCGAACGTCGGGTGTTTCAGAAGGGCTAATAAGTACAGTAATATGATTGCAGACAGGCCTGATGGGGCACCGGCCATCAGGCCCTGAGATTACGCTGAGTTACGCTTTGGCTCGGCCAGCAGAAAGGGCAATGACTGAGTTTTGGCCTGGTACATAGTTTTATCTGCACAACTCAATAATTCAGTTGGTCCATCACCATGATCCGGAAACAGCACGGCACCGATACTGAGATCCAGTGTGACTTCGCGCATATTGCCTTGCTGATCTTGCAGGCAGTAATTGTCGGCCAGCAGGTTATGCTTGTAACGGGTAAATAGTTCCAGCTGGCCCGGGTTGTCTATGTTGGGGGCAATCACCACAAATTCATCGCCGCCAAAGCGCGCCACAAAATCTGAGCTGCGTTTGTACATTTTGAGTTTAGACGCAAGCAGCCTGAGCAGCTGGTCGCCTGCCTGATGACCTAACTCATCGTTAATGGTTTTAAAATTATCAAGGTCGATAAACAACATGGCAAACTGCTTACCATAACGCCGGGCATCCTGAACCTGGGTATGTAAGTGTGTATCCAGTGCGCCGCGGTTGTTGAGCATGGTAAGTCTGTCCAGGCTGACGAGGTTTTCCAGGTTACGCTGCATATCAAAACGCTCTTTAGAAAACACTATGGTGCGCCTGAGTAAATGAGCGCTGAGCTCGTGCTTTGGTATATAGTCCTGCGCGCCAAGCTGAATGGCTTTCTCGCCAAACATTTCGTCGGACATGCCCGTCAACACTATGATGGGGATGTGTGCGGCAAAGTCTTTAACCCGCAGCAAGGTTTCCAGCCCCCGGCTTTGTGGCAGGTTAAGGTCCATTAAAATGGCTTCGGGATTAAGCTGGGCGACTGCATCACGCAGCGACTCTATGGTTTCAAAGGCATTGACGGCATAATGGTGCTTACCATGGTGCTGGCTTAGCAGTTCTTTCACCAGATAGATGTCATCCTGATTGTCCTCGAGTAAATAGATTAACCTGGCATTCATACCTTATCCTTTGCGTTTTTGATTGTATTGAAACCAATATTTAATGAGCGTTTGGACCAGCTCGGTCAGCTCCGTCAGGCGGTTCGGTTTGGTTAAATAAGATTTGGCACCAAGATGATAGGCTTTGGCGATATCTTTGGGGCTGTCCGACGTGGTGTAGCAGATCACCAACAAGGAGTTTACCAACCCCAGCTGTTGCAGCTCTTCCAGCGCTTCGAGCCCGCCCTTGTGTGGCATGTTTAAATCCAGCAGGTAAACGGGCATCTGGCTGTCACTTTGCTGCACATGAGAGATAAACTCAATGCCGTTGTTTAACACGGTGACTTTGGGCTCCCGGGGAAGTTCTGCACAGGCTTGCTGGAAGAAATAAATGTCATCCGGGTCGTCTTCAACTAATACGATTTCCATCATAGCTCCCGTTGTTTTAGCGTGATTACAAAGTGTGCACCAGCGTGTTCGCTGTCGATACAGGTAATTTGCCCACCATGCAGGTCAACTATTTTCTTACATAAGGATAGACCAATCCCGCTGCCTTTGTGGCTGTCGCCATGTAAACGCCTGAAGGGTTCAAAAATCTGTTGCCTGAACTGCTCAGGTACACCGATGCCGTTGTCTTGATAGTGCAGCATTAGCGTCGTGCCCTCGCGCTGGATAGTGATCCGCACGCAGGGTGCCTTGTCGTCAGCACAGAACTTAATACTGTTAGCAATCAGGTTCTGCCAGATTTGAATAAACAAAGAGGCATCCACTTCCAGTTCGCAATCCGGGTTATCACATTCTATTTGGGCGTGACTTTCCTCAATTATAAAGCTCAGTTGATCGCACGCTTCAGTAATCAGGCTATTGAGTGATACTCGGGTTAGTTTTAATTGGTGCGCATTCAGCCGGGATAGCTTGAGTAGGTCCTGGATCATGGTGCGCATGCGCTGCGTTGCATCCAGTAGCCTGTCCATTTCAAAGCAGGCTTTATCGTCCTCTTTCAGGGCTGGAGCCAGCCGTAATGACAAGCTGTCGGAAAAGGCGGAGATTTTACGCAGTGGCTCTTGTAAGTCATGAGAAGCAATGAAGGCAAAATGTTCGAGGCTGGCATTGGATTCCTGTAATTCACGCAGCAGGTTGGTTTGTTCCGTGATATCGACAAAGGTCCCCAACATCAGCTCCGGGTTACCCTGCTCATCTCGGGTGACTATTGTATCTAGCGAATAACACCAGACCCAGTGTCCCTGCTTATGCTTGAAGCGGTACTTTAATGGGATTAAATCACCGCTCTGACTGCTAACGACTTCTTTCATATGAGCATCTAACAAAGGGCGCTCCTGTGGGTGAAACAGCTCCATCAGATTGCGGTTTTCCAGCTCCTGAAGTGTATACCCGAGCAGGTGTGTGTATCTGCGGTTGATTTTCACATTGGTCTGCTGTGTCAGATCAAACAAGTACAAACCGCAGACGGCAGAGTCTATGATGCGTTGCAAAAATTGTTGGCTGTCTCGTAATTCGGTCTCTGCGTATTTCCGAGCTGTGATGTCAATAGCGGTTCCAACCAATTGTTTTACGTTACCCTGACTATCGAGCAAAGGGTACAACGTTGTTTGATACCATAATTCCTGACCATGCGTTGGCAGCATTTCGATATACTCCAACGGCTTTTTGAGTTCGCAACAGGTCTGGTAGTTATCCTGAATATGGTTGAGAATTTGGTCATCAAACATTTTTCCGCGTAACTCGGATAAGCGTTTGAACTGAATGTCCTCCAGCTTGATGGATGCGCGTTGGCAGGCGGTTGGATTAAATTCCAGGAAAGTAAAATCACCGTCTTCTTCTATCTGCAATAGCCAGATGGCCTGACTGGCACCATTATAGATTGCGTTTAAGATGTTGGTTTTTTCACTGACTTTACGCTCCAGTATTTTGCTGGAGTCGATGTTGCGCAGCGCGCCAGACATCAGCAGGGGTTTGCCCTGCTCATCAAACTGGCTATTACCCACTGCCATAAACCAACTGTACTCGCCGTGTTCGTTGCGGCCCTGATACTCCACCTGGTACTGTTCCTTACTTTTAAAGTGGTGTTCAATGGCCTGTTCTACACGCTGGCGGTGCTCAGGGTGAATATGTTCAAACCAGTCCTCATAACCAGGGTGCTCTATATTGGCTTTGCCTATCATCGCCATCAGGCGAGGCGAGTAACTGACCTCGCCAGTGACAACATTCCACTCCCAGATGCCATCGGCGGTGGCATTGATGGCCCGGCGCATTTTTTTATCAGACTCTTTGAGTGCTCGTTCGGTATTTTTAAGCGTACTCAGGTTATTAAACAGCGCTAGCACCACACTTTGTCCTTCAAACTGGGCCTTAACCAGCTTCATTTCCATTGGAATGGTGGACTTAGCTTGTGTCGTAACATGGCATAAAGTTGACAGCTCCGCTGATTCTGCATTGCTCAGCTTATGGGCCAGCGTATCTATGGTGGTAAAGGGATCGCTGAATTCAATCCACTCGCTCAGCGGCTGACCATTGAGTTGGGTGTCACAAAGATCTAAGGCCTTAAGAAAGTGCGGGTTACACTGAGTGATTTTAAAGGTTTCATCGAGAACCACGATACTGGCAGGCAGGCTGTTGAGAATAAAGTGGGTTAACTCATGCTCAGCCAGTTTTGAGTCCAGCTGATGTTTTTCCTGTGTGACCTTGTCGAGCTTGCGGGACACCCCCTGAAATTGATTCGGGGTGGGAATGGCAATGGCACTGGGAATAAGGCGGAACATGTACACCGCTGTGGTGATAGAGACCAGAGCGGTGGCCATTTTGGCCAGAGCATGCATGCCATAGGCACCTTGCCAGACTGTGTAAATCCCTATCAAATGAGTCAGTCCACACAGCAAGATAAAGCTTGAAAACAACACAAACAGCCAGTGTCCGCCAACATCAGGCCGTTTTTTGGCAAATATCATAATGGCAATGGGGATAGAGAAGTAAGCGGTGGCAATGAGTAAATCCGAAATAACATTGCCCCACAGCAGGTGGGGTTGCCATAAATAACAGTGCCCGTGTGGCATATAGGTATCATGAAAAAATGACTCAAAACTGTTGGATTCCATGGGATGTCCTTACTCGGCGTGCTCGGCTGGCTCCGTGGGAAAGCTGGGGGTCGGCAAAGTTGCAATCACGGGTTTGGCAAACAGATAGCCCTGCATCAGGTACACCCCTAAATCGCACAGGCACTGGTAGTCCGCCAGAGTTTCGACGCCTTCGACCACCAGGTCGATATTTAGTCGGCGAGCCATCAGGCATATGCCATCCACGATGGCTTGTTTGACCGGGTCCTGTGCAATGCCGCTAACCAGTGAAATATCGAGCTTGATGATATCGGGCTGAAAGCGGTGCAGCACTTCAATGCCCGCATAGCCTGCGCCAAAATCGTCCAATGCAACCTTGAAGCCGTTTTTGTTATACGTATTGGCGATATCGATGAGTTTTTCATGGTCAGTGAGGTGTTCCTGTTCAGAGACCTCAAAAATAATACGTTTCTTTGCCAGGTTGAATTTATCGGCGGCTTCTAGGGTTTTGCGCAAGCAGGTTTGGGGATCATAAATGGCGTTGGGTAAAAAGTTGATGGAGAGCTTGGCTGTGTCGCTGAGACCAGCCATCATCTCAATGGCAGTAGTACGGCACAACTGGTCGAAATAATATTTGCTGTCTTCTGTGACCTGAGCGAGTACCTGCCCGGCCGACTGACCCTGAGTGCCTCTGACTAGTGCTTCATAGGCATAGACTTGCCGGGTGCGCAGGTTCACTATCGGTTGCATGGCCATAGTGATGTCCATTTTGTAATCGGTGTGACAACGGCAAGTTTTACAGCCCGGCATAGAGACTCCCTGTTTAAAAGTTAGACGCCTTAACAAGTCTGGCACAGCCTATGGGTTTTGCAATCGAACAGTACGCAGGTTTACAAGGGAATGATACGTTGGGGAGGCGGATCGGAGTTTACTTTGCTGTGCAGATATCCGAATAATAACAAAAGGAAAAAGCGCCCGTGGGCGCTTTTAGCAGAGATTAGCTCTGGCCTGTGAGTTTGAGAAACTTCTCAGCCAGCGTATCCAGGCTCTCGCGGTGTGCGGGGTCTGGTTTAATACAGTCAATCGGGCAGACACTGACACAGGTTGGCTGGTCGTAGTGGCCGACACATTCTGTGCACTTATCCGGGTCTATCTCATAGATTTTCTCACCCATATAGATTGCCTGGTTGGGGCATTCCGGGTCGCACATATCGCAGTTAATACATTTACTATTGATCAGTAACGCCATAGTTTACGCTCCGTTCTGGCCGGTTCAGGCTTTTTTAAACGGATTGCGGGTGTCTTCCTGTGCGCCCAGGTTACGCATCAAAATAGCGTGGCTCAGGTCAATGTCTTCGGGCAGTGGGATCTTCACAATATGGCCCGAGCCCTTGGCATCGCTGATCTGCTCGCCTTTTTTGTTTTCCATGTGCTCAAGGTTAAAGCTGATATTACCCTGTGGGGTCATCAACTCCAGGCTGTGGCCGGTACAGAACTTGTTTTTAACGTCAATTTCCACCAGGCCATTGTCGTGGCGTCCCAGGATCTCGCCAACAAACTGCTGCTGATCAGATACTGAGTGACCATAGTCGTAGTTCTGGTATTCCTGATGGGCATGGCGCTTGAGGAAGCCTTCGGTGTAGCCTCGGTGCGCCAGATTTTCCAGTGTTCGCATCAGTGACGGGTCGAACGGTTTACCGGCGACGGCATCGTCAATAGCGCGGCGATAAACCTGCGCAGTTCTGGCAACATAGTAAAAAGACTTAGTCCGGCCTTCAATTTTCAGGCTGTGCACGCCCATCTTGGTCAGCTGATCCACGTATTGTACGGCACGCAGGTCTTTGGAATTCATAATGTAAGTGCCATGCTCATCTTCAAAGGCCGGCATATACTCACCCGGGCGACCTTGTTCTTCGAGCATAAACACCTGATCGGTCGGTTGCCCGTCGCCGAGCGTTGGGATCACCTGTTGCGGGTCAATTTTGTGCACCACATCGCCTGTGGCGTTTTCTTCTCCCGGTTTAACGTCGTAGCTCCAGCGACAGGCATTGGTGCAGGTGCCCTGGTTCGGGTCGCGCTTATTGATGTAGCCAGAGAGCAGGCAGCGCCCTGAGTAGGCCATACACAGCGCACCATGCACGAACACTTCCAGCTCAGTATCCGGACACAAAGTGCGGATCTCGGCAATTTCTTCCAGCGACAGCTCCCGCGACAGGATCACCCGCTCTATACCTTGCTTTGCCCAGAATTGTACGGCGGCATAGTTGACGGCGTTGGCCTGAACGGACAGGTGAATGGGCATATCGGGCCACTTTTCGCGTACCAGCATGATAAGACCCGGGTCGGACATGATCAGCGCGTCCGGTTGCATGGCAATAACCGGCTCAATATCGCGCAGGTAAGTTTTGACCTTGCCGTTGTGCGGCGCAATGTTAGACACCACATACAGCTTTTTATTTTGCTGGTGGGCTTCGTTAATGCCAATTTCGAGGTTGGCCAGGTCGAATTCATTGTTGCGCACGCGCAGGCTGTAGCGCGGCTGGCCGGCGTACACGGCATCGGCACCGTACGCAAAAGCGTAACGCATATTCTTTAAACTACCGGCGGGTGAAAGGAGCTCAGGTACAAACATCTCAAAAACCTCATACATTGAACTGATTACGGGTCAGCTGTTGGGGTAAATCAATCGTCTGCGTGCCCTGCATTGCAGTGAACCTGACGATTGGGTTAAATCAAAAAGCGGCGCAGTATAGGGCAAGCCGCCGAGGTGTTTTTTGACTTGGATCAGGTTTTGCGGGGTCCCTGACAAATTGCCCAACCTGCGGTCACATAAGGCCTGGTTTCACACAAAATCAAAGCGGGACGGAAATAGTAGGTTTTTACATCTAAAACGCGTATAATTCGCGCCCGTATAAATTCATTAATTTCATTTTGGAGCAAAAAAGATGGCTTTAGAGCGTACTTTTTCAATCGTTAAGCCTGATGCGGTAGCTAAAAACCACATCGGTGCAATCTACAACCGTTTCGAGTCTGCTGGTCTGAAGATCGTTGCAGCTAAAATGATCCACCTTTCTCAAGAGAAAGCGGAAGGTTTCTACGCAGAGCACAAAGAGCGTCCTTTCTTCGGTGCTTTGGTTGAGTTCATGACATCTGGTCCAGTAATGGTTCAGGTACTTGAAGGTGAAGATGCAATCCGTAAAAACCGTGAAATCATGGGTGCAACTAACCCAGCTGAAGCCCTAGCGGGTACGCTACGTGCTGATTACGCTGACAGCATCGACGAAAATGCGGTACACGGTTCAGACGCTCCAGAGTCTGCTGCACGTGAAATCGCTTACTTCTTCACTGAAGAAGAGCTGTGTGCACGTACTCGTTAATTCGAGCGCGGTGACAGGAAAGAAGGGCCTTAGCGCCCTTTTTTCGTCCCTGATGCACTTTGCTAAGCCTGAATGCGACAGACAGCAGGTTTAGCAAAGTATTCAGATTTGAAAGCGCTGATTGAATTTTGTACAATTTGGCGTTTTATTAAATTTGCACTGGCCGTCATCTGATCTGGGGTTGTTTCATGACTACGACTGAGAAAAAAATTAACTTACTTGATTTAAATCGCGAGGGGATGCGCGAGTTGTTTGCATCATACGGTGAAAAGCCGTTTCGCGCCGATCAGGTCATGAAATGGATTTACCACTTCGGCATCGATAACTTCGATGATATGAGCAACATCAATAAAAAGCTGCGCGCTAAGTTGCAGGCGGAGTGTGAGATCCGTGCACCGGAAATCTCGGTACGCCAGCAGGCCAGCGATGGCACCATCAAGTACGCCCTTGTGCTGGATGGCGGACAGGAAGTGGAGACCGTGTGGATCCCGGAAAAAGACCGCGCCACCTTGTGTGTGTCTTCTCAGGTTGGCTGTGCGCTGGAATGTACTTTTTGCTCCACGGCGCAACAAGGCTTTAACCGTAACCTTAAAGTCAGCGAGATCATCGGTCAGGTGTGGCGCGTAGCCAAAGACATTGGCTTGCATGATGGTGACAGCACCAAGCGTCCGATCACCAATGTGGTGATGATGGGCATGGGGGAGCCGCTGCTTAACATCAATAACGTGGTGCCTGCCATGGAACTGATGATGGATGACTGGGCATTCGGCCTGTCTAAGCGTCGTGTTACTTTGAGTACCTCGGGCGTGGTACCGGCATTGGATATCCTGAAAGAAAAAATTGACGTCGCACTGGCGATTTCCTTGCATGCGCCAAACAACCCGCTGCGTGATGAGCTGGTGCCTATCAATAAAAAGTACCCGATTGAAGAATTCTTAGCGGCCTGTCGCCGTTATATCGATGGTTCAAAAGCCAACAAAGACGTTACCATTGAATATGTGATGTTGCAGGGCGTGAACGACAGCACCGATCATGCCCATGAACTGGTTCAGGTATTGAAAGGCACGCCGTCTAAAATCAACCTGATCCCATTCAACCCGTTCCCGGGCAACGAATATGGACGTTCGAGCAACAGTCGTATCGACCGTTTCTCTAAAGTACTTCAGGCCGCTGGGTTAACCTGTATCGTGCGTCGCACCCGAGGTGATGATATCGATGCTGCCTGTGGTCAGCTGGTAGGAGACGTGGTCGACAGAACCAAACGCCTTGCTAAGAAAAAGCAGCTGCAAGACAATGCGATAGCGGTGAAGGTTGGCTAAAAAAAGGGTGAAACTCGAACGCATTCGGGTAATATATGGGCATAGATCAACAGCGCTCTGGTGAGCTATGCCTGCGGCCTTGCGCCGAGTGTCACCTGTCAGTGCGCGCTTATAACTAAAGTGTTTAGTTTAGCTATGTTTTCATTGGTAAAAAGTTTCTCCTTTGAGGTCTCAAAGCGCACTGTGGCTGCCCGAACCGGGGTGCTGCTGACATTGAGCGTGATACTGAGTGGCTGCGTGACCGAAACTCGCTATGCCAACAGTGACAAACCGGTTGTACAAAGCAAAGCAAGCCGTGAAGATGCTGCTAAAACCCGTATTTCGCTGGCATTGCAATATCTGGCAAACGGCAATAACACGCAGGCTAAGTACAACCTGGAGCGGGCACTGACTTTGGCGCCACAACTCCCCGAAGCACACTATTCTCTGGCTTACTACTATGAGCAGGTGGGCGAGAATGCCCGTGCCGAACAGGCTTATCAAAAAGCACTGGCACTGGCACCCAAAGATCCCAATACGCTCAATAACTACGGCACCTTTTTATGTCGCATCGGCAAGTATGATGAAGCGACGGAGCAGCTGTTTAAAGCCATAGAGATCCCAAGCTATATTCGCGTTGCACAGAGTTATGAAAATTTAGCCCTGTGTGCACTGCGTCAGGATAACTTTGAACTGGCATTGGAATACCTGGGCAGCGCCGAGAAACACAATGGTCAGCGTCAGTCGACCCTGTTATTAATGGCTGGCTTACACTATGCAAAGAGTGAACTGCATAGAGCAGAAGAAGTCCTTAAGGTGTATGGTGACCGCGGGTTTGTCTCGGCACGTGGATTATTGCTGTCTCACTTACTGGAGTTACGCAAAGGTCATTTGCAACAAGCTGAAGAAACAGCCACTTTGTTGTTGCAAACTTACCCTGAGTCTCCTCAGGCTGCGCTGGTGATCCAGCAGCGTTTGAAGGACAGCGAATTTGAACGCCTGAAGGAGCAATACCGTCAAGCCCAGTTAACTAAGATTACTCATAAATCGCCGACCCATATAGTGGCAGAGCCTAAGATCAAGGTACGTCGGAAAGTAGAGGCTGCTAGTACTCGCGTTGAGGCGCCAGCGCTATCCCCTGTTGTGTCTCAACAGTCACAGATAAAAGCGCCCGCACGTTCGTTGCGTACTCAGCAATTCACCCAGAATTCACTTGCACAGGATACAGTGAGCGCCGCGACAAAACCACAAAAGGCGACTTCAGCTGTGGTTAAACCTGTGATTTCAATGCAACAAGGGAAAGTGGTGTTTTATGAGCCTGACCCTGAGGATATTTCATTTTCAGCGTCTTCATCCCGACCAAGCGCTGAGCCTACAGATAGTTGGTTGGCACAACTGCCAGCTGAACCTGCTTCTGCTCGGACATCAAATCGCGCTGTGGGTGGCTTATTGAACACAGATATTATGCTTCCCAGCATCCCTCAGCACACCGTCAGGCTGGGAGAAAACCTGTTTAGTGTGTCAGTGAAGTACAACCTAAAGTTAGAAAAACTGATGGCATGGAATAATTTACGCGAGTCGGACAAGCTGTCGATTGGTCAGGTGGTGTATTTAAATGACCCTAAAATCGTTCACACCATTGGCGAAGGCCAGTCATTGTTCGACATTGCAATGGAATATAATTTACAGATTGACGACCTGATGCGGTGGAACAAATTGACACCGGGTATCGTCTTACAACCGGGGCGACATCTCTTAATCGTGGATCCAGATAACTATACTTTATGAACGAAGCAGAATTAGACACAGATACCGGCAGCGACGTACTGTCGCTCGGACAAACACTGGCAAAAGCCAGACACGACAAAGGCGTCAGTTTTGAGGAGATCACCGCACGGCTGAAGCTCAGTGAATCTCAAATCAACAAGCTGGAACAGGACGACTATCACAAGCTGGGCCCTGAGACCTTTGTGAAAGGGTATATCAAAAGCTATTGTGGCTTACTGGGCCTGGATGCACAGGAAACCTTACGGTTATATCAGTCCCCAGTCGTACCCGAGCAAAAGGGCAAGATGAAGAGCTTTTCGCGTCGAACCGAAAAAGAAGCGCATGATAATCGCCTGATGTGGTTTAGTTACGCTGTCCTGGCGCTGGTGATCGGTAGCTCAGCAATTTGGTTCTGGCAAACTATCAGCACACAAAACGAGATCACGCCAGGGGACGCCCGAGATATTCCTCAGGTCAGTGCACCTGTCACCGGTGTGCCAAATGAGGTACCAAAAGAAACGGCACGAGAGAATACGCCAATTGAGGACACGATCGATAGTGGTGAATTGAACACCACCACAGAGCCTGCTGTACCGTCAGATGATGTGAGCGAAGCGCGACCTCAATTAGCGTCGGCGACGTCTGAGAGCGAGGCTACACAGGTGAGCACTGAAGTACCACAGAATACTGTGGCTACTGAATTGTCGTCTCCGGCGGTAACTGCCCCAGCCCCAGAGCCCGGCAATACACAAAGCGAATTTTCACAGAGCACCATAGTGATGGTGTTCAAAGAGGACAGCTGGGTTGAGATCTTTGACGCCAGCCAGGAACGGGTTGCGTTTGGTGTTAAAAAAGCAGGGTATACCATGACCGTCAGTGGTGTTGCCCCGTTTTCAGTCGTACTGGGCAAACATCGTGCTGTGAGCATCACACTGGATGGCGAAGCCGTGGATATTTCCGGGTTGCCACGTAACCGTTTAGCCAAATTTAATTTACCGTTAGCAGAGTAATCGTCATGTTTTCAGAATCACCGATCAAACGTAGAAAATCCACACGCATCAATGTGGGTAATGTCCCAATCGGGGATGGCGCACCGATCGCCGTGCAGTCGATGACCAACACCAATACCCTGGACGTAGATGCCACTGTGGCTCAGATCCGGGCGATTGCCGATGCCGGCGCAGACATTGTGCGAGTATCCGTGCCAACCATGGAAGCCGCAGAAGCGTTTAAGAGTATCAAAGAGCAGTCAGAAATTCCGTTAGTCGCAGATATCCACTTCGATTACCGTATTGCCCTGAAAGTAGCGGAATATGGCGTGGATTGCCTGCGCATCAACCCAGGGAACATTGGTAACGAAGAGCGTATTCGTGCTGTAGTTGATGCCGCCCGGGATAAAAATATTCCCATTCGGATCGGCGTCAACGGTGGGTCACTGGAGCGTGATTTACAGGAAAAGTATGGTGAACCGACGCCAGAAGCTTTGCTTGAATCGGCTATGCGCCATGTCGAAATACTTCAGCGACTCGACTTTGACCAGTTTAAAGTCTCAGTTAAAGCCTCAGATGTATTTTTAGCTGTGGGTGCCTATCGCCTGCTGGCAAAAGAAATTGATCAGCCTCTGCACCTGGGGATCACCGAAGCCGGTGGGATGCGCGCGGGCTCGGTGAAATCTGCTGTGGGCCTGGGGATGCTATTGGCTGAGGGGATTGGTGATACGCTGCGCGTATCTTTAGCAGCCGATCCGGTTCAGGAAGTCAAAGTGGGTTTTGATATCCTGAAGTCTTTGCGGATCCGCTCACGCGGTATCAACTTTATTGCTTGTCCAAGCTGTTCACGGCAGGAGTTCGATGTAGTTAATACGATGAACCAGCTGGAAGAGCGCCTTGAGGATATTACCGCACCCATCTCTGTTTCTGTGATTGGTTGCGTGGTGAACGGTCCCGGTGAAGCGCTGGTAAGTGATTTGGGACTAGCTGGCGCGAATCGTCGTTCGGGTTTGTACATCAATGGTGAACGCCAGAAACTGCGTATCGACAATGACCATATTGTCGAACAGCTGGAAGAGCAGGTACGCAGCTATGTTGAAAAACAGCAGAATGAACCCAAAATCGATGTCAAGATAGTCGAATAACCGGTACAGACTAGGCAAACTAAGCGTTTACGTTTTAGCCTAGCTGGGTATAATAGCGGGTTTATCAGATCTGGCTAAGTCATCGGGCTTAGCCAGCCATTTCGTGTAAAAAATTAGATTACTAGGATTTTCAGTGGCAAAACAAATTCAGGCAATTCGAGGTATGAACGATTGTCTGCCGGGTGATACGCAAGTCTGGCAGAAGGTAGAATCTATCTTACGTGACACAGTGGCATCTTTTGGATATCAGGAGATCCGCTTCCCTATCGTAGAATCCACCGAGCTGTTTAAGCGCTCGATTGGTGAAGTCACCGATATCGTTGAAAAAGAAATGTATACCTTCGAAGATCGCAATGGCGATTTCCTGACCTTGCGTCCTGAAGGCACCGCTGTTTGTGTGCGGGCCGGTAATCAGAACGGCTTACTGTACAATCAGGAACAGCGTTTGTGGTACATGGGCCCAATGTTTCGTCACGAGCGTCCGCAAAAGGGCCGTTACCGCCAGTTCCACCAGTTTGGTGTGGAAACCTTTGGCGTAGCCAGTGCCGATATGGACGCGGAAGTGATCCTGATGACTGCGCGTTTATGGCAGCAGTTTGGGATCAAGGATTTTGTTCGTCTGGAACTGAATTCACTGGGCTCAAACGAAGCGCGTGCAACTTATCGTGATGCGCTCATTGCGTTCCTTGAGCAGCACGAGTCACAACTCGACGAAGACTCAAAACGTCGTATGCACAGCAATCCATTGCGCGTTTTGGATAGCAAAAATCCAGACGTTCAGGCCATTTTGGTGAATGCACCAAAACTGTCTGAATATCTGGACGAAGAGTCTCGTCAACATTTTGCAAATTTATGTGAACGTTTGGACGCTGCGGGCGTCGAATACCAGGTTAATGAAAAACTGGTACGCGGCCTGGACTATTATAATCGCACCGTATTTGAATGGGTAACGGATAGCTTAGGCGCGCAGGGTACCGTGTGTGCCGGTGGCCGTTATGATGGCTTGGTAGAGCAAGTCGGTGGTAAAGCGACTCCGGCTGTGGGCTTTGCCATGGGTATGGAGCGTCTTGTACTGATGTTACAAGAGCTTGAGCGTATCGGCACATTACGCCGTAATGCAGATGTGTTCGTTGCAGCGATGGGCGAGCAGGCTGGCATTCAGGCTCCGGTCATTGCGCAACAACTACGCAGTGAAATCCCTGGCCTGCGTGTACTGGTTAACGCCGGTGGTGGCAACTTCAAGAAACAATTAAAACGTGCGGACAAAAGCGATGCCTTGGTTGCCCTGATTTTTGGCGAAGATGAATTAGCCGAAGGTAAGGTGACTGTTAAGTATCTCCGCGAACATAAAGAACAAGTTACCCTGACACTGGCAGAGGCAAAGAGCCTGTTGTCAACGTTGGTGGAATAAGCGCTGATGCGCAGTAAAGCCGGGTTACTCAAAAGTTGGGTACTGGCTTTACGCTATTAATAAAGAGGTCAGAATGGAAATTTATTCAACAGAAGAACAACAAGCCGAAGCAATAAAACGATTTTTCCGTGAAAATGGAACATCTTTGATTATCGGCGCGGTGCTGGGCCTGGGTGGTCTGTATGGTTGGAAAGCTTACAATCAGCATCAAATCGATAGCGCAGAAGCAGGTTCTGAAGCCTACAACCAGCTGGTTGATAGTGGTGACGTTCTGACCAAAAGCGATGAATTTTTAACGAATAACGGCGAGTCCAGCTACGCAGTCCTGGCAGCTTTTGTTGCTGCCAAAGAAGCGGTGGAGCAAGGTAAGTTAGATGTTGCTCAAGAGAAGCTGAGCTTCGCAGCAAGTAAGGTGAAAGCGCCAGAGCTAAAAGCCACGGCTTATCTGCGTTTAGCACGTGTTCAGGCGGCACAAGAAGATTACAGTGCGGCAATGGCCACGTTAGGCAATCAAATGCCTGAAAGCTTTGCAGCCCAGCTTGCTGAAGTCAAAGGTGATATTCTTTTAGCGCAAGGTAAAAAAGACGCCGCGCGTGATGAATATCAAAAGGCAGTGACAGCCGGTGGCAGCGACAATAACCCACTGTTGCAAATCAAACTGGACGACCTGGCTGGCACAGCAGCACTTTAAGGAGTAGCCATGAAGAAGTTGACTATGGCCTCTCTGACGCTATGTATGGCGTCATTGCTAGGGTGTTCCTCAAGTGATGATGAGCAAGAGTTGGTGTTACCTGAGATTGTGAATCAGTTCGAAACGAATGTGGTTTGGCAGGAGTCTGTGGGCGACGGCGTTGAGCATTACTTTTCTCGTTTGACCCCAACCTTCTATCAGAACACCGTTTATGTTGCTGAGCGAAACGGTCTCGTTGCTGCGCTGGATGTTGGCAGTGGTGATACGCTGTGGGAAGTCGATACCCGTGAGAATCCTGCTTTTTGGCCCTGGGAAGACGATGACAGTGCAAAGTTGTCGGGTGGCGTTTTGCAGGCCTATGGCAAGTTATATATCGGCTCAGAGCATGGCGAAGTTGTTGCTCTGGATCGTGAAACCGGTGAGGTGGTTTGGCGCAAGTCAGTCCCGGGAGAGGCCCTTTCTACACCTGCTGCCGGAGATGGTCTGGTGTATGTGAATCTGGGTTCAGGTAAGTTGTTGGCGTTGCACCCTGATACGGGTGAAGAGCGTTGGCAGTTTGAACAAGAAGTTCCGGCACTGACCTTGCGTGGCTTGAGTTCTCCCACGTCAGCAAATGGCGGCGTACTGGTCGGTGAAGAAAGCGGCAAGCTGTCGGTATTGATTGCAGAAAATGGCTTTATGGCTTGGAGCACAGATATTGCCTTGGCAAAAGGTGCATCTGAGTTTGAGCGTCTGGTTGATGTAGATACTAAGCCTGTTGTGATTGGCAGTACCGTGTATACCATAGCGTATAATGGTAAACTAGCGGCGTTGGATGTGCGCAATGGTAATGTGATCTGGGACCGTGAATACAGCAGTTACCGAGACCTGAGCATTGAACTGAATACCATTTATTTGGTAGATAGCGAGGGCGTACTCTATGCTCTAGATAGAGAATCAGGTATCGAACGCTGGAGTCAGTCGGCATTACGCGGCTGGTATCTGACCACCCCGGCAGTAGCGGGAGACTATCTGGTAGTCGGAGATCAGGAAGGAAACTTGCACTGGCTGGATAAACAAACTGGTGCTCTGGTGTCTCGCGAAGAATTTGATAGTTCGGGCTTTTTTGTCGAGCCAATCGTGGTAGATGACAAACTGATCCTGTACACCCGTGATGGTGAAGTCAGTGCGGTAAAAATTCCGTAATCACTTTACACGGTATAAATAGAAGTAAGGCTTCGCGGTGCGAAGCCTTTTGTTGTTTTTAAAAGAGGTAGTCTATGCTTCCTGTGATCGCTCTCGTCGGGCGACCCAATGTGGGTAAATCCACTTTATTTAACCGTCTGACCCGCACGCGTGATGCGTTGGTGGCGGACTTTCCGGGCCTGACACGTGACCGTAAATATGGCCAGGCAAACTATGATGGCTATGAATTTATCGTGGTCGATACCGGCGGTATTGATGGCAGTGAAGAAGGTATCGAAACGGAAATGGCAGAGCAATCCTTGCTGGCCATTGAAGAAGCCGATGTGGTGCTCTTTCTGGTTGATGCCCGTGCCGGCATGACCGCGGCTGACCAAGCCATTGCGCAGCATTTGCGTAGGCAACAGAAAAAAAGCTTTGTTGTTGCCAATAAAACAGACGGTATTGATGCTGATTCTAACTGTGCTGAGTTTTATCAGCTAGCACTGGGTGAGGTATATCATATTGCTGCAGCGCATGGTCGAGGCGTGACGCAACTCCTTGAAGCCACGCTGGGTCCGGTAATTGCCGAACTGGCTGCTGAAGAAGATGAGATTGAGCAGGACGATGAGCTGCTGACAGAGCTTTACCTGGAAGGGGAAGAAGCCCCGGAAGAGGGGAAAACCGGCTTTGAAGACAAACCCATTAAACTGGCGATTATTGGTCGACCAAATGTGGGAAAATCGACGCTTACTAACCGTATTCTCGGTGAAGAGCGGGTCATTGTATATGATATGCCTGGCACCACACGGGATTCCATCTACATTCCGATGACCCGTAATGAGCGCGACTATGTACTGATAGACACCGCCGGTGTCCGCAAGCGTAAGAAAGTCAGTGATGTGGTCGAAAAGTTCTCGGTTATCAAAACGCTAAAAGCGATTGAAGACGCCAACGTTATTTTACTGGTGATCGATGCCCGTGATGGTATCTCTGACCAGGATCTCAGTCTGCTGGGCTTTGCCCTGAATGCGGGTCGTTCTTTGGTGATCGCAGTGAATAAATGGGATGGTCTGGATGACTACGTGAAAGAGCGTATTAAGTCTGAACTGGACCGTCGTCTTGGCTTTATTGATTTTGCTCGCCTGCATTTTATTTCGGCATTACACGGGACTGGAGTGGGTCACCTGTTTGAATCGGTTGAAGAAGCCTATGAATCGGCAACTAAGCGTGTTAGTACCGCTATGCTCAGACGTATCATGGACATGGCTCAGGCCGATCACCAGCCACCTCTGGTGCGTGGTCGTCGGGTTAAGCTGAAATATGCGCACGCCGGGGGATATAACCCGCCGCGCATCGTGATCCATGGGAATCAGGTGCATGACTTGCCTGACAGTTATAAGCGTTACCTGATGAATTACTATCGTAAAGCGCTGAATATCATGGGCACGCCGATTAAGATCGAGTTCCGTGAAGGGGATAACCCCTATTCTGGTCGCACCAATAAAATGACCCTGTCGCAGAAGCGTAAACTCAGGGCATTTACGAAAGAGCAAAAGAATAAGCAGTAATTGCTTGATAACAGGGCGCCAATGGCGCCCTTTTTACTGTCTGCGTCATTGCTGTCCGGATCCTAAAGCGGTTTACGCTGAACGAAAAATATGCTTTATTTATATTTATTTAGCCCGAATATTCGCCATGCAGTTTCTGAAAACCGTGATCTACGTTGATAGTGTCGAAGAGGTACTGGATTTTTACTATCAGGCATTTGGCCTGAGTGCCTGTGGTCTCAGCGAGGACGGGGATTATGGAGAGCTGGATACCGGAGAAGTGCTGCTGGCATTCGCCACACACCCAGTCGCTCAGGCACAGTTTAAACAAAGCTATATTCGTAGCCAGCCTAAGCAGCCTGCGCTGGGGTTTGAATTGACTTTAGGCTGTGAGAATGTTGCAAAAAGCTACGACAGGGCGGTTGCTGCGGGGGCAGAGCCTTTGTCACCACCTTGCCAAAAAGGAGAGCACACACAGGCTTATGTGCGCTCAATAGAAGGCACCCTGGTTGCCTTAGTGTGCGCCGACTAAGCGGGACTATTCAGACAGTGCCCGGGCAAGACCGACTGGCTCGATTTCTGTACAGACGTTGTCATCGTTCCAGTTAAGGCCGAGCAGCGCGTTATCGTCGCGTAAATCTTCAATCCATTCGTCAAGCAGCTCATCCAGTGCGATGGCGATAGGTTTAAAATCAGCCCACTCATCACGACATTGAGCTTTTGCATTGTCTTCGTTATCCCACAGCAGTAGCACGTCTGATTCTTCAAACTGGTTAGAGTCAACGACAACCAGGCCGCCATCCTCTGAGCCCAGTGCCCAAACTTGCTCCTGTTTTTTCGCTGCAACGACAAAACTGACTACTTCCGATTCTATTTCGATGTCACTCATGGTGTATTTCCAAAGTTAACGAGCTTATGCTCTGGGATCTGTAAGACGTGCCTCATCAAGAGACTGCCATTGGTCATAAAACTGCCCCAGAGCACTGTACGCAGTTAAGTCGAACAAGTCTCTGAAGCGGATCCAATCCAGCAGGCAGTATAAACTGATCTGAAGATACTCGCAGTTTAAAAATACGTTTTCCTGGCAACGCTGATCTAATACATGCAGGGTTTCAGCTATTCTGCCACGTTGCAGGTTAAAAAATAGCCTGTCTTCGTTGGTGTCAAACTCTGAACGCTGACACAGTAAAAGCTCTACCAGGGAATCGTTACAGGCATTAAGGATCGTTAAGAGATTTTCCTGCGCCCAGTTGAGGTGGGGAAGAGAAAATTTCTGTTGTAAATATCGGGCAATGACGTTTGAGTCGAGTACCGGCTGATCGTCAGCTAGCAGAAAAGGCAGTTTTCGTGCCGGATTGTATCGGTTAAGCGTTGCTCTGCCTTCATCACTGAAGATGTCCAGTTTTCGATAGTCCAGGGTAATGTCATGGCGAAGGCAGTAGATGCGGATGCGCCTGACGTACGGAGATGTGTCCGAGCCGTATAAGATCATCACTCAATCCTTATGTTTTAGTTGGATGCGCAATGACTATAGCACTACTTTTATGTGGGTATAAACAGGGAAGGGTATATTTAGAAAATAGCACGCAGAGCTACCAGCAGCAGTAAGCTACCAGTAGCAAATGGGCGTGGGCAGATTAATCGACCCGGCTTGTCACTTCAAGCAGGTGGTACCCGAACTGAGTCTGAACTGGCCCTTGTACTTCATTGATCGGTGCAGAAAAAACCACTTTGTCGAACTCGGGGACCATCATACCCGGTCCAAACTCGCCCAGTTCTCCTCCATCCTGGCCGGACGGACAACTTGAATACTGTTTGGCAATGTCGGCAAAGTCTTCGCCTGATGCAATACGTTGCTTAAGTTCCAGGCATTGGGCTTCGTTATCGACTAAAATATGTCTTGCGCTGGCTAGTGTCATTATCTCTCCATGGTGGTTAATTAATGCTCATACATTATTCTAATATACTTAGATTTAAAGCGCATTATTTAAGATCAAGTTCTTTTTCAATCGCAGCGATCAGTGGCTCAGACATGGGCTTAGTTCTGCTGTTGAACTGCTGTATAGTCTTACGATCGGCAGAGATCAGGTACTTGTAAAAGTTCCACATGGGCGCGCCGCTCTGCTCGCCCAGATGTTGAAAGAGCGGGTTTGCATCACTGCCTCGTACCGCGCCGGTTGCCATCATAGTGAAGGTGACGCCATAGTTAATAAAGCACACTTCAGCGGTGTCTTTCTCGTCGTTCTCTTCCTGGAAAAAGTCATCAGACGGAAACCCTAGCACGACCAAGCCCTTATCTGCATAAGCTTTGTGCAGCTTTTCGAGGCCATCGAACTGACCGGTAAAACCGCAATTGCTGGCGGTATTGACCACCAATAAGGGTTTGCCTTTGAAAGCACACAAGTCAACGGTGTCTTTTGATCTCAGCTTTCGGAATTCGTAGCCCGTGAAGTCATCACATGCTGTGCTCTTTGAGAAGTTAGGGATATCACTGGCCTGAATGCTGGCGCTGGTGAGCAGTGCTAATGAAATCAGTAGCGGTTTTATCATTGGGGAGCTCCCTGAAACTGTTTTAAATTCAATGCCTGAGTATACGCGACGTGATGGTGTTCAGTTCACAGTTTACCTCTTAAACAGCATGATTCAACCGCACAGAGTATCGTCTCGGCAATTCTTGACTAAACTGAATGCAATGATTGAGAAGAATATTCCGGTAATTTGGCTTACCACAACAGGGTTTAGTTATGGAAAACAACAAGGTATTGATTATCGATAGCAGCAGTGTGCTGGCTATGAGACTGAAGGTGTTATTTGAGTTACTGGGTTGTGAAGTGGTACATCTGCACTTTCAGGTGTTGCACAAAGTTCAGGACTTTTTTGCCTACCATGTTGTCGCTATTGCCCATGGACTGCCTGATACTACGTTCGACGCTCTGTCTGCGCTTAAAGACCATGACCGCCTGATTTTATTGGCTCCCAAACCAGAAAATTCGGAACATGTCGAGGCATTCAGTCGCTTAAACCGGATGCTGTGTAATGCCATCGTGATTTACCCTTTTTTTGGTAATAAAGAAATCACTAGCTTGCTGGAACGAGTGCTTGAAACGGGCGATCATGACCGTCTTGAGCTGCCCAAAATTTTACTGGTTGATCACAGAGAGGAGCGCCTTGCCCGCCTGGCGGCCAGTTTGCGTGGCGCACAACTTTCGGTGGTCACAGCGCGCTGTATTGCTGAGGCTATGCAACAGGCAAGTAGCCATGATGTCGATTTGTTGATTTGTGATTTCAACCTGGAACAGGGAAGTGGGCTGGATGTTTTTAAGAAGGTGCGGCAAGTTCACCGTGATACGCGCTGTTTGTTGATGACTTCGCGACAAGATCAGGTTGATATGATGGAAGCCATCCGTCAGGGGGTGGAAGATGTGCTAACTAAGCCCATAGATGAAGGGGCGCTGCTGCAATCTCTGCATAAACTCTGGCAGAGCGAGTTGCTGCGTCGACATAATCAGGAACTGGTTGAACGTTTACAAGATACGGTCGATGCGTTGATTGAAAGGGATAGCTTACTGCGGGTGATTTATAAGCATACGCCGGACCCCATCATGTTGTTTAACCTGGATGGCTATGTGATTGAGGCGAACGATGGTTGCACGACCTTGTTGCGCCTGCCCAGCGATCAGCTTCAGCAGCATTCGATATTCAATTTGTTTGAACCCTCATCGGTCGCAGCACTGAAAGAAGCGATTAATAATGGCGGTATCTTGCGCCATTTTAACTGTGAGCTGGTGTTGCCACAGGAAGAAGGACCCAGCATTCCCCTGATGGGCACTTTTATCGAAATTGATCATCATGGCGAAATTGCGTTAGCAGCGATTTTTAAGAACGTTGCTCAGCTAAAGCGTAAGCAACAGTTACTGGAAGAAGCCAAGGAAGTGCTGGAAGTCGAGGTTCAGGCGCGTACGGCCCAGCTTCAGGCCGCCAAAGAAGCCGCGGAAGCCGCAAATATCAGTAAATCTGAGTTTCTGGCGAATATGTCACATGAACTCAGAACCCCGATGCACTCAATTCTGAGTTTTGCCCGCTTCGGGCTCGACAAGCTGGGTTGTGGTGAGATACCTGTGGGTAAGTTAGAAAAATATTTGTCGCGGATTGAAACCAGTGGTGAACGTTTGCTGTTGTTACTGAACAACTTACTCGATTTATCTAAGCTCGATGCAGGGCGCTTTCCTTTCAACCCGTCATCGCATAATTTGCTGACTTTAGTGCATACTGCAAAAGAAGATGTCTCGGGTCTGGCCATGGCAAGACATATACGCATTGAGCTGGATGTGCAGGAAGAAGCCATTATGTTGTTTTGTGATGCTGAGCAACTCACTCAGGTGATGAGAAACCTACTGGGCAATGCGCTGAAATTTAGCCCGGAATACAGTCAGGTCAGTGTCACTGTCATGCAAAAATCTGGGTATGTGCACCTGTTGGTGCGTGACAAAGGGGTTGGGATCCCGGAGGATGAACTTGAGCACATTTTTGACAAGTTTGCACAGAGCAGTAAAACCAATAGCGGTGCGGGCGGAACAGGACTGGGGTTAGCAATCTGCAAAGAGTTCGTGCTACTGCATAAAGGCTGTATTTATGCCGAGAATAATCCGGATGAAGGTGCCTGCATCCACATTGAACTGCCAATTCAGTTGGAGCACTAGCGCCATTGGGGATCACTGTCTATAACTAAAGGATGAGTGTCTCCGCTGGGTTTGTGGTTTTACAGCAGGCTGGCAGATGACAACGCTTTGGCAACGGAAAAGGAACTGTGTTATGGCATTGCAACGAATCCTGGCGGTGGATGATGAACCTTTCAACCTCGAAATCATTGAGGAAATACTTGAAGACCTTGATTTTGAACTGCTTACTGTAACCAGTGGTCAGCAGTGTCTGGACGTGATTGAAGACTTTGCGCCTCAGGTTGTTTTGCTGGACGTGAGCATGCCACAAATGAATGGCTATGAGGTTTGTAAAAAGCTGAAGGCTAATTTGCAGACACAGGACATTATAGTGATGTTTGTGTCGGCGCGTGGCTCGGTTGAAGAGCGTATGGAAGGTTATGCGGTTGGTGCCGAAGACTATATTGTGAAACCTTTTGGCCACAATGAGCTCAAGGCTAAGCTACTCAACCTGGGGCAAATGTTACTGGAGCGAGATATTCTCGAGCAGCAGGTAGAGGATGCCACCTCCACAGCATTTAACGCCATGGCAACCAGCAGTGAAATGGGCTTTATCGTCAGTTATATTGAGCAGATCGGTGTGATTGATGACATTCAGGCGTTAGCAAAAGCCCTGATCCAGTGTCTGAATAACTTAGGGTTAAGCTGCAATATCGAATTTCGGGTAGATGAGCAGCGCCATCATTTCGCAACCGCAGGGCTGTGTTCACCTATTGTGTTGGAACTGTTTGAAATATTACGCTCCAAGGGGCGGTTGCATGAATTTACCAGCCGAATTCTGGTGAATTACAACCTCGTTAGTGTCCTGATTCTGAATATGCCATCGGAAGATGCCGACAAGCATGGTCGGCTCAGAGATCATATCTGCTTTATCGCCAGCGTTACAGAGCAGCAATTGTTGGCCATCCTGACGCGGAAACAACTGCTCTGTCAGCAGGCAGAGCTGAATGAAGCCATTACCATGATCCACAGTAAGTTCACCGGGTTACTGGCTTTGCTTAATAATAATCGCAGTCAGAATGAATCTATTTTTAGAAATCTCCAGGAAGTATTCGAGCAACGGATCCCGACCATGGGGCTGGATGAAGATCAGGAAGTCTTTATATACCAGCATATTGATGAAGCGATTCAGGGATCCATCGCCCGAGAAGAAGCCATTATGCAGGTGCGTGAAGCCTTCACTGAAATCGAAAGTGATTTGTCCTTGCTCAGTTCGACGGGAAAGCAATCACAGTAACAAAGAAGAGTGAGTTTTGCAGTGCCGCTGTAACAACACTAGCCTAATAGTCCAGATGACCCTAGGTGAGGCGTATTTTGCTCACCATAGCGGTGTAGTTTACAGCTCGATGTTAAAGTGATTTAATTTATTGAAATATAATGGTTTTATCAAGCATCTCGCGGCAGGCCTTTCTCGATTATACGGATCAATCTGGCGCTTTTACGTTGTTGCTGAGCTTGTTTGGTACGTTGCTGCTCCAGTGCCCAGACAATATGTTCCCGGACCAGCTCGGAGGCCGACTCAAGACGTGCCTCAAGTGCCCTGATAATGCCGGGGTCGGGGTCGGCATTACCCAGTCCAACGGCCAAATTACGCAGCCAGCGTTCATGACCAATACGGCGAATAGGGCTGCCTTCTGTATTTTTCAAAAACGTGGGTTCATCCCAGTTGAATAGGGTAACCAGCTCTTGATCTTTGAGCTGCTGGCGGGGGTGGAAGTCTTGTTCGTCAGTGAGCTGGCCATAGCGATTCCATGGGCAAACCAGTTGGCAGTCGTCGCAACCATAGATTCGATTGCCCAGTAATGAGCGATACTGCTCGGGGATCGGGCCTTGTAATTCAATGGTCAGATAAGAAATACACTTGCGGGCATCCACCACATAGGGCTCCACAATTGCGCCGGTGGGGCAAAGCGTGATACAGGCGTTACATTTGCCACAGCCCTTTTCTTGTGGCTGATCATCTATGGGCAAGGGCAGGTCAACAAACAACTCGCCAAGAAAAAACCAGGAGCCGGCTTGCTTGTGGATCAGTAAGCTGTTTTTGCCTCGCCAGCCCAGTCCGGCCTTTTCGGCAAGCTGGCGTTCCAACACCGGCGCCGAATCAACGAACGGGCGAAAACCAAACTGTCCGACTTCCTGTGCTATGCGTTGCCCGAGTTTTTTTAACCGATTACGGATAACCTTGTGATAGTCTCGGCCCAGAGCGTAACGGCTGATATAGGCCGTTTGCTTATTTTTAAGCGCACGGGCGAAACTGGCATCAGGTGGCAGGTAGTTCATTTTGACTGAGATCACCCTTTGAGTACCGGGCACCAGTTCAGCGGGGCGGGCACGTTTCATACCATGGGCAGCCATGTAGTCCATTTCACCATGATAGCCATTATCAAGCCAGCGCTGTAATTGCGTTTCGTGTTCGCTGAGGTCTATGTCGGTGATACCAACTTCAGCAAAGCCAAGTTCTTTGCCCCAGAGCTTAATTTTTTGCGCAAGTTCAGTATAGTTAATATCAACAGAAGAATGAGTAGTGGTTGTCACGGCATGTCTATATCACAAGCAAAATACCTGACTAATTTACCACAAGTTGCCTATACGGCCCAAGCGGTACAAGTCAATGAAGGCGAAGCGGCGCGCCTGGCAGGAACCACGTTAAGTGCATTAATGCAACGTGCCGCAGGCGCATTGTTTGAGTATGTCCGTAGTCTGTCACCGAGCGGTCCTGTACTGATCCTTGCTGGTAAGGGAAACAATGGGGGAGATGGCTACGTGCTGGCACATCTGTGTCATCGGGCTGGTATTGTTGTTGAAGTACTTGCGTTGTTCGACCCGGAGCAACTTCAGGGTGATGCACGCGCGGCTTATCATCAATATTGGGGCGGCGGTGGCAAGGTGTCACGGGATTGTGTTAACTGGCAGGAGTCAGCACCCGCTTTAATCGTGGATGCCGTGTTTGGTAGCGGCTTTCGTGGCCAGTTGCCAGAGCATGTCGCAGCGGTTTTTAGACAGCTTGTTCAGTGCACGTCACATCGGCTTGCGGTTGATATTCCCAGTGGTGTGAATGGCTCGACCAGTGAAGTTGCCCGGGATGCCTTTGTTGCAGACGTGACCATCACGTTTATTGCGCTCAAGCAAGGTCTGCTTACCGGTTCAGCCAGACACCATAGCGGGACTGTCTATCTGGCAGAGCTGGGCGTTGGGGGCGAATTTGCACAACTGGTATCTCCCTCAAGTCACTACTTGTCAGCAGAGGCTTTGCTGGCAAAGCGTCCGGTGCGCCCAGCTGATACCTATAAAAACCGCTGTGGCCATGTGCTGTTAATTGGCGGAGGCCCCGGCATGGCGGGCGCGATACGCCTGGCTGCTGAAGCCTGTTTACGCGCTGGTGCTGGTTTGGTCAGCGTAGCAACTCACCCAGATAATCAGGCCGTGGTTCTGCAGGGGCGCTATGAACTGATGGTGCATGGTGTGACTGGCCCCGATGAACTGCTCCCCTTGCTGGACAAGGCCGATACCTTGGTCATAGGCCCCGGTTTAGGGCAATCAGCTTGGGCAAGATCACTGTTTGACAAGGTGATTCACTGTGCTCACCCTATGGTTGTTGACGCCGATGGGCTGAATTTGCTGGCGAGACAACCCAGGCAGTGGCAGAATGCTATTTTGACCCCACATTGGGGAGAGGCAAAGCGCCTCAGCGCTGCCATCGCGACCTTACCAGAGAGCAGCTCCAGGTTCGAAATGTGCGATGCGCTGGCACAGTATTTTCAGGCCTGTGTGGTGTTAAAGGGACCGGGTACATTGGTTCAGCAGACGCAGCGGATAAATATCAACCGCTCAGGATGTACTGCCATGGCCAGTGCTGGGATGGGCGATGTATTATCTGGTATAATTGCCGCTTTGTTGGCGCAGGGCATGAGTAAATTTGATGCGGCTATGTTGGCGGTGTATATTCATGGTCTTGCGGCTGAAAAAGCGGCACATGACGGCGCGCATGGGTTGCTGGCAAGTGATTTATTTGTCCATATTAGAGGTATTATCGGATGAGTGTCGATGCGACATTAGAAATTGAGCTGGCTGATGAAGCCGCAACCATTGCTTTGGGAAACCAACTTGCCAAGTTGATTGATTCCGGGGCGGTATTCTATTTGCATGGTGATTTGGGCGCCGGTAAAACGACTCTGACACGCGGTATTGTGCAAGGGCTGGGTCATCAGGGGAATGTGAAAAGCCCGACTTATACCTTAGTTGAACCCTATGAGTTGGGGGACGTGTGTATTTATCACTTTGATTTGTATCGTCTGGGCGACCCGGAAGAGCTGGAGTTTATGGGGATCCGGGATTATTTTGCGCCGCATGCCGTCTGTATTGTTGAATGGCCAGAGAAGGGGGCAGGTGTGATCCCAACGGCAGATATGGACATTGACCTGGCCTATCACGGTGAAGGACGCCGTGCTGTATTAAGGCCGCACACAGAACGAGGAAGACAGCTTGCTCAAGCTATAGGTCGATATGCGTAGTGCGATAACAAAAATTAGTTTTACCCTGTTTGCGCTGAGCGTGTTACTGCTCGCCAGCGCTGCACAGGCAAAAAATAAAATCAACGGTGTGCGTGTGTGGCCTTCGCCCGAAAGCACACGCGTGGTATTTGATCTGTCTGAAAAGCCCGAGTACAGCTACTTTATGCTGAAAAACCCGCTGCGGCTGGTGATCGATCTGGAAAACACCAGTAAGCTCAAGCAACTACCTACCTTGCCCAAAGAGCATAAAATCGTAGAAAAGCTCCGTTACAGTCAGGCCAAGAGCCGCAACAGCACCCGGGTGGTCATGGAGCTGAGCCGCACTGCCAAGCCGGTGATTTTCGCGCTTGCGCCGACCGGGCCATACAAAGACCGTTTGGTGGTGGACTTATATGGGCAGCAAAAAAGCCTTTATGCCAGTAAATCTAAACAAAGCAAAAAGCGTGAACTGGTCAAAGACAGAGACATCATTATTGCCATCGATGCAGGTCACGGTGGGGAAGACCCCGGCTCAATCGGGCCTTCGGGGACGTACGAAAAGAACATCACACTGCCAATTGCTAAACGGCTTGCGCGTTTAATTGATAAAGAGCCTGGCATGCAGGCACGCCTGACCCGCACAGGTGATTACTATATCAAGCTCAATACCCGTACAGCGAGAGCCAGAGAGCGTCAGGCTGATTTCTTTGTGTCTATCCATGCAGACGCCTTTTCGCGCCCGGAACCCCGTGGTGCTTCGGTTTGGATCTTGTCATTACGTCGAGCTAATTCCGAAGTCGGTAAATGGCTGGAAGATAAAGAAAAGCACTCTCAGTTACTGGGTGGTGCGGCGGATGTGATAAAGGATACTGCGAACGAAAAATATCTGGCTAAGGCATTGCTGGATATGTCCATGGACCACTCAATGAAAACCGGTTTTAAGGTGGCGGAAGAAGTGGTAACCGAGCTGAAAAAAGTCACCAAGCTACATAAAAAGCGTCCTCAAGCGGCAAACTTTGGGGTACTAAAGTCACCGGATATTCCTTCCATTTTGGTTGAAACGGGTTTTATCTCTAATCCACAGGAAGAAAAACAGCTAAAAACCAGCTACCATCAGCAGCGCCTGGCGAATGCCATTTTTAAGTCGATCAAGCGGTATTATCAGCAAAACCCGCCAGATAACACTTTGTTTGCGAGCCTGAAAAACAACAAACCTCTGCGTCATAAAGTACAGCAGGGAGAATCTTTAAGTGTGCTGGCCGCTCGTTATGGCACTACGGTGTCTGCACTGAAAAAGGCCAACCGACTGACAAAAAATACTTTGTATATTGGTCAGGTGCTGACCATTCCTAAGGCGTAGACCGTGGCCATTGAAATTTTACCAGCCAGATTAGCGAACCAGATAGCTGCGGGGGAAGTGGTTGAACGCCCGGCATCTGTCGTCAAGGAGTTGGTCGAAAATAGCATTGATGCGGGCGCGACACGCATACAAATAGACATAGAGCGTGGTGGTCATAAGCTCATCCGGATAAGGGACAATGGTGCCGGTATCGTCAAAGATGAGCTGACACTGGCGCTGTCTCGTCATGCAACCAGCAAGCTTAAAACTTTGGACGACCTGGAATGTATTTCGTCGCTGGGCTTTCGCGGTGAAGCGCTGGCTTCGATCAGTTCTGTATCCAGACTGACGTTAAGCTCTAAGCCTGCTGATCAGGAAACGGCCTGGCAGGCGTTTGCCGAGGGGCGTGATATGACGGTGCAGATCCAGCCCACCGCTCACCCTAATGGCACCACCATTGAAGTCAAAGATCTATTCTTCAATACCCCAGCCAGACGAAAGTTCTTACGTACTGAAAAAACCGAGTTTAGTCATATCGATGAACTGATTAAGCGCATTGCATTAAGTCGCTTTGATCTGGCCCTGACGCTGACGCATAACCAAAAAGTGATCAGGCAATTTCGTGCCCGACCGGATCCATACAGTGTAGAGCGGGTTGCTCAGGTAGCAGGTAAAGTGTTTTCACAGCAGGCCAGCTTTGTGGAATCTGGTCACGATGGCCTGAAATTGTATGGCTGGGTGTTACCAGTGGGAAGCAGTAATCAGACCCAATACACTTATGTAAACGGGCGGATGATGCGAGATAAATTGATCCTGCATGCTATCCGACAAGCGTTTGAAGAAACAGTAGGAAGCGTTGATACGCCGGGGTTTGTGATTTACCTGGAACTCGACCCAACTCAGGTTGATGTGAATGTGCATCCTGCCAAGCATGAAGTGCGGTTTCATCAGGCACGTCTTATCCATGACTTTATCGTTCAGGCTGTAAAACAAGTTGTACTAAGTGAACGACCAGAGCTGCCATTGCACCAACCGGATACACAAGTGGCTGCGGACATGGGAACTGACACTATAAGTCAGAGTGAGCCTGTTGCGGCTGAGCAATTGACCTTACAGCAGACGCGTCAGCATCAGGCTTATCGAACGCCACTACAAAATGAATATGGCGAGGTTCGGGCTAAGACTTTTTCGTCAGGCCACGAACCCTCATCCGGTGCGCGGGGGACGAGTCAAAACCCCCGAAGTGGTGCGAAAAGCAACACCAGTTCAGTCTCCGCTAAGCCGCCTCAGGTTAATGTCAACGAGCTGTATCAGGGGATGTTTACCCCGGCAGAAGCCGTGCAGGTAATACCCGGAGTTGAAGAAGCTACAGTCCATCAGGAGACGGTGGTCACCCAGTTTTTGCCTCTAAATAGCGGCGCAGTCCTTTTCACTAAGGCTGGTGACCTCAGGTTGGGCCATTGTCGAGATGGCCTGAAAGAAACCTGGCAGGCACAGCTTGAGCAAGACGGTACTTTGCAGGGCAAAGCACTACTATTGCCTGTGCGCGTTAATTTGAGTGCGCAGGAGATTGCGCGTATTACGCAGCAGGAGTCCTGGCTGACTTTATTGGGGTTTGCTATCCAGGCACACGAACGCTATGTGATGGTGAAAAAGTTGCCTTTAAGTCTGTACAGTCTGGATGTGCCCCAGTGTCTGGATAGCGTGTTCGACGCCTGTTCGGCAGAGGCGCAGACATTGGAAGACTGGTTAAGCTGGCTGCAAACGACGACGCCGGCAAGTTACTTTGACTCTCAGCACTTTGCGGCAGCCATTGAAAAAATATTAAAAAATGCCAGAAGCTGTGCTCAAATCGAAGCAAAAGCGGTTACAATAGACCAAAGCAAGCTAATAAGCTTGTCCCAACAAGAGTTATAAGCTCTTGTCCTGGCTGTAACCCTGATGTGTTGCAGCACCAACAGCAGTAGAGAAACAGTGTGCAAGCAAAACCCGTTATTACCTTGATGGGGCCAACCGCCGCCGGTAAAACCGCGTTGGCTATTGAGCTCTGTCAGCATTTAAATAGTGAGATTATCAGTGTGGATTCTGCACTGGTATACAAAGGCATGGACATAGGTACCGCCAAACCTGATGCTGCTGAGCAGGCTATGGCACCGCACCACCTGATTGATATGTTGGATCCGGCTGAAAGTTACTCTGTTGCAGATTTTCGCCGTGATGCCATTGCCTGCATTGACCGGTTGCATGAACAGGGCAAAGTGCCTGTGCTGGTTGGTGGCACTATGATGTATTTTAAAGGCCTGATTGAAGGCTTATCGCCTTTGCCTGAAGCCAGTCCACAAGTGCGTGAGGCGCTAGAGAAAGAAGCAAAAGCGCTAGGCTGGCCGGCTTTGCATGCACAACTGATGAAGATAGATCCGCAGGCTGCGGCGAAAATCAGCGAGAATGATTCACAGCGTATCAACAGAGCGTTGGAAGTGCACCGTTTAACGGGTAAAACCATGACTGAATTGCAAAAAGCCAAACAAGCGCCTTTGCCTTATCAGTTTCATCAGTTTGCAATTGCCCCCAAGGATCGTAAGATACTGCACGAAAGGATAGAAAAAAGATTTAAAATAATGCTGGATCAGGGCTTTAAAAACGAAGTTTTGGCCTTATATCAGCGAAATGATTTGCATCCGGATTTGCCTTCCATTCGTTGTGTGGGATATCGGCAGATGTGGGAGCATTTGGCTGGCGAGTGCGATTATGAAGAAATGCTCTTCAAAGGGATTGCAGCGACCAGGCAGTTAGCGAAGCGCCAATTAACCTGGTTACGAAGTTGGCCAGATGTCACCTGGCTTGAAACGGACGGGCAAGAAAACTTGCAACGTGTATTAAGTTCGCTAAGCTAATAGAGGTTGGGGAAATTTTTTTATTCAGATTACTTCAACTATCTCAACATAATAACACCTAGAACGAAGGATAAGAACATGGCAAAAGGCCAATCGTTACAAGACCCATTTTTGAATGTCTTACGTCGTGAGCGCATTCCCGTTTCCATCTTTTTAGTTAACGGTATCAAATTACAAGGCAAGATCCAGTCCTTTGATCAGTTCGTCATCTTGCTGGAAAACACAGTAAACCAGATGGTTTACAAACATGCCATTTCGACCGTGGTGCCTGCTCGTGCTGTAAATTTCCAGAACACACAAGGCAATGACAGTGCAGAACATGGCGAAGATGGTAACTTTTAATCGTTTTTAGTCGATAGTAGGAGCGTAATGCTTGTTTGACCGTTATGAAGCCGGCGAACAGGCAGTCTTAGTACATATAGAGTTTCCGAATGAAGGAGATCGAGAAGATCTTCGCGAACTGGAAATGCTAGTGTCTTCTGCTGGTGTTAGTTGTTTGACGGTTGTGCAAGGCAGCCGTCAGGCGCCTCATCCGAAATTGTTTGTCGGAACGGGGAAAGCAGAAGAAATCGCTGAGATTGTCAGAACTCACAATGCAGATGTCATCATCTTTAATCATCAACTCAGTCCCTCTCAAGAGCGCAACTTAGAGCGTGTCTGCCGTTGTCGGGTATTAGATAGAACGACCTTAATTTTAGATATTTTTGCTCAGCGTGCACGAACCCACGAGGGTAAGTTGCAGGTTGAGTTGGCGCAGTTGCGACATATTTCAACTCGCTTGATCCGTGGCTGGACCCACCTTGAAAGACAAAAAGGCGGGATAGGTTTGCGCGGGCCGGGTGAAACGCAGCTTGAAACCGACCGCCGCTTGCTCAGAGAGCGCATCAAAAGCATCCGTAAGCGACTGGAGAAAGTTGCGACGGTGCGTGAGCAGGGGCGCCGGGCGCGCAGCCGGAACGAGATCCCCACGGTGTCTCTGGTCGGCTATACCAATGCGGGCAAATCAACCCTGTTTAATCATGTCACGCATGCCGATGTATATGCTGCGGATCAGCTGTTCGCGACCTTAGACCCGACATTGCGTAAGCTTGAAATTGCCGATGTCGGGCCGGTCATTTTTGCCGATACCGTTGGTTTTATTCGCCATTTACCTCATGATTTGGTGGCTGCGTTTAAAGCTACACTGACTGAAACCCGCGAAGCAGATTTGCAGCTTCATGTTGTGGATGTGGCTGATCAGAGAAGAAAAGAGAACATAGAAGAGGTACAATCGGTCCTCAAAGAAATTGAAGCGGATGAGATCCCTCAGTTACTGGTTTACAACAAAATTGATCTGGTTGAGGAGATCAACCCTAAAATAGACAGAGACGATCAAGGCGTACCTGTGCGTGTGTGGTTATCTGCACATACTGGTGAAGGCAGTGAATTGCTTGAGCAGGCGATTTCAGAGCTATTAGCAAAGAAAATTTTTGCCCATAAGCTCATTGTGCCACCTGCTTTTGGCAAGTTACGTGGGGCTTTGTTTAACCTCAATGCAGTCAATGGTGAGTCTTATGACGAGACCGGAAACTGGCTGCTGGACGTCAGATTGCCACAGGCAGACTGGGAAAGACTTAAAAAAGAGCAGGGGCAGGAAATAGAGCAATTTGTGGTTGGGGATTGAAAAAGCCATATATCGCACGCATTTCTCTATTAGATCTCTGTGTTTTTTGTTAGATTTAGATTAATTCATTTTATAACAATGGAGTATAGCTATGGCCTGGAACGAACCGGGTAATAATGGCAATGATAACGATCCGTGGAAAAACCGCGGTGGTCGTGATCAGGGGCCACCTGACTTAGACGAGGTATTCCGCAAATTCAACAACAAGTTTGGCGGCATGTTTGGCGGTAAGCCAGGCAAAGGCGGCGGAATAGGCGGTGCCGGTACGGTATTTGTGCTGCTGATTGCTTTTGTTGTTTGGGCACTGAGTGGTATCTACACAGTAAAAGAAGCAGAACGGGGCATCGTGCTGCAATTCGGTGAGTTTAACCGTATCGCAGAGCCGGGTCTGCGCTGGAAAATGACCTTTGTTGAACGTGTTATCCCCATTGATATTGAAGCGGTTCGCTCATTGTCGGCATCCGGCTTCATGCTGACTGAAGACGAAAACGTGGTGAGTGTTGAGTTCGAAGTGCAGTATCGTGTGGTTGACCCGACTTTGTATCGCTTCAGCGTAACCGATGCCGATCACAGCTTACAGCAGGCGCTTGATAGTGCATTGCGTTATGTTGTGGGTCACTCTCGCATGGACCAGGTCTTAACAACGGGCCGTGAATTGGTACGTCAGCGTACCTGGGATGAACTGACCAAGATTATCGAGCCATATAACCTGGGTATTATTGTCACCGATGTGAACTTTAAAGATTCACGTCCGCCTGCAGAAGTAAAAGATGCATTCGATGACGCCATCGCAGCACAAGAGGATGAAGAGCGTTTCATTCGTGAAGCAGAAGCATACGCGAGAGAAATTGAGCCGCGTGCTCGTGGTCAGGTAACGCGTATGACGCAAGAAGCTGAAGCATATCGAGAGCGCATCACACTGGAAGCGCAGGGTGAGGTTGAGCGCTTTGAAAAGCTGCTGCCAGAATACCAAGCTGCCAAGCAGGTTACCCGTGAGCGTTTGTACATCGAAACCATGGAACAAGTGCTGGGTAACAGCTCTAAAGTCCTGGTTGACGTAAAAGGCGGCAATAACATGATGTATCTGCCACTGGATAAGATTATGCAGCAAGGCAAGCCGGGCACGCAGGTTACCCTGCCAAGCCAGAACGACATCAATCAGCTACGTCAATCACTGGGCCAGTCACGCAATAGTACGGTAAATAGCAGTGATGACCGTTTTTCGCGTGACCGTTTTAACAATGGTGGGAGGTAACTGACATGAAAAACATGACTATTGTAGGATTGCTCATTGTTGCATTTCTGACTTTTTCGTCGGTGTTTGTTGTGACAGAAGGGCAGCGCGCCATTGTTTTACTATTCAGTAAAGTACAAAAAGACAGTCAGGACAATGCCGTGGTCTATGAACCAGGCCTGCACCTGAAAGTGCCTTTCTTCAGTCAGGTACGCCGTATTGATGCGCGTATTCAGACGCTGGATGGTGCACCAGACCGTTTTGTTACCAGCGAGAAGAAAGACTTGATCGTTGATTCATTCGTCAAGTGGCGTGTTAACGATTTCTCTGCGTACTATCTGCGTGCCAGAGGTGACAAGCAGTACGCTGAGACCCTGCTTAAACAGAAAGTGAACAATGGTCTGAGAACAAACTTTGGTTCCCGTACCATCAAAGAGATCGTTTCAGGTGAACGTAGTGAACTGATGGAAGAAGCACTGGTACAGGCCTCTGAAAGCGCTCAGGAGCTGGGTATTGAAGTACTGGATGTGCGGGTTAAGCAAATTAACCTGCCGAATGAAGTCAGTAACTCTATTTTCCAGCGGATGCGTGCTGAGCGTACCGCGGTGGCAAAAGAGCACCGCTCTGAAGGTCAGGAAAAGGCGGAGATTATTCGCGCTGAAGTGGACCGCCGGGTAACTGTTATGTTGGCAGACGCAGAGCGTAATGCTCGTGCTGTACGTGGTCAGGGTGACGCGCTAGCGGCAAAAATTTATGCTGATGCCTATAACAAAGATCCTGAATTCTTTGGCTTTGTTCGCTCACTGGAAGCATACAAAAATACCTTCACCAGCAAAGGTGATGTCATGGTCTTGTCGCCAGACAGCGAATTCTTCGATTATATGAAGAACAAAAAAGGTGAATAAGTTAGCGTTCTTTTTACTGTAACAACGCGACTAAAGTCCGAACTGAAAAACCCCGCAGCAGCGGGGTTTTTTTCTTTTCTAACCAGGTTCGAACACGCCAGCGGGCAATATCACCTGATCAGACGAGTTAAAGAAACTCTCTTAATTTCATTGGGATCCCAGCAAGTGCGGAAAAAATAGCCGTAATGGGGTGTTTTGACCGGGCTTTTCTGATAAAATCTGCGCCTAATTTTTTCTAAGTGATTTTGCAATGGGTAAAAACGTCGTTGTATTGGGCACCCAGTGGGGTGACGAAGGTAAAGGCAAGGTTGTAGACCTGCTGACAGATAAAGCTTCTTTGGTTGTTCGCTATCAGGGCGGACATAACGCGGGCCACACGCTGGTGATCAACGGTGAAAAAACCGTTCTGCACCTGATCCCGTCGGGCATTCTACGTGATAACGTAAAATGCATTATCGGTAACGGTGTGGTTTTGGCACCAGACGCACTAATGAAAGAAGTGCGTATGCTGGAAGAGCGTGGCGTACCAGTTCGTGAGCGCTTGCTTATCAGTGAAGCATGTCCGTTGATCCTGCCTTACCATGTTGCTTTGGACCAGGCACGTGAACTGGCTCGTGGTAATAAAGCAATCGGTACAACCGGTCGTGGTATCGGCCCAGCTTACGAAGACAAAGTAGCGCGTCGTGGCCTGCGAGTGGGCGACCTGTTCAACCCAGAGCAGTTTGCAGCTAAGCTGAAAGAGGTGCTTGAGTACCATAACTTCACCTTGGTTAATTACTACAAAGTAGACCCGGTTGATTTCCAGAAGACCTATGATGAAGCGATGGAAATTGCACAAATCCTGAAGTCTATGGTTGTTGACGTTACTGAGCTGTTGGATCAAACGCGTCTGAATGGCGATAACATCTTATTTGAAGGCGCTCAGGGTACTTTGCTTGATATCGACCACGGTACTTACCCATATGTTACCTCTTCGAATACCACTGCAGGTGGTGTAGCAACGGGTGCTGGTTTTGGCCCTCTGCACTTGGATTATGTACTGGGTATTGTGAAAGCCTACACCACGCGTGTTGGTTCAGGTCCATTCCCAACGGAGCTATATGACGGTCTGGACAAGCAAGATCCAGTTGGTAAGCACTTAGGTGAGAAAGGTCACGAGTTCGGTGCAACTACGGGTCGTCTGCGTCGTACAGGTTGGTTTGACGCAGTTGCTATGCGTCGTGCTATCCAGATTAACAGTATCTCAGGTTTCTGTCTGACTAAGCTGGATGTACTGGATGGCCTTGAAACCATCAAGATCTGTACTGGCTACCAGCTGGAAGATGGTACAGTCACTAACGTGACGCCACTGGCTGCGGAAGGTTATGAGAAAGTGACGCCTGTTTATGAAGAAATGCCAGGCTGGTCTGAGAACACCTTTGGTGCGACCACCGTTGAGGCGCTACCAGAAGCGGCTATCAACTACATCAAGCGTCTTGAAGAGTTGACTGGTGTACCAATCGACATCATCTCAACGGGTCCTGACCGCGTTGAGACTATGATTGTTCGCAACCCATTCGGCGAATAATTAAGTGTAAAAAAAGCTGCTACGGCAGCTTTTTTTATGTCTGTAAAATGCATTATGCTTGTCTTCACTTGCTTCGGCTCAGCCTAGTTTCTCCAATACAATCCTTCTCAGTGGCACATTTATTGTATACTTAATGTCAGTGTGTCATTGGTACGTATCGAATATGAACAAGCATCTAAGTATGATATCTGCGCTGATTGTAAGCGCTTGCTTATTTATCAGCCCTCATTCTAAAGGCGATGAGCCGATTGAAGCCGTTCCCCTTTATAGCCAGGCGGAGCTGCTGGAGCTGATCAGTCGCAACGCACACCTGAAACGTGTGAAAGACGATGAGTGCCAGTTGGTTCAGGATATCGAAGCACGCGCCGAAATAATGGCGCTTCCGTCGTACCAGTTTCTGTATGGCGATATGCTGGCTTATGCCGTTTGTGTGGATCGTAATGTTGAACTTGGACTGTATTATATGCGTAGGGCTGCAGAGCAAGGGTTGGCGCCGGCGCTGGAACAGCTTGGTCGCTATTATGATCTGGGCAAACTGGTACAGATGGACAAACGCATGGCGATCACCTATTTGCGTGAAGCGTCAGTATTGGGCAATTTGAAGGCTCAGCTACGACTGGTCGATTTGTTTAACAAAGGGTATGGCAGCCCAAGAGATTACGAAGATGCTTATCGCTGGCTGTTCCATGCAGCTGTCGCAGACAAAAAGCTGCACAAGCGTATCGAAACAGCCCTGGCGTTACTGGCGCAGAAAATGCCGGACAGTGTGGTTAAACGTGCCCGGCTACCGATGTAAGTAATACTAATCTCCCAGTTTTTCTCCGATCGGGGCCTCTTTTTGCGCCGGGTCTTTCAGAACCGACAACTTGGGAGGTTGCAGTGCTAGTACCCGCTCTCCACTGCCGGGGGCGTTTTTCATATCCGTTGTAAAGGGCCGCACTGGCAGACCGTCGTCATTTTTGCCTGCTTCTCCAATGATAAACAGCGGTATCGCTTCTTTATTCACATCCTGATATTGCGCCCAGGTAAACTCTTCCGATAAGCGGGTCGCGCTCACCTTTCCCCCTTTGGCCATCATACTGCTTAATTTGGCATAATTCCCCTCGTCTCCAAACAGTAACTGACGCGACAGGAAGGTTGCACTGTCCTTGTTTGCTTTGGCGTGATTCGTAGAGGACTTAAGAGAAAACACATTTTGCTCCCCCAGCAGGTGAGAAAAATACTGTACACCAAGTGCGTTATGGTGGCGATTGGGCGACAGTGCCATGACTGATTTTAAGCTGGTAAGTGGCAGGTAGCGTTCGGCATGCTCCGATTGGGGGTTTCCATAATAACAGGGCAGGCCGTCCATGCGTGCCATTTTGCAGTTTTCCCAAGCCGGATCAGACAGGTAGACGTCGACACTTTGCTCCTTTAAGCCCTTGGCGATTGCCCGGGATACATGGTTGGCACCAATCAGCAACAGGGTATTAGGCGCTGGCTGGCGGACCTTGAGCAGACGCGCCAAAGGCGTAGCCGTCAGGCTTTGCAGTATCACTGTGATGATGATCACAGTGAAGATCAAAGGCACCATTTTGTTGGCATCGGGATAGCCCGACTGCATCATACTCAGTGCAAAAACAGAGCCCACCGCTGCCGCAACGATCCCCCGCGGGGCTATCCAGGCCAGCAGCAACCGAGAGCGCAGTGGCAGATCACTGCCAAATGTCGATACTGCAATACTCAAAGGACGCGCTACAAACAACACGATGGCCAGAAAGATGAACACCTCACTGTCGAGTAGCATCAAATCTTCCAGTTGTAACCTGGCGGCCAGAAGGATGAACAAACTGGAGATCAATATCATCGACAAGTCTTCTTTGAATTCCAGCACCGAATCAATTTCCAGGTCATCCTGATTAGCCAGCCAGATACCAAAAATGGTGACAGCCAGCAGCCCGGATTCGTGGCTCAGGTGATTTGCCAGGGTAAAGCTGAACAGTACCAGCGCAAGAATACCAAACTTGTGCAGCTCGTACGGTAACCACTCTCGGCGAATGATAGTGGTGGTCAGCCAGCCTGCGACGATCCCCACAGAGGTGCCCACGCCCAGAGTTGAAAACAGCGCTAACATGGTATGGCTGAACACGGCGGCCTCTCCCACCTGGTTGACTGCTTCAAACACCAGAACAGCAAACAACGCGCCGATGGGGTCGATGACAATACCTTCCCAGCGGAGGATCCGATCAATGTCTTTTTCCGGTCGCATGGCGTTGAGCATAGGGGCTATCACGGTCGGGCCTGTGACCACCAGAACTGCGCCCAGTACCGCAGCCACCCGCCAGTCAAGTTCCAACAGCCAGATAGCACTGGCAGTGAGGATAGCAAAGGTCGTTAGCATGCCGATGGAGCACAGGTTTCGCACCACCTTGCCGATGCCTTTTAATTCATGAAAATGCAGTGTGAGTGCACCTTCAAATAAGATAATGGCAACAGACAAAGAAACAACAGGAAAGAGTAAATCACCAAGCAGCTGGTCTGGTTGTAATTGTCCTGAGACTGGACCCAGCAACAAGCCGGTGAGAAGTAAAAATAAAATAGCCGGAACCCGACAGACCCAGGCAAGCCATTGGGCTAAAACAGAAAATAACGCAATCCCGGCAATATAAATAGCTGACATAGCTGCTCCCGCAAGTTGGGGTAAATATAATTATAGTGTTTGCTTGGTTATAGCACAGACAAACCACAAATAAAGTGTTTACATTGCTTTAAGTGTGCTGAGCCGAGCATGTCTGACGGTATAGCTAAATAGTCAGTCAAATAATTACACCCTTGTAATATTATGAAAAATATAGACTATTAATTTTGTTTATGATGGTTATAAATCAAAATCACGTGACAGGGTTGAAATGTAAGGTAGATCCGCGCTAAGGTATAAAGCGTTTATTCGAGCGGGCTTTGCGCCCATCATCAATCTACTCATGTGCGCAATTATTCATTGCGATCAGACCTTTTTTGCCGCACCAAACCATGGTGAGCCTGCAAAAAACGGTCCGACCCGAAGAGCTGGTCTCTCAGGTCACAATCAATCTTTCTTAGTTTTCGCAGCCACAGTTGCTTGTTAGTACTGAATCATTCAGTGCGTGCTCGTCAGGGGTCTGTCTGTTTGCCGTTTCGAAATGTATGCTGTATCCGTGTGAGTGGGTATTTCGAAGCCGTTGTTATCTTATCTTTTATGTGGTCGCGTATGCTGACAAAGAAGCGTTGTAGTATCAACCAGGATACTGCGCGCATGAGGATATAAGGTAAAACGGAAAAAACATGTCAATCGAAACATCTCAACGCATAGTGATCAAAATCGGCAGTGCGTTAATCGCACCAGAGCAGGACGGTTGCCGCTCTCGTTACCTGCTTAACATTGCCCAGTTTATTGTGCAGTGTCGCGCCAAAGGCAAAGAGGTGCTGTTGGTGTCGTCCGGTGCTGTGGCTGCCGGGTCACACCTGTTCAAAAACAAAGACAAGAGTTCGGTGGCGGTGAAAAAAGCCATGGCGGCAGCAGGGCAGACAGAAATGATCTCGACCTGGGAGCGCTTTTTTGACTTTCCGTCGGCCCAGTTATTGCTGACTCACGGCGATTTACGTGACCGTGATCGCTACAACAGTATTCGTGAAACATTGTTCACTTTACTGGAGCAAGGGATCCTGCCTATTATCAACGAGAACGATGCGGTAACGACAGACGATCTTAAGGTCGGTGATAATGACAATCTGTCAGCCATGGTGGCAGCGGCGGCGGACGCCGATTGCCTGATCATCTGCTCTGACGTGAACGGCCTGTACGATAAAGATCCCAATAAAAACCCAGATGCCAGATTGCTGGACACGGTAGGTGAGCTGACGCCAGAGATTTATGCCATGACCAGCGGCCCTACCAGCAGTGTAGGTACTGGTGGTATGAGGACCAAGTTACAGGCGGCGGAAAAGGCTACATCCCATGGTATTGTGACGTACATAGTGAATGGCTTTAACGAAGATACCTTCTCTGAGCTGCTCAATGGAGCGAATCCTGGTACACGTTTCCTGCCTTATGATACGCCGATGCAGGAAGCTGTGCACTGGATGACGCACACCGCGTCGGAGCAGGGGGAGCTGATCGTCGAGGCAAACGAGTTTGATGAACTGAGTTGTGATGACATAGTAGCAGTCAATGGTGACTTCTCGGCGGGTGAAACCGTGCTGGTGAGAAACGAAGATGGCCAGAAGCTGGCCAAGGCAAACAGCAATTACAGTAGCTGCTTACTCAACTTCATTGCCCAGCAAGACAAAGATATAGTGACCGAGAAAGTTCAGGACAGTATAGGCCCGGTCATCTCACAAAATGATATTGCAGTATTTGAGGAAAGAAATTCATGAGTTTAATTACAGAAATTGCACATAGTGCTGCGCAGGCGGCAAAAACCCTGGCGCTGCTATCGACCACACAAAAAGATGCGGTATTGCGCGGTATGGCTGGCGCACTCAGAGCCAGCATGGATGAAATCATTCATGCTAATCAACAGGACCTCGAAGCTGCGCGAGAAAACCAGTTGCCTGCTGCCATGATTGACCGTTTAACACTCACGCCTGAGCGCATCGAGGATATGGCGCAGGGTATAGAAACCATTATCGAATTACCCGATCCGGTTGGCACCGTTCGGGAGCTGGGCACTCGGCCCAACGGCATCGAGATCAGAAAAATGCGCGTTCCTCTGGGAGTGGTGTGCATGATTTATGAAGCTCGTCCAAACGTCACGGCTGATGCCGGCGCTTTGTGCTTTAAGTCGGGCAATGGTGTTATCCTGCGCGGCGGTAAAGAAGCCCTGCAAAGCTCACTGGCCATCGCCAAAGTCCTGCACGGTGTGCTGGAAACTCACAGCTTGCCGACGGCGCTGATCAGCGTGATCCCCGACCCGGATCGCAGCCTGATGATGGAACTGATGCAGCAAAAAGATTACATAGATCTGATCATTCCACGTGGTGGTGAAGGCCTGATCCAGTTTGTCACACAAAACAGTACCGTGCCGGTGATCCAGCACTTTAAAGGGGTGTGCCACTTGTATGTCGATAAAGCAGCCGATCTCGACAAGGCACTGCAACTGCTGCTCAACGGTAAAACTCAGCGCACTGGGGTCTGTAATGCACTCGAAGGTTTGATAGTGCACCAGGATATTGCCGGGCAGTTTTTGCCGCAGGCCGCACAAGCCCTGCGGCAGCGTGGCGTTAAGATCAATGCTGATCAGGCAAGTGCCGGTTACTTCGACGGTGCCACCGTATTGGCAGACGATGAGTTTGGTGAAGAGTATCTTAGTCTGGAGATTGCAGTCAAACAAGTGGCTGATTTCAGCGGCGCCATTGCGCACATTGATCGCTTTGGTAGCCACCACACTGAAGTGATCTGTACTCAGGATCCGCAAACGGCAGAACTGTTCCAGCGCAGCGTTGATGCGTCGGTTGTTATGGTGAATGCCTCGTCACGCTTCAGTGATGGTGGTCAGCTGGGCTTAGGCGCTGAGATTGGCATTGCAACGACCAAGCTGCATGCTTATGGTCCGATGGGACTGGAATCGCTGACAACAGAAAAATATCTGGTCAATGGTGAAGGTCAGATAAGAGATTAGTATGTTACTGGGTACAAGGATGTGCCCTGAAAATAGCCTAACAGACTGCCTGTATATGTGGTTTTTGAGTTTGGGATTAATGACCAAGGAAAGGCGGAAAGTGGTGGAGCTAAGCAGGATCGAACTGCTGACCTCCTGCGTGCAAGGCAGGCGCTCTCCCAGCTGAGCTATAGCCCCACTTCCGGTGTCGATTTGACGGTGAGAATTTAAATCATTTTTCTACCCAGCGTCAAGCCTTCGACTCAAAAAACTTGCCAAGATGCCGCTTTGCTTTGTTACACTGGGCAAAAAACACAGAGAAATTTATGATACGTGTGAGTCTACTGTTCGGCGCCGCCCTACTGCTCAGTGCTTGTAGTAGTAAGCCAGAGGCACCACTTCTGGAAGTTGAAAGCCAGCAATTACATCAACGTGTGAACGCCAAAGGACAAGATGAGTTTGCTTTTGTCGTCACGGTGAAAGCCACCCCACAAATGAATTTGGATACCAGCAAACCGGTTTCCCGACGCGAGTTGAAACGCTTTGCGCAGCAGCAAAGGGTAGAGGACTCCCCGGAGCTTAAGCTCAAACTGGAAGACGAAGCGGTTGTCAGACTCAGGCAGGCACTGGAGGATGCCAGTTACTGTGGAGCTGGCTACAAGATAGAACGGGTGTTCTGGCGTAATCGGAGTGTCCAGCTGCGTGGGGTGTGTCAGTGAGCGTATTGACTGTCGATGCGCTGGCAGCACTCATGGACAGACTAAACATATCCTATCAGGCATACCAGCATCCTCCATTGGCGACTTGTCAGGATGCTGACCGGCTCGATCTGGCGCGTGAAGGCACGCGTCTGAAAAACCTGTTTTTGCGAGATAATTACGGTCGGCAACACATTCTATTGATCACTACTGCGAGTAAGCAAATTGATTTGAAGGCATTATCCAAACAGCAAGGCTTATCTCGCCTGGGGTTTGCCTCTGACAGTCGACTACAACACTATCTGGGCATAAAGCCAGGGTGTGTATCCGCGCTGGCGACGGCCAATGACCCCCAGCAGCATGTCCAGCTGTGGCTGGATGAGAATCTACGTCAGGCTGCTTTATGGCAATGCCATCCTTTCGAAAATGATAAAACCTGGGTGTTGTCTTTGGCAGATCTTGAGCTAGTGTGGCAGCACACAGGCCATCAGCCGCAGTGGCTGGCCTTACCTGAACGACAAACCTGAACCACAGAGCAGCTATAGAGGAAGGCTGGCTCTGCTGGACCGCGCATAATGGTGATTACGCCATATCAACACTAACCCGGCGATACACATTATCAGTAGAGACAGCAAAAAATAAGGCAGTCCCCAGCGCTGATAGATGAGACCCGGCAGGTAGGAACCCAGTGCTCCGCCGCAGTAATAAAATGAAACATAGGCGCCATTGGTCACAGTGGATTCGGCACGGCTAAGCTGGTTAGCAAGGGGAGCGGCACTGGCATGGATCATAAACATACAGGCACAAAACAAGGTAAAGAGCACCAGAAACAGCCAGAAGTTATGCCACAACATACCCACAATCGTCAGGCAATACACGGCAAATAAGCCACTAAGGATCAGCCACATACTGGCTTGCAGCCTACTCAGCAACGGCGTAGACAAAGACAGGCAAGCACCAACCAGGTAACCTGTGTAGACCCAGCCGATCAGGCGAGGATCGCTTATTTTGTAGTCGTTGCTGAGGATAAAGGGCAAATAGTTGAGTAGCGCGGCAAAACAAAAAAACATACAAAACACCGCCCCATAGAGACCTAACAAATCAGCCTGTTTGAGTGGTTTGAGATATGCTAAAGGGTGATTAGCCGGACTGTTGACGACCTGAGCTCGTTGGGGCTTTATCCACAAAGCCAGTATTATCAGGACAACGGCATTGAGCAGGTAAAAGCTCTGCCAGTCGAACCACACCGCAAAGTTGGCAGCTAATGTGCGGCCAAGGTAACCTCCGGCAATAGTGCTGCCAATATACCAGCTCATTGACCGTTTCAGTTGGTTATGCTGGTAAGTTCGGCCCAGATAACCGGTCATTGCGGTGAGGGCGGCCGGAAGTAACAGACCCTGCATAAAGCGTATTGCCATCATCCATTGAAAATCCCCACTGAACGCAAAACCTATGCAACATAGTGCCAGCATCAGCATGCTCCCTTTGATGATCCGCAATGGATTACGTTTCGTAAATAATAATCCGTAGCAAATAGGCGCAATAGCCAGTGGCAGCATAGTCAGCGACATAAGCATACCTGCTTTTGCCGGCGCGACCTGATAAGACTCTGCAAACAAAGACAACAAGGGTTGAGGGGCGTACAGCACACAAAAAATGGCAACAGAGCACAGCAGCAAGTGCGGCAGAGACATAATCTATCCATAATGATCAAATCGCGCTCAAATTATGCCTGCCGAATCACAGAATTGCGAAGTAAATCACAGAAAACTTGCGTTAAATCATATTTTTTAGTGCCGACTCTGCTAGATTTTTGAGGTGTAAAATTTTTCTTCCGGAATGCTCACCAGCAGTGGTCAAATTCGTCCACTGCGTTAAAATAGCGTCAGTCTAGTTTTATGGAGTGGCATTATGGGATCTCTACAAGATCAACTTTTGAAAGCGGGCCTGACCACCGAGCACCAAGCCAAAGTTGCGAAGAGCGAAAAACGCAAAGCGCAAAAGAAAAAGAAGAAAAAAGGCGCGACCAGCGACGTCAGCGATCTGCAAAAGCACATTGAACAAACTAAGCAGGCTCAGCAGCAAAAAGCGGAAGAGCTGAACAAGGCAAAACAGGCAGAACTCAAAGAGCGTGAGCAGGTTGCCAGAGTGAAACAAATCCTGGAGCACCACAATCAGGATGAGATCCGTGGCAATGTGACCTTTAACTTTACTTATGAAAGTAAAATTAAAGAGCTGGATGTGAATGCGCAAACTCAGCAGGCATTAGCGAAAGGCAGACTGGCGATATGCGTACTGGAAGGGCAGTTTTATGTCTTACAGGACGAGCCGGCACGTAAGATTGCTGAAGTAGATGAAAAGTACATTGTCTTTCATGTTGAAGATGATCAGAAAGATAAAGACGAAGATGATCCGTATGCGGACTTCGAAGTCCCGGATGATCTGATCTGGTAGGCACAGCAGCCGTACCTGTAAGCTCACCGTCATGAGAGTATGGATAACAGTGCGGCATAGACTACACTTGAATTGATCCGTTATATAAGAAGAGAAAAGATATGAGCAAGATGAAACAACTGATGTTGGCCAGCACGTTGGCCGTTGCTGCCCTATCAGCTGGTACTGCCAGTGCAGCTGATGGTAAAGCGCTTTATACTGCAAAAATGTGCCAGACCTGTCATGGCGCAGAAGGTAAAGCACCTATCATGCCTGTGTACCCTAAATTGGCAGGACAAAATAAAGAATACTTGTTGGCACAGATGAAAGACATTAAATCAGGTGCGCGTAGCAATGGTATGTCTGCGGCGATGAAGGCCATGACAGCAAATGTCTCTGACGCAGAGCTGGAAGCCATTGCCGATTACCTGTCAAAAGTTCAGTAACATTGACAGTTAATAAAAAAACCACCGCTTGTCGGTGGTTTTTTGATCCACATCGACTATTCTGCTTTCTCCCGGCTTGAGTTATTGCATCCCGGAGATGAGTGTTTTAGACTTCTATACATCCAAAATAAATTGGGCTTTATAACAAAAGGAAGGGCCATGTTTGAATTGCCGAAACTCAACGTAAAAGACAAAGTCAGTGAGCAAGAGTGGCGACTACGTGTTGATCTGGCAGCGTGTTATCGTTTGGTAGAGCACTTTCGCTGGGGCGATCTGATCTATACACATATGTCTGCACGTCTCCCTGGTACCGATCATTATTTGGTTAATGCCTTTGGGCTGAGTTTTGATGAAGTCACGGCCTCCAACTTGGTAAAGGTGGACCTGCAAGGCAATATTCTGGACGATACGCCGTTTGAAATTAACCCAGCCGGTTTTACCATTCACAGTGCCATTCATGAAGTGCGTGAAGATGCGCACTGTGTGATCCATCTGCACACCAAAGAGACCATTGCGGTTGCGAGCCTGAAAGGTGGGTTATTACCCCTAAGCCAGCACAGTATGTTCTCTTTGCCTTCATTGTCTTATCACGAATATGAAGGCCTGGCGGTGAATGATGCTGAAAAAGCCCGATTGCAAAACGACCTTGGCACAACCAACCATATGCTATTGGTGAATCACGGTGGCCTGACAGTCGGACCCACAGTCGGTGATGCTTTTATGCGCTTTTATGATCTGCAGCGCGCCTGTGAGATCCAGGTCGCGATTCAGGCAACAGGTCGACAAGCCATTGAAGTTCCGCAACCCATTCAGGACAATATTTATAATCAGGCAAAGGTGGTGCACAGTGGTAGCACCGGTGGCCAGTTAGCCTGGCCTGCTATGTTGAGAAAGGCATACCGCCTGGATCCTGGCTTTGCCGAATAGGAGTCAAAATGAAAGTTAATCGCGTCGAAGTGTTTGATATTCACTGTCCGGACAGACCAGCCTGGACCCCGGTATTTGTTCGTATTCATACCGATGAGGGAATTTCCGGAGTGGGCGAAGCGGGCCTTGCCTATGATCTGGGCCACAGCGCAGCAGCTGCCATGATCAAAGAAATGGCGGAAGCCTTTTTAATCGGCCACGACCCGTTCCAGACTGAAATGCTGTGGGCCCGCATGTTACGAGAGAGTTTCTGGGGACTCGGTGGCGGACCTGTGGTGTATGCTGCAATGAGCGCCATTGATACAGCGCTGTGGGACATTAAAGGTAAAGCTTTAAACCTGCCTGTTTATCAACTGCTTGGCGGTAAGGTGAACGACGAGCTGCGCACTTATGCATCACAGCTTCAGTTTGACTGGGACAATGAATTTAAGGCACTGGTGCAGCCACATGAATATGCTGAGGCAGCCCACAAAGCACTGGCTGAAGGCTATGATGCGGTGAAAGTTGACCCTATCATGTACGACAAAGACGGAAATACTTACTACGACCGCACTAAGCTGATCTCGCGCGCCGAGATGAAGTTATACCGGGCACGTATGCAGGCGATCCGTGAAGCGGTTGGTGACGAGGTAGACATTATTTTTGAATGTCACAGTTTGCCAGGTGCCACTTCCGCGATTCAGATTGCTGAGATTGCCGAAGAATTTGACTGCATGTATTACGAAGAGCCGGTCAATTATCTTAACCATTCTTTGCACGCCAAAGTCGCTAACAAAACAGCGGTGCCGATTGCCGGTGGTGAGCGTTTGTATAACCGCTGGGATGTGCGTCCTTATTTTGAAGATCAAAGTATTGATGTTCTGCAGCCGGATATTGGTCTGTGTGGTGGTTTTACTGAGACGAAAAAAGTCTGTGATTACGCCGACATTTTCGATATCCGTATTCAGGCACATGTCTGTGGTGGCCCGGTTGCGACAGCGGCTTCTTTGCACCTTGAAACAGCCATTCCTAATTTCCTGATCCATGAGCATCATACTTATGCGATTAAAAAGTGGAACCGGGAACTGTGTCTTCAGGATCCGCAGCCAGAGAAAGGCGTGTTCAAGGTCTCTGAAGCACCAGGCATTGGCATCGAGTTGAATGATGAAGTGGTAATGCGCTCAGCCCGAGTTGAAATCAAGTAACTCACATTTAGCGTCAGACATAAAAAAACCCAAACAGTTGTTTGGGTTTTTTTAATACCAATGTGCTTACTTAAGCAGTGACTCAGTCAGCACAGGACGAATTTCTTTTACAATGGCCTGACACAGCTTAGGTGCGCCACAAATGATATTACCGCTGTTGTTGTAGTTGGCGCCGCCTGCGAAGTCCATCAGCATACCGCCGGCTTCTTTGATCAGCAATTCACCTGCCGCAGTGTCCCACGGCTTAAGACCAATTTCATAGAAACCATCGATACGACCCGCTGCAACATATGCCATATCCAATGCCGCAGAGCCGGCACGACGGATATCCGTCGTCTGGATAAACAGCGCTTTAAAGGCTTCAGTGTAAGCGTCCAGGTGATGCTTTTGTTTGAACGGGAAGCCCGTTGCCAATACAGAGCCTGCCAGCTCGTTACTCTTAGTAACGCGAATACGTTTGCTGTTCAATTGTGCGCCCTGGCCGCGAGAGGCGGTAAAGAGTTCATCGCGGATTGGATCGTATACAACGGCTTGTTCTACGCGGCCTTTAACTTTCAGCGCGATAGAAATAGCAAAGTGAGGAATGCCCTTGATGAAGTTAGTGGTGCCATCAAGCGGGTCAATAACCCAAAGGTAATCGGCTTGCTTGCCATCAGTATGGCCAAGCTCTTCACCGACAATTGCATGCTCCGGGTAGGCTTTTAAAATTGTGTCACGGATAACCAGTTCCGCTTCTTTATCTACGTTTGTAACGAAATCGTTCGAGCCTTTTTGTGAGGTCTCAACCTGAGACATGTTTTCACACGCACGTAGAATCACCTTACCCGCGTTACGCGCAGCGCGTACCGCAATGTTTAACATTGGATGCATAGCATTACCTTTGAATTGTAAAAGAACTAAAATTTTTGAGCCGGCGTATTCTAGCGATTTTTCCTGCAAAGTAAATAACCCAGCAGCAAAAAATATGTGCTTTTTTTAATCAATATGAGTAAGTGACTCAAATTCAGGCAGTTCTGTTGAGGCGCTCTTGTTGAATGCTTTTACGCTTTACCTGCCTTTCTGTTACCGACTTGCGGTTGGTCCTGATTTTACTATCTGGCGAATTCGCGTTTGTGCTAAACTCCGCCATTATTTTTTCCTGAGGCATAAGACATGGCATTAGAAGACATTCGCATTGTATTGGTTAATACCTCCCATTCAGGCAATATCGGCTCGGTTGCGCGCGCGATGAAAACCATGGGGTTATCAAAACTCTATCTGGTAGATCCCGCGTGTGAAGTAGACAGTCATGCCAGCGCCCTGGCGGCCGGTGCAACAGATGTACTGGGCAATGCGGTTCAAGTAGAGAAACTCGAAGACGCCATTGCAGACTGTGCCCTGACCATAGGGACCAGTGCACGTTCTCGTACGCTGTCGTGGCCTATGGTTGGTCCGCGTGAATGCGCACAAAAACTCGTTGATGGGGCAGAAAAGACGCCGGTAGCTTTGGTATTTGGTCGTGAAAATAGCGGTCTGACCAACGAAGAACTACAGCTGTGTAATTACCACGTCTGCATCCCGGCAAATCCGGAGTATAGCTCTTTGAACCTGGCTATGGCGGTGCAGACACTGGCTTATGAAACCCGCATGACCTACCTTGACCGTCAGGAACAACCTGTTGAGCAGGACGATGTTCAGTACCCGACATCTGAGCAAATGGAGCTGTTCTACGAGCACCTCGAGTCTACCCTGAACGACACTGGCTTTATCATTAAACAGCATCCAGGCATGGTGATGACCAAGCTAAAACGCCTGTTTAACCGCGCGCGTCCGGAAGATCAGGAATTAAACATCCTGCGTGGGATTTTAAGCTCAATAAATAAATCAATAAAATAAAAGAGTTAGCGTTTTGGTATGAGATATACCAAAGCGCTGCAATAATCTCTTGCGCAAATACTTGACTAAATTACTCAGGTAATTACAATGTCCGTAATACCTGAGGAAATTAGTCAGGTATTACGATAAGCGCAGATTGAATACGTCAGGTAAGTACCTACCTACGTGATATCCGCATGGTACAGGGCGATTCGTTGTTGGTTAATACTTGACTATCTTAGTCAGGTAATTACAATTTGCGCCTTGATAACTTTTCTGGGGGCACGCATGAAACTGACTTCAAAAGGCAGATATGCAGTGACAGCGATGCTGGACGTCGCACTACACGCAAATATTGGGCCCGTGCCTCTGGCGGATATTTCCGAACGTCAGGAAATTTCCCTGTCATACCTGGAACAATTATTTGCCCGCTTGCGCAAACATGGCTTAGTCAGCTCTGTACGCGGACCGGGTGGCGGCTACTTGCTGGGCCGCGACGCGCATACTATCTCGGTTGGTGATGTGATCGCTGCGGTAGATGAATCCGTAGATGCAACCCGATGTCACGGAGAAGGCGGCGGCTGCCAAAGCGGCATGCGCTGTCTGACACATACACTGTGGTCGGACTTAAGTATGCGTATTGAAGAGTTTTTAAACAGTATTTCCCTCGCCGAGTTAGTCGCCAATTCTGATGTGCAGTCTGTTGCCACACGTCAGGACAATGGGGTTAACAGTGCAATGAAGCAATTAGAGAATATTCAAGTGAGTTGCCAGCTGTAAACTGGCGTCTAGCGGAGAAAGAAATGAAATTACCGATATATTTAGATTATGCAGCGACCACTCCGGTTGATCAGCGTGTTGCAGACGAAATGATGCAGTGCCTGACAATGGATGGTAATTTTGGTAATCCAGCCTCACGTTCGCACCGTTTCGGGTGGCAGGCAGAAGAGCTGATTGACCAGGCGCGTAATGATATCGCTGATTTAATCAATGCCGATCCGCGTGAAATTGTTTTCACCTCAGGGGCTACAGAATCAAATAACCTGGCTATCAAAGGTGCGGCTAACTTCTATCACAAGAAAGGCAAGCACGTGATCACCGTTAAGACCGAGCACAAAGCTGTGCTGGATACCTGCCGTGAACTGGAGCGTCAGGGCTTCGACGTCACTTATATGGAAGTTGAAGAAAACGGCCTGCTGGATCTGAAAAAGCTAGAAGCCGCTATCCGCGAAGACACCATTCTAATCAGCGTCATGCATGTTAACAACGAGTTGGGTGTTATTCAGGATATCGCCACAATCGGTGAGATGTGTCGTGAGCGCAAAATTATGTTCCACGTTGATGCCGCGCAAAGTGCCGGTAAAGTACAGATCGACCTGCAACAACTGAAAGTGGATTTCATGTCTTTCTCTGGTCACAAAGTGTATGGCCCTAAAGGCATTGGCGCACTGTATGTCCGTCGTAAGCCGCGTGCACGTCTTGAAGCGCAAATGCACGGTGGTGGCCATGAACGTGGTATGCGTTCAGGTACACTGGCAACCCACCAAATCGTGGGCATGGGCACAGCTTTCCGTGTTGCGAAAGAAGATTTCGAAAAAGATCATGCCCACATCAGCACCTTGCGTAAGCGTTTGCTGGACGGCGTGATGGATATGGAAGAAGTGTATTTCAACGGTGCCATCGACCAGTCTGTACCGGGTATTGTTAACCTGAGCTTCAACTTTGTTGAAGGTGAGTCATTGTTGATGGCAGTTAAAGACATCGCCGTGTCATCTGGTTCTGCATGTACTTCTGCAAGCCTTGAGCCATCTTATGTTTTGCGTGCACTGGGTCGTAACGATGAACTGGCACACAGCTCTATCCGCTTCAGCATCGGCCGTTTTACCACTGAAGAAGAAATCGATTATACCGTTAAACTCATCAAAGACTCGATTGGTCGTCTGCGCGAGATGTCACCACTTTGGGAAATGTTCAAAGATGGCGTGGACTTAGATGCAGTTGAATGGGCACACCATTAAGCAAATCCGTGTATAGCAAGTTAATACTATAGGCAGGTAGTGAGGAAAGAATTATGGCGTACAGTAATAAAGTAATTGACCACGTGGAAAACCCACGTAACGTTGGTTCATTAGACAAAAATGACCCGAATGTGGCAACTGGTATGGTTGGCGCACCGGCTTGTGGTGATGTGATGAAGCTACAGATCAAAGTATCTGATCAAGGTATCATCGAAGACGCGAAATTTAAAACCTATGGTTGTGGTAGCGCCATTGCGTCATCGTCACTGGTCACCGAATGGGTGAAAGGTAAAACGCTTGACGAAGCGGGTGAAATCAAGAATACCGACATCAGCGCAGAACTAGAGTTGCCACCAGTGAAAATCCACTGTTCAATTCTGGCAGAAGATGCGATCCAGGCTGCAATTGCAGACTACAAGAGTAAACAGGCGAAGTAAGAGATAACTATGGCAGTGACACTGACAGAGTCGGCGGCAGGCCGAGTACAGACTTTTTTGGCCAACCGCGGAAAAGGCATTGGGCTGAGAGTCGGCATTAAAACGACCGGCTGTTCAGGTCTTGCCTATGTACTCGAGTTTGTCGATGAGCTGGATGAAGGCGATGAGGTATTTGAAGAAAAGGGCGTCAAACTCATCGTCGATGCCAAGAGCCTAGTGTATATCGACGGTACTGAGCTAGACTACACCAAAGAAGGTCTGAATGAAGGGTTTAAATTCAACAACCCGAATCAGAAGGACGAGTGTGGTTGCGGCGAAAGTTTCACCGTTTAATCTCTCTTGTGATTAATAATTCTAAAGCCCTGCCTTGGTAGGGCTTTGCTGTATTGGATGCGTATGCGATATTTTGAATTATTCGATTTACCTGTCAGCTACCAGGTTGACCTGAGCGTTTTAAATCAGCGTTATCTTGACCTGCAACGCGCGGTCCACCCGGACAAGTTTGCCCACCTTGGCGAGCGCGAAAAACTGTTAGCGGTACAAAAGACCGCAGAGATCAATGATGCACTGGCGGTGCTGAAGCACCCGGTAAAGCGTGCTGAGTACATGCTGAGCGAGCGTGGCGTGGATATTCGTGCTGAGCAACAAACCTTGCAGGATCCGGCCTTTTTAATGCAGCAAATGGAGCTGCGTGAAGCGCTGGAAGACATTCAGCATAGTGACGATCCTGAAGCAGAAATCGAGTCATTTGAAGCGCAAGCCAAACAGCTGGAACAGCAATATAGCGCCGGCCTGGGTGAGCTTTTAGCGAGCAGCGACGAAAGTGACCTGCATCGCGCGGCGGATCATATTCGTAAACTCAAGTTTGTTTATAAATTGAAAGACGAGTTGTCTCGAATTGAAGACAGCCTGTTCGACTGATTGATGCGGTGTGGCTGCAAAGAGCAGCGACAACCAGCTTCACCAAAGTGAAAGAGCATTATGGCATTATTGCAAATTGCTGAGCCGGGGCAGAGCGCGGCACCTCATGAACATAAACTGGCCATTGGGATAGACCTGGGCACCACCAATTCGTTGGTTGCTACGGTCCAAAGTGGCGAAACCAAAACCCTGACCGACATCAATGGCGAGGCGATGTTGCCTTCTGTGGTCCGTTATCATGACGAGCAGGTAAGCGTTGGTAAGTCGGCGCAGCAAGAGGCAGCATTGGATCCGGAAAATACCCTGATCTCAGTAAAGCGCTTTTTGGGTAAAACGGCTGAAGAAATTGCCAGCAGTTATGGCCAGCTGCCTTACACCTTTGTTGAGCATCAAGGCAGCCTGGCGGTTCAGACTTGTGCAGGGCCAATCAGCCCGGTGCAGGCATCGGCTGAAATACTCAAATCACTCCATCAGCGCGCGGTTGAAAGCTTTGGTGGCGAAGATGTAATGGGCGCGGTGATCACTGTGCCTGCCTATTTTGATGATGCACAGCGTCAGAGCACTAAAGATGCCGCTGAAATTGCCGGTCTTAAAGTACTCCGCCTGTTGAATGAGCCAACCGCAGCAGCAGTCGCTTATGGTCTGGATTCAGGTCAGGAAGGCGTAATTGCCGTTTATGACTTAGGCGGTGGTACCTTTGACATTTCTATCCTGCGGCTGAATAAAGGCGTATTTGAAGTACTGGCTACCGGTGGTGACTCAAGCCTGGGTGGCGACGACTTTGACGCCTTGCTGGTCAATACGTTTAAGCAGCAAACCGGGTTAACCGATCTGACTGCCAAAGAGCTGCGCCTGTTTATCAACAAAGCTAAGGCGTGTAAAGAAGCGCTGACCAGCTATGAAACGGTGAACGTGAAGTTGCCTGTGCGTGAGCAGGAATTCACCGTGACCATTACCCAAGCACAGTTTGCGGACCTGGCAGAGGAATTAGTTAAGAAAACATTGCGTTCGTGCCGCCGCGCGCTCAAAGATGCGGGCGTTGAAAAAGAACAAGTGCTGGAAGTGGTGATGGTGGGTGGTTCAACCCGCATGCCTGTGATCCGCAGCGCCGTAGAAACCTTTTTTGCTAAGCCCCCATTGACGTCGATTGACCCGGATCGGGTAGTCGCACTGGGCGCTGCTATTCAGGCTGATATTCTGGTCGGCAACAAGCCGGATTCAGATATGCTGCTGCTGGATGTTTTGCCATTGTCTTTGGGCCTGGAAACCATGGGCGGGTTGGTTGAGAAGATCATCCCACGTAATACCACTATTCCGGTTGCCCGTGCGCAGGAATTCACCACCTTTAAAGATGGTCAGACTGCCATGTCGCTGCATGTGTTGCAGGGCGAGCGTGAGCTGGTTGATGACTGTCGCTCTTTGGCTAAGTTCAGCCTTAAAGGCATTCCGCCCATGGCGGCAGGCGCGGCACATATTCGCGTAACCTTTAAGGTGGACGCGGACGGTTTGCTGAGTGTGTCTGCAATGGAGAAATCCACTGAAGTACAGGCTGAGATCCAGGTTAAGCCGTCGTTTGGCCTGAGCGACGATCAGGTTGCACAGATGCTCAAAGACTCTATGAGTAATGCCAAAGAAGATATGCAGGCACGTATGCTCAAAGAGCAGCAGGTTGAAGCGCTGCGTGTGCTGGAAGCTCTGGAGGCCTCACTGGCGACCGACAGCGAGCTGCTTAATGAGCAAGAGCTGACGGCATTGCGCGATGCAATGGCCGGGCTTGATAACGCACGATTAACGGCCACAGATCCACAAGCGATCAAAGCGGCAATCGAACAGGTGGATGAGGCAAGCAGTGAGTTTGCATCACGCCGTATGGATGTATCAATTAAACACGCACTGCAAGGTCAGTCGGTAGACGAGGTGTAATATGCCACAGATTATCTTTTTACCCCATGAAGAACTTTGCCCGGAAGGTGCAGCCATTGAAGCGGAATCAGGCAAAACCGTACTGGATGTGGCGCTGAAAAATGGTATCAGCATTCCCCATGCCTGTGAAAAATCCTGTGCCTGCACCACCTGTCACGTTGTGATCCGTGAAGGGTTTGACTCGCTTGAAGAAAGCGATGAGCTGGAAGATGACATGCTGGATAAGGCCTGGGGGCTCGAGGCAGAGTCCCGGTTGGGTTGCCAGGCGGTGATTGCCGATGAAGACCTGGTTGTGGAAATCCCCAAATACAACCTCAATATCGTCAACGAAGAACATTAATCTTTGTCTCTACAGGGCCGCATTTAGCGGCCCTGTTCAGTTATGGAAGGAGCGTTTGCTATGACACTTATCACCGAACAAAACCACTCCTGGGTGAATGGCAGCCCCTGGCAATCTCAGCGGCAATTAACAGTGCATAACCCGGCCAACGAGGAGCCCTTCGCGACGGTTTCCATTGCCGATAATGAGGCGGCAGCACAAGCACTCAACGCAGCGCAGACATGTTTTGATACCCTTCAGCAGCGCCCGGCCCAGCAGCGAGCCGAGGTGCTGATGCGCTGGTATCAGCTCATACTGGACAATGATGCGGTACTGGCAGAGCTAATGACCAAAGAGCAGGGCAAACCGCTTTGTGAAGCGCAGGCTGAAGTCAAATACGCAGCTGGGTTTGTGCAGTGGTTTGCTGAGGAGGCTAAGCGTGCTTATGGCGAAGTGATCCCATCGCACAGTCTCTCGCATCAGCTGACAACGATAAAGCAGCCCGTCGGTGTGGTGTTGGGGATCACGCCATGGAACTTTCCATTGGCTATGATCACGCGCAAAGTGGCACCGGCTTATGCTGCGGGTTGCCCCTTTATTCTTAAGCCATCAGAAGAAACGCCTTTGAGCGCCATTGCTTTAGCCAAATTAGCGTTAGAAGCTGGGTTTGAAGATGCCGCTTTTCAGGTTCTGGTAACGGATGATGCCGAGGCGCTGGTCGCCCCCTTACTGGCAAGCCCGGTGGTGCGCAAGCTGACTTTCACCGGCTCCACATTGGTGGGTAAAAAATTACTGGCAGACAGTGCCGATACGGTAAAGCGGACCTCAATGGAGTTGGGGGGCAATGCGCCCTTCATTGTTTTTTCCAGTGCAGATATCAGTGAGGCGGTGGCAGGTTTGATGGTGGCTAAGTTTCGAAATGGCGGGCAAACCTGTGTGGCAGCCAATCGGGTTTTTGTCCATCAGGATATACAAGAGGCCTTCACCGATGCACTCATAGAGGCGGTTGCAAAACTGGTGGTTGGTGACGGGTTAGAGGCGGCTACAGATATCGGGCCGCTGATCAACGCCAAAGCCAAAGACAAGGCGCAGAAGCTGATTGAGGACGCGCTTAGCAAAGGGGCTCAACGGATTTATAAGGGAGTGGATGGAGCCGGAAACTTTATGGCTCCGACCATTTTGCTTGATGTGACCGAAAAGATGGACATTTACCATCAGGAGATTTTTGCGCCGGTTGTCAGCATCATTGCATTTGATGATGAGCAGGGTGTGATACGTCAGGCCAATGGGGTTCATGAAGGACTTGCCGCCTACTTTTATTCTCAGGATGTGTCGCAAATTCATCGGGTCGCAATGGCACTCGAATATGGCATGGTGGGGATCAACGAAGGCGCCATATCAAATCCGGTAGCGCCTTTTGGCGGGGTAAAGCAATCCGGGCTGGGGCGCGAGGGGGCCAAAGACGGGCTGCAGGAATTCCTGGAAACGAAATACCTGTGCCAGAAGTTCTTAGAATAATTGTTCCGCAATATGGAACGTTCTGTTCATTTTTGAGAACCTGAAGCGGATAGAAGTACGATTTTATCCGCATTAAAAATCTATTTTATTCAATTTTATCAATTCTTTATATGTTAATGCGCGGGCGTTGTTCAGCGTTTTTAACATGTACCTGTTATCTCACTTTTTACAACGACTTTTATTTTGTGGCGAAGCTATGTACACTAGCCGTTTAAATTTTGATTGGCTGGAAATTGTCTATGTACACTGGGAAGGAACCGACTCTGGTGATCCTGGCTGCGGGCCTGGGGAAGCGGTTTGGCGGTAACAAGCAAGTTGCGGTATTGCCAGACTTTAACTGCACCATTATGGAACTGAGTATTCAGGATGCACATGCAGCCGGGATCCGTCACGTCGTGCTAGTCATTAACCAACAGGTTAGGCCTCTGATAGAGCAGGAAATTTTACCGCGGCTCTCGTGCGAACTGCAGGTTGAGCTTGTTGAACAAGCCATCATGGATGTGCCACCGCGCTTTAACGGCAAAGCACAATTACGTCAGAAGCCCTGGGGAACCGGCCATGCACTGCTGTGTGCAAAACCTCATATCCCAGGCACCGCCATTGTGATAACGGCAGATGACTATTACGGTCCTGGTGCTTTTAAGCAACTGGTTTGTCACTTTGCAGAGCCAGAGCAAAGTGATATGGCTATTGTCGGCTACCCATTAGAGCAAACCTTGTCACACCAAGGTGGCGTAAATCGAGGAATATGCCAAACTCACAATGGCTGGTTAACAGAAGTCGTTGAATATCTGAATATTCAGCGGGGTGCTGAAGGTCTGTCGGGTAATTCTCCTGAGGGCAGGCGGGTTATTTTACCGACAACTGCGCTGGCATCGATGACCTGTTGGGGCGTAACGCAGACGTTATTAACCCAGCTTGAAGCCGAGTTTTTTCGGTTTATAGAAAATTATGACAGCGATGTCAAAAGCGAGTATTATTTGCCTGACTGTATCCAAAGCTGTATGCAGCAGGGCCTGCTCAGAGTTCGTGTGCATCGTGCCTGTGATCGCTGGTTTGGTATCACTTACAAAGAAGAATTAGAGAGTGTCTCAGGATTATTATATGAAATACGTCACGGATGAGCCTATCACCTGTCACAGTATTGAGAGTGGCAATGAGGTTACAATGAAAAATCGCGCAATTGCAGAAGTCTTGTCGCAGCAATTTGGTTTGCATGGAGAGTCTGTTTCTCTTCGTCCTATCGGCAATGGACATATCAATACAACGATGTTGCTAAAAAGTAAGCAACGCGCTTTGGTTGTGCAAAAACTCAATACAGTTGTTTTTCCAGAGCCTGAGCAGTTAGTCAAAAATGCGAGAAAAATCGAACAGCATCTGGAAAATAAGGCCAAAGATGGAGGCTATGAGTTAGCTATCATTCGTCATGTATCTACAGTCGGTGGGGACTACCTGGTGGATATTGAGGGCGAAGTCTGGCGGGCGTTAGAGTTTATTGGTGGCAGTTACAGTGAAGATGTCGTCGACAGTGAACAGAAAGCCGCAGTTGCAGCGAATGCTTTTGGTCAGTTTGCATCTGCATTAGATGATTTTGATGCAACCCAGCTCCATCATGTGATCCCCGATTTTCACAATCTGGCAATGCGCATTGAGATGTTTGAAGACATTCTCAGTCGCGATCCGCAGGGACGTGCAGCCATATGTCAGGAAGAAATTGCGTTCTGTCGCGCGCAATTCTCACTTGCACAAGAAGTGGCCGATGTGGAAGCGCAATTACCATTGAGAGCTTGTCATAACGACACTAAGATCAACAATATGCTGTTCTGTTCAGAATCAAACAAAGCACGAGCCGTCATTGATCTCGATACCTGTATGCCGGGTTACTGGCTTTATGATTTTGGTGATATGGTCAGAACCTTCTGCTCTCCGGAAGCTGAGGATTCGACTAACCTGGCAAACGTTAGGGTGCGAGAAGAGATTTTTGCTGCGCTGGTGAAAGGTTATAAAGGACCTCTGTCAGCAAGCCTGACTGATACAGAAAAGCACAGTTTTATTCTTGGCGCGAAAGTTATGCCATTTATGATTGGTTTACGCTTTTTGACAGACTACCTGGATGGAGATAATTATTTCGCCACTAAGCATTCTGAGCACAACTTACAGCGTGCAAGAAACCAGTTTGCGTTGTATCAGGATATCGTCGCGAAGCAGGCTCAGCTGAGTCATATTATTGATGCCGCTTGAATGTTTAAAAGATGGGAAAAGCGCCGCAAGGGCGCTTTTTTTACGCCTGGAACACGTATCGCGCCATTGTGGTGATCTTGAACATCGTTTTGTACCGATTAGATATCTGTTTGTCGCAATGCTTTTGCAACCCTGTGTACAATCCGTTAGCGTTCAGGGGAAGTATCTTCGAGGATAATAATAATGACAAATTTAAATCGCCGAGATTTTCTCAAAGCTGCCGGGGTTGCAGCGGCCGCAGGTGTCGTTTCTGGGTGTGCGCAAAGCAAAGCGGACCCGTTGCAACATGTACCAGAGCGACAGGGTAAATCAGTGATTGGCTTGGTAGCGCCAAAAATGGACATTGTTCGTGTCGGTTTCATTGGCGTGGGCCAACGGGGGTATGGTCATGTTAAACGCATGAGTCATATCGACGGGGCTGAGATAGTTGCCCTGTGCGATACGCATGATGCCGTTCTACAGCGTTCAGCAAACTACCTCGCTGAGCGCGGTGCAAAAGCGCCTGCGCTGTATCAGGGGTCTGAATTTGCGTATCGGGAAATGCTTGCCCGGGATGATATTGACATCGTTATCATTTCAACTCCGTGGCGTTGGCACGCACCTATGGCTGTGGATACCATGGAAAGTGGTAAGCATGCCTTTGTTGAGGTGCCATTGGCTCTGACAGTTGAAGAAATGTGGCAACTGGTTGACACCGCAGAGCGTACCCAGAAAAACTGTATGATGATGGAAAACGTCAACTATGGCCGTGATGAACTGATGGTGCTGAATATGGTGCGTCAGGGCCTGTTTGGTGAACTGTTACATGGTGAAGCGGCTTATATTCATGAGCTGCGCTGGCAGATGAAAGAGTTGGAACATAAAACCGGCTCCTGGCGCACTGAATGGCATACCAAGCGTAACGGCAATCTCTATCCTACCCATGGTCTGGGACCGGTTTCTCAGTATATGAACATCAACCGGGGCGACCGGTTTGATTATTTAACCTCAATGAGCTCACCGGCACTGGGCCGGGCAGCTTACGCAGCGCGTGAATTTGCGCCGGACCATCAGCGCAACCAATGGCAATATGTGGCCGGTGATATGAATACAACCTTGGTAAAAACGATAAAAGGACGCTCTATCATGATCCAACATGATACGACGACACCGCGTCCTTACTCCCGACACAATCTGATCCAGGGCACCAATGGCGTGTTTGCCGGGTTCCCTAATCGCATTGCGCTGGAACACGGTGGCACTAAATCGTTTCATGAGTGGGATGAGGATATGAGTGCCTGGTATGCCAAATATGATCACCCCTTGTGGCTGAAGATGGGGGCAGAAGCTGAGCGCAATGGCGGTCATGGTGGCATGGACTTCTTAATGTTCTGGCGGATGATTTATTGTTTACGCAATGGTGAGCCGCTGGATCAGGATGTTTATGATGGCGCGGCCTGGTCAGTGATCTCGCCCTTGTCGGCCCAGTCAGTTGCAAATCGCAGTGAGTCAGTCACTATTCCAGACTTTACCCGGGGTGCCTGGGAAAGTGCAAAACCATTGGGGATTGTTGGCGCATAGTTGCTTGCCAACACAGATCATCCAATCCGGGTGTGGTATCATTTCGAGGTTGACACCTGATAGATACCCACACTCGGAGGTAGGTTTGCGCGGATCATTTAAAACTCATGTCTTTTTGTGTCTGATCTTATTGATCACTATGCTGGCTATGGGCTGTGGTATGACCCCAAACAGCGCCCAGCAAACACGCCATCTCAGTAAGCTTCACCAGCACATAAATAACTACATCGCGACCTATCAGGCGCGCCAGGACTTTGAACACTTTTTATCTTATTATGCCGATGATGTGCAGCTTGAAGACATGATATATGGGTTTGCCGTCAAAGATAAGCAGGGGCTTGCTGAGTTTTTTAACTGGTCAGCGGGAAATGTACAAATTCTGGATGGCTCACAAACCTTTACACTGGACGAGGTCATCGTCAATGAGCAGCAAAGACGTGCTGTTATTCGTGGTACCTACGTCCGCTTTATGTATGAAGGGCGAGAAATGGGGCCCTGGCGGTTTACAACCGTATTGCATTTTAACTCGGACAATAAGATTTCCTATCAGCAGGATTGGATCAACTACCGCCCTCTCACATTGACGGACGGTGGCAGTAATTTAAACCTTCTAAGCAACTAACACCTTTATAACTCTGGCGAGGACTCTGCTATGCAACTCTCTGTTGAGATCAGCAAATACCCATTACACTCGGACTATATTCCGTTTATCAAAGATTTTATTGAGCGGCTGAATCAACATCCGGAACTCAAAGTGGTAACAAATACCATGTCTACCCAAGTGTTTGGCGACTATGATGTGCTGATGGCGGTATTATCTAAGCAAATGAAGCACTCATTTGAACAGTTCGGTAAAATAGTGTTTGTCTGCAAATTTATCAGTGGCGATCTGTCACCTCAGTCATGATGCAGTGGCTTACTGAAACTCTGGCTGGGTTTACCGCTATGTCAATGTGGGAGTACCTGGCAGTTATTTTATCCGCGGCATACTTGCTACTGGCAATTCGGGAAAACTCCTGGTGCTGGCCAGCGGCGTTTGTCAGTACATTTATCTATACCGTGATGTACTGGAATGGTGCATTGCTGATGGAGTCGTTGCTGAACTTTTACTATATGTTTATGGCGGTGGTGGGCTGGTGGATGTGGCGCAGTGGTCGGCAGGACAAGTCACTGCCTATCGTGTCCTGGTCCTTGTTACGCCATGCGGTTATCATTCTGAGTACCTTAGTTGTGGCATTGGCGATAGGGTATGTAATGGACAATTATACTCATGCTGAACTGGCCTATCTGGATAGCCTGACGACTTGCTTTGCTGTGGTTACAACTTATCTTGTTGCCCGCAAGGTACTGGAGAACTGGTTATACTGGGTGGTGATTGATGCCGCCTCTATGTATTTATACTATCTCAAGGGCTATTATCCCACGCTGGTGCTGTTCGGCTTCTATACTGTGATGGTCTGTTGGGGCTATGTACGCTGGTATGAGGTCTATCAAAACAAAGAGGGTAAGCCGCTTGCCGCTTTGTAATGCCCAACTCAAAGGTTTGCTCAGGCAGGCCTTTGAAGATGTTTCAATCCGTACGCTGCGACCACTCGATAAAGGATTAAGTAATAAGAATTACTACCTGGAGGCAGGGCAGCAGAGCTATCTGCTAAAGTGCTACTCCAATGCGCTGCCCACACTGGCATTGGATGCGCAACGTCAGCTGGCAAAGATTGGCGTGGCGCAATCTCCGGTCGCCTATGATGCGCACACCCGGCTGGCCTTATTTGACTTTGTTACGCAGAACGATGAGGCTAATTGTCTCAATGAGGCACTATTAACGAGGCTACACACATTACATCAGTTTGCTTTCCCTGAGATCGGACATCTGAGTTTGAATGCTGCTCTGGCAGAGGCGGGTCAGGTGCTGACACAGTCTGCATATGCTGCACAACTGTGCTCGAAGTTGGCGCAGTTTGAGGCGGATATCTGTTTTTGTCACAATGATTTGGTCAGGGACAATATACTGGCAACAGCTCAGGGACCAGTATTTATCGATTTTGAATATGCGCAGTATAATGATCGGTATTTTGATTTGGCGGCTCTGTGTACGTCATTTTCACTGACCGTACACCAAGGTAATGCCATGCTGAATCAGTATTATACACTGGCGGACATAGCTATGCCTGCTTATGCCCAAGACAAGCTCAAGTGCTATGTTCAGGTTTATCTGTTACTTAGTATCGCCTGGTATCAGCAGCGTGGACTAGAACAGTATATAAGCCCTTTATTGGTACAACAAATAGCCTGGCGGGATTAGTTGCTTCGCTCAGGCATGTCAGCCCGAAACCATTCGGGCAATAAAACAGGCTGAAAACGAAGCAAATGGGAAGAAATGATGGGGCTGCCTTTCGCGGGGCTAAATACCTCCCAACCGTTGTGCCAGTTCTTTGTACTTTTCTACATCTTCTTTATCAAAAATCGGTTCGCCCTGGTCGTCCTGTTGTTTGGCAACCAGCAGGTTTTCGCGTGCCAGTCGTCTGACGCGCTCCACTTTAACATCTAAAAATTCAGCAACTTGTTCAGTGGTCATTGGAGTCATAATACGGTCCTCTCAGATGATGTCATGTTAATACAGGAAGACCAATTTCCCTTGTATTAACAGGTCGTCATTATTGTTATTGTTTTAAGCATAGTTAAATATCGCGAATTTCGCTCTATGTGAAGTCTTTTTTCCAGTTTTAGGCCATAAATTAAGCATATAGACAACAATGACTAGTATTTGCCGTCCGATATGATTATTATTGGCACCACTAAGATGTTGCTCTCGTGGTGAAATGGATATCACGTGGCCCTCCGGAGGCCAAGTTCTAGGTTCGATCCCTAGCGAGAGCGCCATTTTGTGTTGCTTTCTTTCTATCTTCATATCAAACGCTTAAATCCACTTTCTACGTTTAAACAGTATCGCAACTGCGACGGTTAACACCACCAGTGAAATCACAAAGACAGTAAATGACCAGGGGTTCTCTGTGCCGGGGATACCACCAATATTGACACCCAACAAACCCGTTAAAAAGCCTAATGGCAAAAATAAGGCCGCGACAACAGACATGATATACATGCGCTGGTTTAGTTGTTCATTGAGCTGGTTGGCGATGCTTTGTTGAAGAACCTGCGCGCGCTCTATGCTGGCTTCGAGTTCTTCAATATAGCGGCTCAGGGTATTATTGGCTTCACCCAATAACCGCCTCTGCTCAAGGCTGAGCCAGTTTACCTTAGTATCGATCAGGTCATAGATAGCCTGACGCTGAGGTTTAATATAGCGCTTTAACGAAATCACCTGGCGCCGCAGCAGGGTAATCTGATGGTAGTCAGGCTGAGATTCTTCTTTATCCAGCTGCTCTTCAAATTCGTCCAGCTGTTCTTCAACCTGCCATAGTGTATCTTGCATACGGTGTGTCAGACGATCAATCAAAGCACAAGTCAGGTCGCTAATTGTGTGCGCACCTGCACCATCTAGTAGGGCATCACGTAAATCTTCGATAGAGATCAACACTCGCTTACGACAGGTGATCAACAGGTTTTTACTGACAAAACAGCGGACTGAAACCATGTCTTCGGGATTTTGCCTCGGGTTTAGATTAACGCCCCGTAAAAAAAGTAATAAGCCCTGACTGGCCCGGGTCACGCGAGGGCGGGTTTCTTCGGCAAGTAGTGCCTGCCATTCCCACTCCTGTAAGCAATCTAGCTGGCTGAGAAAGTGTTGTACAGCCTCACAGGTATAGTCGAAATGCAACCATATTGGTTGTTCGTCTTGGAGTGCCTGTGCCAGATCAGTGACAGGCACAGCGCCACCCTGACCATTGAGGCTAAGCGCATGAAGTAAGCCTTCCATATTCAATCCCTACAGGTAAACAGGTATGTTTATCATTGGTTAGCAGAGGTGTTTTGGCAAGTGCCACTACAGTATTTTACTGAGCACCTGATTAACCGTTCGGATCACCTCATCACGACATTGATTAATGAAAAAGTGATCGCCATGGAAGTAGTGAATATCAATTGTATGGTCACTGAGGTCTTGCCAACCATGCAGTTGTTCAGAGCTGATATCACTATCCTCATATCCGTGAAATACGGTGATTGGGCAGGGCAGGGCAATTGCTTCGCCCTGATAGCACTCGGCAATCTGAAAGTCGGCTCTGAGTAAGGGCAGCAGCAACTCCATCAGTTCTTTGTGTTCCAGCAGCTCCTTAGGAGTCCCGTTGAGCTTATATAACTCAGCTACAAAGGCGTCGTGAGGCAGGTTGTGGATCCGCTCTTTATCTGAGGACGTATGAGGAGCGCGGCTGCCTGAAGCAATGAGGTGACGTGGCAGAGGCGCATTTCGCTTAGCCAGGTGTTTAGTGGTTTCAAAAATAACCCGGCTACCCAGGCTGTGACCCATCAGAACATAAGGTTTTTCGGTCAGAAACGCCTGATGTGCAAGTAGTTCGTCGACTTTACGCTGCATGTCAACATGGGCCGCTTCTCCCATTCGAGCGCCCCGGCCGGGGAATTGAAGCAAAACCAGCTCTACATCGGGGTGCAGTTCATTACTCCAGGGCATGTATATCGCTGGAGAGCCCCCGGCATAGGGGAAACAGAAGAGTCTGAGTTTTGCATTGGGATTCGGTTTAGGTATTACAAAAAGCTTGTTGTTCATATCGTTATGTCTTTTTCTGGAATTGGGAACTATCCTACCAGACGATATTCAGCCGCGTCATTTTATTCAAAAAATATTCACATAATACTCAGACTTTCAGATGCACAGGACAGAATTGACCTAGTGTTGCACGAAATCCTGATTGAACTTGCCTTCATTGATTGTTAAAAGTGCCAAGATCGGCGAAAATAGTGCACGATTAAAAATGAACCCGCCGGATGACCCTGCAAAGTGTCGTGCGCACACTTTGCGCAGCATGTATGGATCCGCGTATAACCAAAAGAATTGACTAATGGCAGATCAGACTTTCCTCAATGAAATAAATAAGCGACGTACTTTCGCTATCATCTCACACCCGGATGCGGGTAAGACCACCATCACAGAAAAAGTATTGTTGTTCGGTAAGGCCCTGCAACAAGCGGGTACGGTTAAAGGTCGTGGCTCCAACCAGCATGCAAAGTCAGACTGGATGGACATGGAAAAAGAACGTGGTATCTCAGTGACGACCTCAGTCATGCAGTTCCCGTACAACGACAGCCTGGTAAACCTGCTGGATACGCCGGGACACGAAGACTTCTCGGAAGATACTTATCGTACCCTGACTGCTGTGGACTCGTGCCTGATGGTAATTGATGCTGCGAAAGGTGTTGAGGATCGAACTCGTAAGCTGATGGAAGTCACCCGCCTGCGTGATACGCCAATCGTGACCTTCATGAACAAACTGGACCGGGATATCCGTGACCCGATGGAGTTGCTGGACGAAGTTGAGACCGAGCTGAACATCATGTGCGCGCCCATTACCTGGCCGATCGGCTGTGGTAAAGAGTTCAAAGGGGTTTACCACATCCACCGCGACGAGACCATTTTGTACCAAACCGGTCAGGGCCACACCATTCAGGACGTCCGCACCATTAAGGGGCTCGACAACGCCGACTTAGATACCGCCATCGGCGAAAGCCTGGCTGAGCAGCTGCGTGAAGAGCTGGAACTGGTGATTGGTGCCTCACATGAATTCGACAAAGAACTATTCCTGAGCGGCGAACTGACGCCGGTGTATTTCGGTACAGCATTGGGTAACTTTGGTGTAGACCATATGCTGGATGGCCTGACAGAGTGGGCACCGTCGCCGCTGCCGCGTCAGACGGACGAGCGTGAAGTGAGTGCTGACGATGAGAAGTTCACCGGCTTCGTATTTAAAATTCAGGCTAACATGGACCCGAAACACCGCGACCGTATCGCCTTTATGCGTATCGTGTCGGGTAAATACACTCAGGGTATGAAAATGAACCATGTACGCCTTGGTAAGCAGGTGAGCATTTCCGATGCCGTGACCTTTATGGCCGGTGATCGTGAGCGTGCACAGGAAGCTTTTGCCGGTGACATCATTGGTTTGCACAACCATGGTACTATCCAGATTGGTGATACTTTCACTCAGGGTGAAAAGCTCAAGTTCAGCGGTATCCCGAACTTTGCCCCTGAGCTGTTCCGTCGTATTCGTCTTAAAGATCCGCTCAAGCAAAAGCAGCTACTGAAAGGCCTGGTACAGTTGTCGGAAGAAGGTGCGGTGCAGGTGTTCCGTCCGCTGATCAACAACGACCTGATTGTAGGCGCCGTTGGTGTGCTGCAGTTTGACGTGGTTGTGGCTCGTCTGAAGTCTGAGTACAACGTCGATGCCATTTATGAAAGCATTAGCGTACAGACGGCGCGCTGGGTGCACTGTGATGACGAGAAGAAGCTGGCCGAGTTCCGTCGTAAGTGTGAGCAGAATCTGGCGCTGGATGGGGGCGATAACCTGACTTATATCGCGCCAAGTCGCGTTAACCTGAATCTGTCGATGGAGCGTTATCCGGACGTACAATTCCATCAGACACGCGAACACTAAACACTGTGGGCTGTTAAATGCCCGCAAAAGTAATGGTGCGGGTTGATTTGAGCTATGGGCTTACCTTAAGCTGGTGAGTCAGGCCCGCCCGTTCGCTTAACTGAACGAGCCGCGTTTTATGCCGGCGCCTGAGGGCGCCGATGATGTTTGCTCAGTGCACACGCAGGCACTGACCCAAAGGAAACACAATGAACATTAAAAGTATTCTGATTGAAAAAGCTCTGTCTGCGATGGCCGCGGCAGGGATCCCTGAAGGCACCAACCCGGCGGTCACGCAAAGCACCCGCGCACAATTTGGTGACTATCAGATCAACGGCGCAATGGGCGCTGCGAAAGCACTGAAAACTAACCCGCGTGAGCTGGCACAGAAGATCATCGACAATCTGGATGTCAGCGACCTGGCGGCAAAAACCGAAATCGCCGGTCCGGGTTTTATCAATATCCACCTGAAGCCTGAGTTCCTGGCAACCAGCCTGGAAGCGGCCAATCAGGATGCCAAACTGGGCGTAGCTGAACACGCTCAGGCGCAAAATGTGGTGGTGGACTTCTCATCGCCGAACCTGGCCAAAGAAATGCACGTAGGTCACCTGCGCTCAACCATCATTGGTGATGCGGTGGTACGCGCCCTTGAGTTCCGTGGTGACAAAGTCACGCGTCAGAACCATGTAGGCGACTGGGGTACTCAGTTTGGTATGCTGATCGCCCACCTGGAAGATATGTTGGCGCAAGGCATTGACCTGGAAAATGTGGCCCTGGCCGATTTAGAAACTTTCTACCGTGATGCCAAGAAGCGTTTTGACGACGAAGAAGGTTTCTCAGATAAAGCACGTGACTACGTGGTTAAACTGCAAGGCGGCGATGCGCACTGTCAGAAGTTGTGGCAGCTGTTTATCGACACTTCGGTTAAGCACTCTGAAGAAGTGTACAAAAAGCTCAATGTAACGCTGACGCGCGACGACATCATGGCCGAAAGTGCCTACAACGATCGTCTGGCCGGTATTATCGAGCTGCTAAAAGAGAAAAACATTGCGGTTGAAGATCAGGGCGCACAGGTGGTGTTCCTGGATGAGCTGGCGAACAAAGACGGCGAGCCGTCGGTGTTTATCGTGCAGAAATCCGGTGGCGGCTTCTTGTATGCCACAACGGATCTGGCAGCCTGTGACTATCGTTCCAATGAGCTGGGTGCCGAGCGTATCCTGATCTTCGTCGATGCGCGTCAGAGCCTGCACTTTAATCAGGTTGAATTGACTGCCCGCAAAGCGGGTCTGCTGCGCGACGAAACCAGCTATGAGTTCTGTCCGTTCGGTACTATGATGGGTAGCGATGGCAAACCATTCAAGACCCGTACCGGCGGTACGGTGAAGCTGGCGGAGCTACTTGATGAAGCCGTCAGCCGTGCCAGCGAAAAACTGGCCGACCGCGCGTCTGAGCTGAGCGAAGAAGCCCGCGCTGAAATCGCCCGTAAAGTGGGCATTGGTGCGGTAAAATACGCGGACTTGTCGAAGCATCGTACCAGTGATTACATCTTCAACTGGGATACCATGCTGAGCTTTGAGGGCGCTACGGCCCCTTATTTGCAGTATGCTTACACCCGTGTGCGCAGTATCTTCCGTAAACATGGTATGGATGATAGTACGGTAGCGCAGTTGAAAGGCAGCATCAGCATTGTTGAGCCACAGGAAAAGGCGCTGGCGCTCAAGCTTCTGCAACTGGAAGAAGTGTTAGATCTGATGATCGGCGAAGCAACACCGCACGTATTGTGTGGTTATCTGTACGAGCTGGCGAGTCTGTACATGACCTTCTACGAAGCCTGTCCAATCCTCAAAGATGATGTGGCTGATGATGTGCGCCAGAGTCGCTTGTTACTGTGTAACCTGGTTGCCAAAACACTACACACCGGTCTGGAGCTGCTTGGCATTGAGGTGATGGAGCAGATGTAAGCTCCGGGTGAGTTCATACAGCTCATGCAGCGTATTACATGTTAGACTAAGGCCGCAATATTGCGGCCTTTTGTGTTATATAAGGAATGACCACCATGAAACTTGATGATATTCGTCGCGAATATACCAAAGACGGCCTCTCCCGCGAGAAGCTGGATGACAACCCAATTGTGCAGTTTGAACACTGGCTGCAACAGGCGGTGGACGCCAACCTCAGCGATCCGACTGCCATGGTCGTGGCCACGGTGGATGAACACGGCCAGCCGTCGCAGCGTATTGTGTTGCTCAAGCAGGTGGACGATAACGGCTTTGTGTTTTTCACCAACACCGGGTCGCGTAAGGCACAGGAGCTCAAAGGCAATAACAAAATTTCATTGCACTTTCCCTGGCACAATCTGGAGCGTCAGGTAATTGTGTATGGTGAGGCCGAGCCGCTGCCAACCACCGCAGTGGCGAAATACTTTCTGTCTCGTCCCAAGGAAAGCCAGCTGGCCGCCTGGGCATCACAACAGTCGCGTCCGGTGTCTTCGCGTCAGGCTCTGATGCAAACCTTTAACAGCATGAAAGCCAAGTTTGCCAAAGGCGATATTCCGCTGCCGGATTTCTGGGGGGGCTACTGTGTTAAACCCCACCAGATTGAGTTTTGGCAAGGGGGCGAGCACCGTTTGCACGATCGCTTTATGTATCGAAAAGACCCAAGCGGACAGTGGCTGGTTGAGCGTCTGAACCCATAGTGCCGTGCCTTATGCGCTTTATTGATACCCACTGCCACCTGGACTTTGATGAGCTCAGAGACCAGTTGCCACAGCATTTGGCTGATGCGCAGGCGCTGGGCGTTGAGCGCTGTGTGGTGCCGGGCGTGACCTTGGCGCAGTGTCGCACCTTGCCTGCTTTTGCACAGCAGTACCCAGGCGTCAAAATCGCTTTTGGGTTGCACCCGTATTTTATGGCGCAGCATAAAGCGGGTGATATGGCGCAACTGGCCGAGCTCGCACATCAGCATTATTCTGAGCTGGTGGCCATCGGTGAGTGTGGAATTGATGCCATGGTGGAGGATATCGCCGCGCAGCAGCAATGGTTTATTGAGCATATTGCGCTGGCCAATGCGCTTAGGTTGCCGCTGATTGTCCATCACCGCAAAAGCCATCATCTGCTGGCAGCAGCCTTTAAGCAACTGCCCCCTCAAAACGGCGGCGTTATTCATGCCTTTTCCGGCTCACTGCAAGATGCCAACACGTATCTGAAACTGGGGTTTAAACTTGGCGTGGGGGGCACCATCAGCTATCCGCGGGCGGCGAAAACCCGTACTACGCTGGCTCAAGTGCCGTTAGACTCGTTAGTATTGGAAACCGATGCGCCTTCTATGCCGCTTGCGGGTTATCAGGGCGAGCCGAATGTACCTAAACGGGTCGTGGAGGTGTTTGAGCATTTGTGCGCCATTCGCGAAGAATCCCCTCAAGACATTGCAGAGGTAATTTACCAGACGTCGCAGGAAATATTAAGCCTATAACGGCCAGGATGAATATGTTAGCACTGGGATTTAGCTGCACAAATATTGATAGGTTTGATTGTTGCAAAGAGGGGGGCACCCCTCTTGTGAGACTTCATGTGTTGTCTTAGTCTGTTACACAATGTCTGCCTGGCTCAGTATTACAGTTAAAGTCAGACTGTCTGTTACCGCACCAGTATCGACAAGAAACAGGGCGAGTTTCAATAGTTCCGCCTGCCACATTTGGCGTTGCCTGAGCATCTAAATTACGTAGATTAGACAGCACCTTCATATTTTTCTTTTTGATCTGTAATTTCATTTAATTTTCCTTAAACTTGAAATTGTGCCAACGCCGAATTTAATTGCTCGGCGCGGTATGTTAATTACCCATTCTGGTAACTTACAGTTAAAAGTTATTTTAATTTCAATCTGATGTCAACAGTTTTAACTTTTTGTTTTTAAGGTGGTTTGTTGTTCATACAGGTTTTAGGGTTACTGGCAATGCTATTGCTCATCAGCAACGCTATTGCGGATCTGACGTTTCACTTCCCAGCGTTTTAAAGCCCGGCCAATCTGCCAGGTAAAAATACAAGCAATAGCCAGCATCAGCAGCACCACGCGACCCAGCTCGTGGAAATGGCGGTGACTTTCTGCCATGGCAGATTCGGTTAAATACTCGACGCTGACAAAACCTAGGGGCTGTTGCTCCGTATCATAAATGGGCTCAACAATCGGCTGCTTAGACTGAGTCAGCCCAGCTAAATGGCGGGGCAAGTCGGTTATTTCTGGTGGTGCATCCTGGCCATCGTTGCCGATAATAAATTGGCCTTGTTGATTGTAGAGCCTGACTGACAGTACAAATTCGTCACTGGCGAGGTGGTTACACAAAGCCCTGAGCTGTGGCGTATCCATGCGGCTGAGTGGCAAAGCAGCATTCAGCGCCAGTTGTTTAGTCAGGCTACGACCTGTGTGATCAGCATTGGTGTGTAACAGCTGATGAGAGCGAAAGCTGGTATTAAAGGCCAGCCAGGTAACGGTTAAAAAGCACATTGCCGCGACCAGCAGACGCAGTAAACGGCGGTTGCGTGACGAGGAGAGATATTCAAGGGCTTGTGTATTTTTCATAGATCTTGTTTGCCTGCTGACATGCCATGATTAAGATGTTACAAAGGGCGCATACCGTTACCAAACAAGTACTAATACATCGGTTCAGAAGAACCGGATATGACCCCAATCAGGAGTATCCATGTCAAAGTCACTCGCGTCAATCCAGTTGCGTGCCATCGCTGAGCCTGCTCAGCAGCTTCTTACCTTAGCAAAGTGGTACCAGATTGAAAACGAAGATCACCTTAAGCCTGGCGCTTGTTCATTGTCAGAAGGCGGTCAGTACTTGTGCTTCTTTGGTGATGAGCTCAGCGAGGAGATTGTCCTGGAGATTTTAGGCCTGTGCCAGCGTGCCGATATTGAAGTCACCAGGTTAGCGCTGTATCAACCCACAGCTGACATGGTACCCGGACTGGTTTTATATACCCAGTCGACACGCGATGTGCGCACGGCCATTCGCGCATTAGCGGCACAGTGTGGCCTGCAAGGTGCCGCCATCAGCCAGCCGCCGAGCTTGCGCAAGCCCGGTTTACTGGTGATGGATATGGACTCCACGGCAATCAAAATTGAGTGCATTGATGAAATTGCCAGACTGGCCGGGGTGTATGATGAGGTTGCTGCCGTCACCGCACAGGCGATGGCCGGGCAGCTGGCGTTTAACGACAGTCTGTATCAGCGTGTTGCTAAGCTGTCCGGCGTCGAGTTGCCGCTTATTCAGCAACTCAAAGATAACCTGCCGCTGATGGAGGGCGTTGCCCAGTTGTGTGCGGTACTGAAGGCCCATCACTGGCGTCTGGCGATTGCCTCAGGGGGTTTTACCTGGTTTGCCGAGGCGCTCAAAGCGTCGTTGCAGCTGGATGCTGTGTTTGCCAATACACTGGAAATTGCCGATAACAAGCTCACCGGTAAAGTGTTGGGAGAAGTGGTTGATGGCAATAAAAAAGCCGAAGTGCTCAACACTTTGGCTGAGCAGTTTGATATTTCGGCCAATCAAACCGTGGCTATGGGTGATGGTGCCAACGATTTAATTATGATGGCCGCTGCGGGCTTAGGCGTGGCTGTGCATGGCAAACCTAAGGTAGTCGAGCAGGCGGATGCCGCCATTACCCAAGGGTCTTTGACTCAGCTGCTTTATTTAGTGGCTGTACCGGTGTAATCTGTCCAAATTGTTAGGTTGGTATGCTTGTTGGTACATCATAAGATAGTGAAGGAAATACGTGATATGAGAGCTGTTTTACTGGTGTTTTCCGCTGTTTTGTTATCTTTTTCGTCGGCCTCGTTTGCTGCTGGCTGGACTGGATACGGCAAGGTGAAGGAGTTAGGACAACAACCTAAAAACGCGCCCACTGATATTGTGGTTGTTGCGGATATAGCGAGTAATAGCACCAAATGTGCCGTGAAGGACAAGTTTTTGTTTGATATCCAGGATAGTCGTGATGAGCGGGTTTACAGTACTTTGCTAACGGCACTTGTGGCACAGAAGGAAGTGCGCTTTTTCTTAGAAGACGATTGTTCTGTGTGGGATATGCCAAAAATTACTGGGATATATATCCGTTAGGTTATTGGTTAACCCCACTAGGTTTGGCTTTGAAGCGCATTTTAAATAGCAGCCATAGCGACTTAATGAAGTCGCTATGGCTGAACTAGATCGATATGGAGATCATTAGCGCTCAGTTATAAGTGTGCTTAACTCTCCTGCCAGATCTCCCGATAGTGTCTGTCTTCCAGCCACTGGGTAAAGTAAGTATCAAACAAACGTTCCCAGTCACCCAGCGTGATGTCATAGCGCTCCGTCAGCGCGATAAAGTTGTCCTTATCATACGGGTCCATCGGCATAAAATAGGCTTCAAACAGGTACTCGTCGTAGCCGGGACGTGATGACAATAAGCCCTGCATAATGACCTGCTCTTTGCCTTCACGTTGGGCCGCGTAGGCTTCACAGGCACCAATAAACTGCGCTTTATCGGTGTGCGTAAAGTGTAATCCTCGCTCAGCGGCAAAGTCATAAAAGGCCTTTATGCTCAATGGCGCTGGGTTAGCCACGTGATAGACACGATTGCGCTTTTGTGGGTCACTCATGCCAGCGACAATATAGGTAGCTGCGCGGTCAACCGGAATAATATCCAGCATGTAGGGGCTCTCAGTCGGGCGCACCTCTATGCTGAGCATCATTTTCAGAATACGGTGGAAGACATCATCCGTGTTGCCAATGCCGGTTTTAGATGACCCCGAGATTTCTGAAAAACGATAAACCGTGTAGGGCACACCTATGTGTGATGCCTGGCGAATGTTTTCTTCCTGCACCCATTTTGACTGACCATACCCGCTGCACAGCAAGGCTGCTTCGTCTTGTGGAATAAAGGATTCACGCGGATTAACCGAAAAGTGCGAGTCTTTGATCTGGGTGCTGGCGGTGGTGCTGGAGACAAAGTGGATCATCTTCAGCGTGTCCGTGCAGCACAGTGTTAGCAGGGCATTGGTACCAGCCACCGACTTTTTAAAGGCAAAGTAGGGCTGGATATGGTTCACATACGAGGCTGTATGCACTACGTGTTGGATGTCCCGGCACAGCAGTGCCCAGTGCTCATCGGATACGCCTAATCGGGATTGCTCCATATCTCCCGGGACAGGCACGATGCGTTCCAGATCCAGAGTCAGCGCATACTGTTTAGCATTATCGGCAATACGAGTGAGGGCTTGCTCTGTGTTGTTGGCGCGTACCAGACAGTATATTTTGGCTTTGGTGGTGGCCTGCAGCTCTGCCAGCAGGTGACTGCCTAAAAAGCCGGTTGCTCCGGTGAGTAGCACATGACGAACATCGCCTTCATAGGCATGCACTATCTCATCGGGCAGCGTCGGCAAGTCAATGCCCGCATCGACAATAAACTCAGGTAACGACGGGTCGTCCTCATGCTGAACCTGGCCATGGGCCTTGTCGATTTCGTCGATCAGTGCCTGAATGGTATTCATGTTCTTAAAGGCATCGGCCTGAATATCAATATTGAGCCGGGCTTTGAGCTGCTGGAAGGTTTTCAGCAATGAGATGGAGTCAAAGCCGTAATCATACAGATCGCAATTCAGATCCAGCTCATCGGGGGCTATTCCCAGCACCTGGCCAACAATGCTTACCACAGTGCCAGCGATATCCTGAGGTGCGTCAGGCGTGTCTTCCGATACTTGCTCCAGACGCGTGTGCGTCAGGCGCTTGCGCTGTAATAGTGCTGCTGTGTTATGCACGATGCGCTCCGGCTCTGTGGTGCAGATGGCAGCCAGGGTACTGCGCTTGGTGCTGAGCAGCTTGGGCAGTTGCGCAAAGGCATTCGACATTTGGATCAACTGATAGCCCTTTTTCTCGGCAAAGCTGTTTTCAATGCTTTTTAGCGGATCATTTGAATGCCAGTAGCCCCAGTTAATTGCCAGGGTCTGACCATAACGCTGCCGCTTATTCACTTGCTGGTTTCGGGCCCGGGCAAAGGCATTCTGAAAACCGTTGGCGTATGAGTAAGACAGGTGATTCAGGCTGCCAAACACGGCCATGGAAGAGAACAGCACGAAAAAGTCCAGCTCACAGCTGCTGAGCAGAGCGTCCAGCTGCTGCGTGCCTTGTACTTTGACCTGCATTGAGCGGGCAAAGTCGGCCCAGTTGTTTTCTTCTTCCGTGTAGGTGGTGCCGAGGTGAAACACGCCGTTGAGCTCTAGTGACTTGTCGTTCAGTAGGGCACTGAGTAGTGCCAGCTGTTGGGCGTCGGCAATATCACACGCCAGGTAATGCACTGTGCCTTTACCTCTGAGCTGAGTCAGTTGTGGCTGTACGGCTTGTTCATCGCGCCTGCCCAGCAAAATGAGGGTCGCAGCAAAGTCTTCCAGCAAGTGCTGGCTCAGTGCCATGCCCAGTTCGCCCAGTGCCCCTGCGATCAGATAAGTACCGCCGTGCCGTATTTCATACTCAGGCTGAGTTGTGTCGCTTGCGTCTGGCAGTTGCGTTAGTTGCAGTGCAAAGCGCGCACCATCGCGGTATTGCACCTGATTTGGCTGATGCTCAGATGTGTTTAGTAAGGTACTGGCAAACTCCTGCAGCAACAATTCGCCCAGGCAAGCAGCCTCATCGAGCTGCTCGACTAACGTCCAGCTATGCTGCGGATTGCGCAGGTTGTAGCAACGCAGCAGGGCACTCAGATCGTCTCGGGTTTCAATTTGCGAGTCGGTCTGAGTGGCATAAAACAGCTGCATCGCGTGAGTGTCGTGACGGGCGGTGAGCTGCATCAGCTCGAACAGGGGTTTTATCTGCTGCTGCGGCTCAATCAATGAACCACTGCCCAGCACAAAAATGGTATCCGGCAGATCTTCTGGATCCAGCGCTGAGTGGTCCAGTTGTTCAAAGCACAGCGAAGTCACCTTACAGCCACTTGCGTGTAACGGCTTACTGAGGGTTTCAAATTCGGCCTGGGTGTCTGAGACCAGCAAAATATGCCTGTGTGCCAGCTGTGCAGTTAGTGACGTTTGCCAGTCCTCCGGCAGAGTCAGAGCAGCCGGTTGAAATTGGTTGTCGAGCAGCAGCCAGGGACTTATTTGTTCAGCCTCAACCGCGTTTTTGCTGATAAAAGACGTACCAGGCAGGTGCAGTTTTGGTAAAGGAGTCGGGTAAAGTGGTTGCCAGCTCGATACCTGGCCGGATTGCCACAGACGCACAATGGCTGCATATTCCTGGGTTTGATGCAAAGTCAGCAACTGCTCTGCTGTTAGCTGCTCGCTGGTGTTATTGCTGATCTTGGAAGCCTGATCAGGCACGGCCTCGCTCAGGGCTGCGCGCAGCTCGTCCAGTGAGGACACTACCCAGCCGAGTCTGTATGCCTGAGCGGTGCGGCCCAGCGCTAAGGTCGCGGCCAGCTGCGTCAGTATTTGTGGTGTGTCTGGCAAAGTCGCGATGTGATTGGCAAGCTCAGCGACTTTTTGTGCCAGTGCTGCTTTGCTGGTGGCCGAGAGCACCACCATCGCCGGGGCGTCTGGCAAAGCTGTGTGTTGCTCAGTGATGTTCGGCTGATACTCTTCGAGTACCACATGAGCATTCACGCCACTGATCCCAAAGGCGCTGACGGCAGCTCTGCGCGGCGTATCGCCGTGCTCCCAGGGCTGCGCCTGGGTTTGTACCGCAAGCGGCGTATCTTCAAGTGCCAGATAGGGGTTAAGTGCCTGCACATGGAGCGACGGCACCAGGGTCTGATGCTTAAGTTGCAAAACAACCTTGATAAGCCCTGCGATACCGGCGGCAATTTCGGTATGACCTATGTTGCTTTTCACTGAGCCCAGCGCACAGTGGGCTGGCCACTGATGTGTATTAAAGGCAGCCTTGAGCGCATCCAGCTCAACCGGATCGCCAAGCGTGGTGCCGGTGCCATGGCATTCGATATAGCTGAGTGTAGCCGGGTCGATGTTGGCGTTGCGCCAGGCTTTGTCCAGCAGCTGAGTTTGTGCTCGGGCGTTTGGTACGGTAAAGCCCTGTGATTTTCCGCCATGATTAACCGCCGACCCCAGCAAGGTGGCGTAAATGGCGTCCTGATCGCGCTCGGCTGCCGAGCGCTTTTTCAGCATGATCATGCCAACGCCCTCACCCCGCACTATACCATCTGCATCGGCTGCAAAGGTTTTGCATCGCCCGTCCGGCGACAGCGCACCTATCTCCTGCATCGCCACAGAGGCGGTGGGGGTGTCTATGATATTGACGCCGCCAACAATGGCCTGCTCACACTCTCCCATGCGGATCGCCGCCATGGCCTTGTGCACGGCAACCAGAGATGAGGAGCAGGTGGTATCTACCCCTTCGCTCGGGCCGTGCAGGTCGAGGAAGTAGCTCATGCGGTTTGGCGCAAATGCCGGGGAGGTGATCAGCCCTTCGTGATATCCAGACTGACATCCAATAAATAACCCGGTGCTAGTGCCTGCCAGCGATTTGGGATCGTATCCGGCATTTTCAATACACTGCCAGACATGCATCATCAGCAGGCTTTCCTGCAACTGAATGCGCTCACACTCTGCCGGGGCAATGTTGAAGAATAAAGGGTCGAACTCGGTGTCGCGTCGCAGGCGGCCCAGCCAGTTAATTTCGCCGGGCCAGCTGAGCTCACTGTCTTGCGGCTGTGGCCAGCTGTGGCGGGTCACACAGTCTTTGCCTGTGCTCAGGTTGTGCCAGAATTCGTCGAGGTTACTCGCCTCGGGGAAGGCGGCGCTGATCCCGACAATGGCAATCGCTTCGTCATTTGAGGCATTCACCGGGGCTTGCTTTGCTAATGTATCTGTTGAGCTTGTTTGTGTCTCGTTAGTCGTGGCGATCAGCACATCGCCATACTCGGCGATAATATGGGCTCTGAGGCTGTTCAGGGTCGAGTGCATAAACAGCACGCTGGGTGACAGCTCAAGCTGATAGCGGCTGTTGAGCTGATTGATAAAGGTAATAAAGGCAATGGAGTCTGCGCCAAACTCGCCCAGATCGGTATCTCCGTCCAGTGTATCCGGTTGCACGCCAAGTAAAGCCGCCACCATAGTGCTCAGCTGCTCTGTCAGCGCAGCGTCCAGCGCGGCTTCACTGGTAAACTGGGCTGCTGGTGTAGCGGTGTCACTGACTTGCTCATGGTTTGTGTCCGCCGGGGTATATTGCACCAGCGTCTGAGGCTGTTGCAGTGCCCGGTAAAAAGCGTCTATGCCACTGTTGGTGGGCATGGCCGCATCCGTATGGGCAAACTGGGCATTGCGCTGCATACCGCCGTCTTGCCAGAAAGGCCAGTCAATACTGGCGCTCAGGCCATGGCGCTTACCGCTGGTAACCTGGGCATGACGCTGTTGCATATAGCTGTCGAGAAACGCATTGGCCATGGCATAGTCGCCCTGAGAGGCCGCGCCCTGTACGCCACTGAGCCCGGCAAAACAGGCGAAGAAGCGCAGCGGCATATCCGCAGTGGCCTCATCCAGCGCCACCACGCCCGTGACCTTGGGCGCCAGCACTTGCGCAAAGGAGGTCGGGGTTTTGTTGCACAGCAAAGTATCCTGCACTATGCCGGCCGCGTGGATCACGCCATGGAGCGCGCCAAATTCGCGCACTATGTCGCGCACCAGCAACAAGGTATTCATCTTCTGCGCCACGTCGAGCTGACGATAAACCAGCTGAATCTGACCCTGCTGAAGGTTGCGCAGCTGCGACTCGACCTGAACGTCATCAGCGGCTCGGCGACCTGTCACGACCACTGTGGTGGCAAACGGCAAAGCGGCAAGTTCGGCAATAAAGTGACGACCAATTCCCCCGAGCCCGCCGGTGATAAGATACACGCCATCGGGTTGCCAAGCACTGACCGGGTTCATATCGCTCACAGGCTGATAGCCCAGTACTGTGCGGCTTGTACCCTGATAAGCAATGACGGAGTCGGGCGCATTGCGGTTATTGGTCAGCAGAGTGTGCAGCGTATCTGAACTCAGTGTCGGGTCTACCAGCAACAGCTGTGTGCGCAGCATAGGGTGTTCAATGCTGGCGGTTTTCAGCAGGCCGTGCAGGCAACTGTTGAGGTTAGCCAGCGGCTCGGCCTGAGTGTTGCCTATCACCAGCTGTAGCAAGGTCGGCTGTCTGGTTTTCGCGAGCGACTGTATGATGTCGAGCAGCTGAATGCCGTAGTCACTGACTTGCTGCTCCGGTGCGTAATGGCTTGAGCTAAGCACCTGGGTGATAGCACCGGCGACTTCCAACTCCGGCAGGCCGCACAGCACCACACAGTGTGACGCAGTGCTGTCGGGCGTAGCTGTCTCACTGTCTGTAATCACAGGCTGGGGGCGCCACTTGGGTACACTCAGCGTGCATGGGGCCAGCTCTTCTGATTGAGTCTGGCTCAGGCCGAGCGTGTATGGCTTTAGATCAAAGGGGTAAGTGGGCAGGCTCAGTTTGCTGATTGCCTGACCCTGATACATAAAGCCCCAGTCCTCAAAGCCGCTGTCCAGCCAGTGGCTCAGAATAGCCTGATAGTTGCCCTGTGCCAGCCAGCTGGCCGGTGTACCTGTGGGAACTGGGTTCAAAGATGTTTGTTCACTACTTGCCTGGTAATGCGTCAACTGAGTTTTAAGCTCGTTCAGAGAAGACACCACAAAGCCTGCGCGATGCGCCATCACCTGGCGACCGGTTTGCAGGGTGTAGGCCAGGCTAACTCTCAGCGCATCATCGCACAGGGTGCGCTCAAGCCAGTTCAGCAGCTCGCTCACCTGACGTTGCAGTACTTCTGGTGTTGCTGCCGACAGCACTACGATAGAAGGCTGGCTGCTTAACGCACTCTGTGTTTGCACCACCGGAGCTTCTTCCAAAATGGCATGGGCATTGGTGCCGCCAATCCCAAATGAGCTGACTGCGGCCCGCCTTGGTAACAAAGGGGTTTCCCATAAGCGCGTGCTGTCGACGACATAAAACGGCGAGTTAGCCAGGTCCATATGTGGATTCGGCTCACTGTAGTGCAAGGAGCCAGGCAGCAGTTTGTGGTGCAGCGACAAGCTGGTTTTCACCAGTCCGGTAAGCCCTGCCAGGGTATCTGTGTGGCCCAGGTTCGATTTTACGGCACCCAGCCCACAATATTGTTTTGCTTCGCTATGCGGCTGATAAACCTGTTGCAGCGCAGCAAATTCAATGGGGTCGCCCAGCGCGGTGCCGGTGCCATGGGCTTCGACATAACTGATACTCGCCGGTGAAACATCGGCGCTTTGCAGTGCCCGGGTGATCACCTGCATCTGGCCTTCCGTGCCCGGGGCAAAGAAACCGGCCTTGTCGTTGCCATCGTTGTTCACCTTTACCGCCTTAATCAGGCTGTAAATGTGATCGCTATCCTGGGTTGCCTCATCGGCCCGTTTGAGTACCACCACAGACACGCCATTGCCGCCTATCATGCCATCGGCTTGGGCATCAAAGACTTTGCAGCGCGCATCGGGGGCAAAGTTGAGGCCTTTTTCTATTTTGTATCCTGTGCTGCGCTGCGGGAATAAACAGGCTGCGCCGACAATGGCATAGTCAATGTCACCGGCTTTGAGTGCCGAACAGGCCAGTGCCAGTGCGCTCAGGGATGAAGAACAATTGGAATGCACAAACAGACTTGGGCCGGTCAGACCCAGATGATAGGAAATACTGGTTGCCAGCGTGCCGGGCTGATTCAGCGTCGATGCAACATAGTCCTCGGCATTAAGCACAAACTCCCCGTTGCTGAACTTATCGTGCAGGTTAAGATCGGTCAGGTCGCCGCCTGAGGCGGAAATATACACGCCGGTGTTGGGCATTTGGTCACAGCGATAACCGGCGTCTTCCACCGCTTTCCAGGTATGCAGTAGCAGCTGGCGCTGTGCATAGCTCATGGTGCGGGCTTGTTTTTCCGAGAGACTAAAAAAGCCGGGGTCGAATGCATCCTGACCCTCTACCCAGGTATCGAGCCAGATCATAGATGAGTCTGACTCGGTGCGCTGGCTGTGGCGAACCAGGTTGTTGCCTTCAATGAGGTTTTGCCAGAATGTCTGCGCGTCGGGGGAGTCCGGGTAATGACAAGACAAGCCTATCATGGCAATGGCCTGACTGGCGGTTGTCTGCTTTGCAGAGCCCACCGGCTCTGGTGCTTGAGCAGGCGCTGCAATCGGGCTGGTAACTTTGGTCGATAAATAGTCGCACTGGGCGTTAATGGTGCTGTACTGAAACACCTCAGTCAGCGGCAGGTCGATATTGAACCTGGTGCTCAGTTTGGTGGCCAGTACATTGGCCAGCAGGGAGTCGCCCCCAACCGTGAAAAAGGGCGCATCCGGCGCAACCTGACTCACGTCCAGCACCTCACACCAGACGGCCGAAATCTCGGCCTGTAAATTTCGCTCTGGTACGGCTGCGCTGAGGTTTGCTTCCAAAGTTGAAAGCCCGGCCTGCGCGGTGTGTGAGTTAAACGGCAGCTGGCTGAGCAGCGCCTGTTTATCCACTTTGCCATTGTTGGTCAGCGGCAACGCGGGCACTGAGACAAAATACGCCGGCACCATGTACTCGGGCACAAGCTTTAACAACTCGCCACGAATGGCTTCATCGGAAAGCGGCATTTGGGTGACCAGGTAAGCCACCAGTACGTTACCATGACGTTTGCTGGCAGCCAGCACGCAGGCATCCTCAATGGCCGGGTTGCTCAGCAGGGCGTGTTGTACTTCGCCAAGCTCTATGCGGTGTCCACGGATCTGAACCTGATCGTCGCAGCGGCCCAGATATTCATACTGACCCTGTGCATTCAGGCGTGCCAAGTCGCCGGTACGATAGAGGCGCTCCTCGCTTTGCCCGGCAAGCGGATTAGGAATAAAGCGCTCTGCGGTCAGTACCGCTCTTTGATGATAACCCCGGCTGACGCCGCAGCCTCCGACATACAACTCGCCGGGCTGACCCGCCGCGACAGGACTTTGCTGTTCATCCAATAAGTACAGGCGGTAGCCAGGCAGTGGCTTTCCAATGATGCTTTTACCCGGGTTCTGTTCGACCAGCTCGCGGGTAATTTCCATCTCTGTGACGTGTACTGTGGTCTCTGTGATGCCATACATGTTGACCAGCTTGGGTAGCGGCTGTGCTGCCTCAAACCAGGGCGTGAGCTTACTCAGCTCCAGTGCTTCACCGCCAAAGATCACAGTACGCAGAGAGCGTGTCAGCGCGGGGTGTGCCAGCAAATGCGTCATCAGCGGATAAAACGCCGATGGCGTCTGATTTAAAATGCTTACCTGATTGTCGTGAATAAAGCGTGCGAATGCAGCACTGTCTTTTTTGCAGGCATCGTCTACGATCACCAGTTTGCCGCCATGGGCCAGCGCGCCCCAGATCTCCCAGACCGAAAAATCAAACGCAAACGAGTGGAACAGGCACCAGGTATCCTGGGCATTAAACCCAAACCCAGGCTGGGTGTTGTTCAGCAAAGCGGTAATGTTGCTATGCTCAACCAGCACCCCTTTGGGCTGACCCGTTGAACCCGAGGTATAAATGATATAGGCCAGCGCCTGAGGTGCCAGCGCTATGCCCGGAGCGGTAACGGGTGCAATCGTGCTGCTTTGCAGGCAGTCACTGAGGCGATATACCTGGCTGTGCGCGACAGGCAGTGTTAGCTCGTCGCTCATTAGTACCAGCGCCGGATCGGCATCGGCCAAAATAAAGCGGGCTCTGTCCTCTGGTGAGCTGGGGTCCACAGGTACGTAGGCACTGCCGGTTTTCAGCACCGCCAGCATGGCAACTATCATCTCCACACCCGGGCGCAACAGCAGGGCAACCCGGCTGCCGGGCCGCGCACCTTTGGCGATTAAGGTATGGGCCAGCTGGTTGGCCTGCTGCTCCAGTGCCTGATAACTCAGCGTGGCACCGGCATACGATAGTGCCGTCTGGGTTGGGTGCTGCGCGGCCTGTGAGGTAAAGCTGTCAACCAAAGTGGTGGCTTTTGCAACTGGTGCCTGTGGCAGGCCATCGGGTGGTAAGTCACCGCTAAGCAGCACATCTTCCAGTAGTTGCAGATAATTATCTGCCAGGGTTTGCACGGTATGACGTTCATAAGCGCGGGTCGCGAATTTAAAGGCCAGCTGATGGGTGCCACCCAGCGGGGTAACCTCCAGGCTCAGGTCCAGCTCGGCATCTTGCTGGAATTCCTGCCACAGAGCCCCCAGCAGTGCCTGATTGTCCTCTACCCAGTCGGCCTGAATAAAGTTATGACAGGCATAGCCTATCTGAAACAGCGGGTGAACACCCGGTATACGCGGCGCATTGACGGCGCTGAGCAGCTCAGACAAGGGCAGGGCGCTGTGACTGATCACGGCGTCCAGTTGTGTCTGATTCGCCCGTGCCTGGCTGACAAAATTTGTGCTGCCATTGCGGGTCAGTGGCAGTGGTAATTGATTCACAAACAGACCCAGTGACTGCGCCATACTGGCTTTGGGTCGTTGCATCACAGGCGTACCCAGTATCAGCTGATTGCGACCAGTGAGACGGCTCAGTAACGCCTGAAACACGGTTAAGAAAAACACTGAGGTGCTGAGTTTGTGACGGGTTAAAAACTGCCCGAGTTGCTGCTGCGTGCTGGCTGGCAAATTGAGCGTCACGCGCGCACTGTTTGGCTCGTCCGGGCTTACTTGCGTTGTGCGTTTTCCGGGCATGGCCAATGGCGCTTGCACAGGGTTCAGTGACTGCTGCCAGAAGTGTTTCAGCGTGTCTGCACTTGGGCTGGCCAGCAGCTGCTGCTCCCAGTCAAGGTAGTCGAAAAAGCCCTGGTCGGGCGCTGCCGTTGGTACGCCTTCATGATAGGCCTGCCATAGCTGAGACAGCAGCTGGGTGGCGGAGACCCCATCGATGATCAGATGGTGCAGCACGATCACCATCACATGGCGTGACTGAGCGCCCGACGCCACTTGCCACGCACTTGCGCGCAGCAATGGCCCTGACAGATCAAAAGGCACTGCAATAGTCTGTTGTATTGCATCAGTCAGGGCCGCCTTAGAGGTTGGTGCCAGAGACGTTTGCTCAATCCGGATTGTGTCCGGGTGGATCTGTTGCGTGGGTCGGCCATCCGTTTCGTGAATACGCAGGCGCAGCACCGGGTGGCGCTGACAAAGACTGTCCAGCGCTTGTTGCATACGGGCAACATCCAGACTGGCAAGCTCGAATACCAGCGGGATATTGTAGCTGCACAGCGTCGGGTTTTGCTTGTGCAGCAGCCACAGACCTTGCTGGGCTTTTGATAGTGGCAGTTGCCCTAATGGCGCTTGTTGGCTGAGCGGCTCTTCGTGTGTTACCTGCACCGTGGCGATATTGGGTTGCTGTTTAACAAGGTAAGCATGCAACTGGTTGAGGGTTTTCACCTCAAATAACAATGCTGGTGGCAGAGCGTCCAGGCCAAGCTGAGGATCGGCCTCAAGCTGCTGTACGACGGACATCAGCATAATGGAATCAAAGCCCATATCCCGGAAGTCGAGGTCGCTGTCGAGTTCTTCCATCGGCAGTTTACTGACTTGCGCCACCACGGCTTTAAGGTGGTCCATTAACGCACTATCACTCAGCGCAGCCATGTTATGTGATGCCGGTATCTGGGTGTCAACCTTGGCTTGCGGGGTTATCCAGCGAGTGAGCTTGTCCGGGTTACCGTATAAAAAGCACTGTTGTGCGTGGGGCTTGGCATACAGCTGATAAAAGGCTTTCAAACCTATGTTATCAGGCATAGCAGCAAGGCCCTGCGAGCGCAGCAAACTTTGCTTAACGGCGTCCATTTGCATGCCGCCTTGTGCCCACAGCGGCCAATTTACTGACAGGCTTAGACCATGGCGCTGACCTTGCTCACCCCATTGCTGACGCTTGAGCATATAGGCGTCCAGGAAGGCATTGGCGGTGGCATAATCGGCCTGACCCGGGTTACCAAAGCACGCTGCAATGGATGAAAAGCAGATAAAGAAGTCCAGCGGAAGTGCTTTGCTGGCCTCATCCAGTGCCATCACCCCGCAGACTTTAGGTGCCAGCACGCGCTGGACCGCCTGCGGAGTTTTGCTCGCAATCAGTTGGTCTTCAATCACACCGGCGCTGTGCAAAATTCCGGTCAGGGCACCGTGCTGCGCACCAATGCGGTTAAGCAGCTCAGCACACTGGGTTTGAGTGCTGATATCGGTTTGGTAATAATGAATTCGGCTTGTATCTCCTGGCATCCCGAGCGATTCAGGCGCGGTGCGACGACCTGTGATAATCACCTGAGCATGGCGGGTTTGAGTCAGGAGCTCTTTGGCAAAGCACTGACCCAGCTGGCCAAGGCCGCCGGTGATCAGATACAAGCCATTTTCTTTCCACGGCATCAAAGCGGGCACATCGCTGTGTTGTGGCGTCAGCGTTTGTATCTCGCACTGACCCTGAATAAAACGCAGTACTTTGTGTTGGGTATACTGGCTTGCCTGAACAAGGTGCGCCGCAGATTGTGCAGGTGTATCGCTTAGTATCAGCTGCACATTCAGCAGGTGATGTTCCAGTGCGGCGGTTTTCAGCACCCCTGCCAGCGCCATCAGCAGCGGTTCGCTTGCTGGCACGAGCAGCTGGATAAGCAAAGGCTCAGTGGTGCTGGCAAGCTGTTTGAGGTGTGCAATCAGGGCGATGGTCAGCGCTTCAATACGCTGTGCTGTGTCACCCGATGTATCTTGCAGCACAATGGCATCTGGCATGTCGTTGTGTGGCGCCAGCGCGATGACCTGGCGTTTGCCAGACCAGCTTGCCTGTGAAGTCACATCCAGCGGTTGCCACTGCGGGATGAGGTGTAACAATGAATCTTCTGCGATGGTAGTCGGGGCCGGTTGCGGGTTCACCTGGGTGAGTTTGGGTGCCCCGCTGAGCCAGAATGGTGTGCTGGCAAACGGATAGGTCGGCAGGCGCAGTAAGGTCGGCTGAGAGGCGTAAAATGCAGACCAGTCGAGTTCGGCACCGACCACCCATAAAGCGAGTAGCTTGTTCAGCTCACCAGCTTGCGTCCAGCGGTTAAAATCGTCTTTATCCAGCGCCGCTAAAATGGCTTTACCTTGTTTACTGTTGCCCTGTTTATAGGTACCGGCTTGTTGATTGGCAAAGTCACTGAGCTGGGTGTGCATCTGGGCCAGCGTGTGGGCAACAAAGGCCATACGACAGTCCATAGCTTCGCGCGCACTTTGCAGCGTATACGCCAGCGCTTCAAGCGCGCTGTCATTCAGTTGCGCCTGAGCGAGCCAGTCCGCCAGTTTACGGGCTTTGTCGCGCAGCACCTCGGGGGATTTGGCCGATAAGGCAATGATCACCGGCTTAGCGCTGCCTGCTTGCACTGCGGTTTTTGTCGGTTGATATTCTTCGAGGATCAGGTGGGCATTGGTACCACTGAAACCAAATGAACTGACACCGGCGCGCCGTGGCTGGCCATCCGGCACGCTCCAGGGTTGGGTTTCCTGGGCGACGTAAAACGGCGTATCCTGCCAGTCGATATGGCTGTTACCCTGCTGATAATGCAGTGAAGCCGGAATGGTTTTGTGCTGCATGGCCAGCACCGTTTTGATCACACCGGCGACGCCTGCGGCGGTCAGGCAGTGGCCGATATTGGTTTTGACCGATCCCAGAGCACAGAACTGGCTGCGCGGAGTTTCCGCACGAAATGCCCGGGTCAGGGCCTGAAATTCAATGGGGTCACCGAGCTTGGTCCCGGTGCCATGAGCTTCAATCAGGCTCAGAGAGTCAGGGGCAATATCAAATTGCTCATAAATGCGGCTATGTAACTGTTGCTGAGAAACTGAGCTAGGCGCGGTGATCCCGCTGGTGGTGCCGTCCTGATTAGTGGCAGAGGCTAAAATAACCCCAAGAATGTGATCGCCATCACGCTCTGCATCACTCAGGCGTTTTAACACCACCACACCGACACCTTCACCCGGCACAAAGCCATTGGCTCTGTCGTCAAAGGTATAGCAGGTGCCATCGGCACTGAGCATGCCCGCCTTACCGGCATGTTGTGAGAACTGCGGGGTGCACAAGGTGGCAACGCCCCCGGCCAGTGCCGCGTCAATTTCGCCGTTTTTCAGCGCCTGACAGGCACTGTGTATGGCCACCAATGACGACGAGCAGGCAGTGTCTATGGCCAGCGCCGGCCCCTTGAAGTTCAGGTAATAAGAAACCCGTGCCGGGATCACTGAACCGGCATTGCCCCAGAACAACTGCGCTGGAGCATCCTGGGGTGCCAGCGAGGCGTAGTCGCCCTGCGCGCAGCCCAGATAAACCCCGGTATTGCTGCCCGCGGCCTTAGTGATCATATTGGCGTCTTCCAGCGCCCGGTAGGCCTCTTGCAAAAACAGTCGCTGCTGCGGATCCATCACTTCAGCTTCTTGCGGTGTGATGGAGAAAAACGGCGCGTCAAAGCTGGCGATGTCATCCAGCAGGCTGGCGTAGCGACACCAGTTTTGTGCGTCGGGCGATAAGTCGCTTAAATCCCAGCGCTGCTGCGCACGCACCGAGGTACGTTTGTTGCTCAGCATCTCCCAGAACTCGTCGACATTGCTGGCATCACCAAACTGACCACTCATACCCACGATGGCAATTTTGCCTGCGTTGTTATGACTGGCTTTGTGAGCCGGTTTTACTTCATCTGTAGCGGGTTGAACCGACTTTGGCGCAGCCTGTTGCGAAGTCGCCATGGCTGGCTGCACTTTGTGCATGAGAGCCATTGCCTTATCGCTGTGCTCAGCCACTATGTGTTTACTCAGCGTCGCGATGGACGGAAAATCGAACAATAAAGTTGGCGGCAGACTTAGGTTGAAGTGGGCATTGATCTCATCGAGGATCTGAATGGCCAGGATCGAATCCACGCCGTAATCGGCAAATGAATCATCCGGGTCTAATTCATCCGCCGTCATGCTCAGCGCCTGGCTGGCGATCCCCGCGAGGGTTTGGGCGACGAAATCGCTCAGGGTTGCGTTGTCTGTTGCTGGCTGCGAGTCGGTCTGTGTCTGTTCGGGTTGTTGCATTGCCGTATTGTGGTTTGAAATTGGTGTTGTTTGTTGAGCCGGTTTTGCGTGTTGCTGCACCAAACGGCCATTGCTTTGCGCGCACAGCACTTGCTGTGGTGATTGAGCGTCTGTGGCAGAGGCTGCCAGCGCGAAGCCATTGCTGCTCAGTAACTGTTGCCAGCGTGGCTGCGACAATAAAGGAGAGCCTGGCAGGCGCAGTGTGGTGTCTTTGCTCAGCCACCAGCCTTCGAGCAGGCCAAAGGTCAGCTGAGTAAACAGCGACGGCTGAGTGACTTCGTTGATCAACAGCAGGCCACCGCGCTTCAGGCAGGCCTTGGCGTTGTGCAGTGTGGTTAACATGTCTGCGGTGGCGTGCAGCACATTGGTGGCAATCACCACGTCATAGCTGGCTAAGTCAATGTGTTGCTCAGAAAGTGGCTTGCTGACGTCAAAATAGGCGGTCTGCACAAAAGGATAGTCTGGCTGAAATTGCGCTTTGGCATGGCTGAAAAAGGCCTGCGACAAGTCGGTGTAAGCGTATTCAGTGACATTAAAATCACGCAGTGCGGGCAGTACAGTGCGCGTGGTGCCACCGGTGCCTGCGCCAATCTCCAGAATCCTAATGGGCTGCTCACCTAAACTTGCCAGATAGTGGGTAAGCTGAGTAACCAGCGCCTGATTGGCGTGCATGGCCACCGGGTTATCCCGGTATACCGATTCAACCAGCGCCAGTGAGCCGCCGGGAAACAGCACATCAGTGGCTTTACGCTGGCCGGATAAGATCTCGGGCAGCGTCGTCAGTGCCGCGTTGAGCAGCGCATAGTCATCCTGTTCCAGTACGGTCAGATTGGCTGGTGGCTCGGGCAGAGCCAGCACATCGTCTTGTAGTAAACCGGCCTCGCTCAGGTAGCGCGCGGTTTCCTGCCACCATAATTCAAAGTAATCCGGCAAGGCTGATAGCGCCTTGGAGCGCTCAGCCGGATGCTGCCAGCCTGCACTGATAAGTGCCTGGCACAACGCATAAAAGATCTCGGTGTCAGCAGGTTGGCTATTGAGTGCCAGCGCAGGAGCAGTTTGTTCAGACTGAAATGCGGTATAGCTGGACTCTGAAGAATAACTGCTACGTACCAGCGCCGCCTGTGCCCGCTCTGGTGTCATTTTCACTACACCGACCTGCGTCAGCGTTGAGGACATGAACTTTGCCAGTGCCGCCATGCCTGATTGCGCGTCGACAGAGCCAATCCCGACCTGGCGCATTTTTCGCTGATAATACGGGTCGCTGACCCGGCCAACGCCGCCCCAGTAACCCCAGTTAACCACCTTGATGGGCAGTTCAGTACTGGCGGAGCGGGCCAGACTGTCCAGATACTGACAGCCCGCAGCATAGTTACTCTGGCCGGGGGCAGGCGAGAAAGACTGCATTGAAGAGAACAGCAGGACGAAGTCGAGCGACAGGTCTTTACACACGCTAAGCAGAGTTTCACCACTGGCCTGTTTGGCCTGATAAGCTCTCAGGAACTGGGCGTCGTCCATGTTGGCCAGGCTCTGATCTTCCAGGTGTAAGACGGAATGCACCACGCCATGGAGTTGCCCATAGTCTTGCTCAATGGTGTGCATCACGGCACGCATGGCCGCTTCATCGCAGGCATCGGCCGGAATATACTGCGGTGCAGGGCCCAATTCACCCAGCCGCGCGATGGCCTGCTCAATGTCTTCATTCAGCGCACGGCGGCCAACCCAGACAACTTGTGCCTGATGCTGGCGGATCATCCATTCACTCCAGACCTGACCCAGGCCCCCTGCGCCGCCCAGCACCAGATAGACGCCATTCTTGCGATAGGCTGACTCACCAGCATCCAGGTAGGTGTGCTCGCAGGCGCTGAAGGTGTGCCAAATGTCGCTACGATGTGCATAAAAGCCCGCAGGCAAGCGCGTCGCCTGTTGCCAGTGGCTTGTGTCTTCTTTGCATTCAGCACTCAAGTCGACAATGCGCACATGCCAGCGCGGATATTCCTGGGCCGCGCTTTGTAGCAATCCAATCAGTCCGGCGCCGTGTGCCTCAACCGCTTCGTCATACACTTGCTGCGTCTGGAAGGTAAGTAAAGTGATGGCCAGCGGCTCTGTGCCTTTACCTTGTTCGATCAGGGTTTTTAGGTGAGTAAACAGCTTAAGTGGATCTGCGTACTCGTCCTTGGCGGCCCACAACAGGTGATCAGCAGGCTCCGCTGAGTCTGTGCACCAGGCTGGCATAAGTGACGCAGGACCCTGATAATCAAAGCGGTATTGAGTCGTTTCAGCAGGTGGCAGTGCTGTCAGATGCTGCCAGCCAGGGAGTACGGAAAACAGCTGGGTCGTATCGGTATCGTGCGCCATTGAGCGGGTCGAAAAACCGCGCAAACGTGCATACACCGCACCTTGTTCATCGCAGATATCGACATCAAACTTCTGGCTGCTGGCATCAGCATGGGTGGTTTGAGTCGCACAGGCTATCAGTGTTTTACCCGATGGCAGCGGCGTGAGTAATTCAGCCTGTTCCAGTGCAAAGGGCAATCCCGGGCGGGCATCTTGTGCAAAACCCAACAGGGTATGCAGGGCGCTGTCGAGTAGCTCGGGGGCAAAGGCAAAGTCGGGGGCAATAACCGGGTTGAGCTCGCCTTGTGCCTGTTGGTCTGCCACAGATAATGTAGTGATGCGCTGAAAAGCCGGGCCATAGTCAGCGCCTGCGGCGCTAAATTGCTGATATAACTCAGAGGCTGCGACTGTGCGGGCGTCAGACTGTGCTTCGATGGCGCGCGTTGTGACGCTGTGCTCTGTAACCTCAGCCTGGCCGCTGGCATACACCTGGCGCGCATCGTGTGCTTCACGGTATAACTCAAATGTTACCCGATCACCGGTTTGTTTTAGCGACAAATAAACCGGGCCGCTCTGCGCGTCGACGGTCACCGGTCTGCGCCAGTTCACCTGACTCAGGCGCAGCGACTGGTTATCCGCCAGCTGGCCCGACAAGGTCATGGCGGCATGGACCATTTCAAGCGTACAGACGCCGGGCAGCATAGCCTGGCCCTGCACCTGATGGTCACGTAAAAAATACTCATTGCCTGTAAAGTCACTGACAAAGATCAGCTCACCCAGCGCCGGTATACTGCGATGCAGCAGCGGGTGCAGGTGTGAGGGCTGCGCTTGGTCATCTGTATCGAGCCAGTAAGGCTTATGCTCAAACGGGTAGGCAGGCAGACTAATGCGTTGCGGGCAGAGGTTGCTATAGCTGGCCTGCCAGTCGATGATATCGCCCTGTACCCAGCCGGTTATGCGCGCGGTGAGTGTTTCGTGAGTGACTTCGCTTTGCTCTGCAGTAGCGGCAACTTTACTATAGTGCCAGTCGCCAGCCTCACTTGAGACAAACTTGCTCAGTTGTGCTTTGACAGAGGCCAGCGAGTTTGCCGCAAATCCCATCCGGTGTCTCATCGACTCCCGGCCCTCCGTGAGCGTATAACTTAAATCCAGCAGCTCAACCGGGTTATCCGACTCAAGGTAGGCAAGCAAGTCTGCGGCGCGCTGCGTGAGCGCGGTCCGGGTTCTGGCCGACAGCACTATCGGCAGGGCGGAGTCTAACGCTGGGCGCTCTGGGTTGAGGTATTGTGGTGATTCTAAGATCACATGGGCATTCACCCCGGCAAAGCCAAAGGAGGATATGCCGGCAAGGCGCTGCTCGCCTGCCCATGGCATACACTCGGTAGCTAACTTAAATGGCGATTTCTCCAGAGAGATTTTCGGATTCAGCGTCTCAAAGTTTTGCAGCGGCGGCACCTGTTCATGCTCAAAGGCCAGCAAGGTTTTGATCACCCCGGCAATACCGGCGGCTGACTCTAAATGGCCGATATTGGTTTTCACGGTGCTGAGATAGCAAGGCGCATCGGGCGTTTGCTGTTTACTGGCGCGAAAGGCGCGTTTCAGGCCCTGGATCTCCAGCGGATCGCCCAGTACGGTGCCGGTGCCATGTAATTCGACAAAGCCAATCTGATCAGAGCCAACTCGGGCATGGTCGATGGCCTGCTGGATCACCCGCGACTGTGAAAACGGGCTCGGTGAGGTCAGGGTATTGGTTTTACCTGAGTGCCCCACAGCGCTGCCCTTGATGATGCCATAGATGGTGGCATTCAGCGCTTTGGCGGTCTCTACCGGCAGCAACAACACCATGCCAACGCCTTCGCCACGGACATAACCATCGGCCTCGGCATCCAGGGTTTTACAGCGCCCCTGCGGTGACAGTACGCCCAGCTTACTAAAGCTGACATAGCGGTTTTTGGTGATCAGCAGATTAACGCCACCAACCAGCGCGGCACTTATTTCGCCTGAGCGAAAGTCATTCATGGCCTTGTGAATGGCCACCAGAGACGAAGAGCAGGCGGTATCGACGGTTTCACTGGGCCCCTGAAAATTAAAATAGTGCGAGATGCGGTTAGCAAACACCCCGGTCGACATGCCGGTCAGAAAGTGCGGGTCGATATTACCGGTCGAAAACTCCTGATAGTCGGTATTACTGCACCCCAGATACACACCTGTGGCAGTATTTTTAAACTGCGATGGCGTGAGCCCCGCATCTTCAAAGCAGGCCCAGGCCAGCTCCATACTCAGGCGCTGCTGGGGATCCATGCTCTGCGCTTCCTTGGGTGAGATAGCAAAAAAGCCGGCATCAAATCCGGCGATATCGCCAATAAAGCCGCCCCATTTGCTGATGGACTTTTGCGCCTGTTTATCAGGCTTTGGGTCGTAGTATTTTTTCCAGTCCCAACGCTCAACGGGCACTTCGCTGATACTGCTGATTTTTTGACTGAGGTTGTGCCAGAACTGATGTTTGTTATCGGCGCCCGGAAAACGCAGAGACAGGCCGACGATGGCAATATCCGGTGTCTTGTCTGGCAAAGAGGGAGTCTGCGGGTTGTGTTTGCTTGTCATGATCTGTCTCGATAAACGTCTAGTCGGGCTGCGCGAACGCTGTTGTCGATGCGTTGCGCGGGTCTTTCTCAATCGGGCAGCCACGTTTATGGCGTGACTGCCACAGGGTTACTTCTCGTAAATGGTGTTGTTGATCACCAGCACATCAATGCCGGACATCAAAAACACCGCCAGCATGTCCTCAACCGAGTGGACAATGGGCTTACCCATAATGTTAAAGCTGGTGTTCAGCAGTACCGGCACACCGGTGATTTCACGGAAGCTGTCGATCAGCTTATAGTATGGCGCGTTCCATTCTTTCTTCACGCTTTGCAGGCGGCCGGTGTTGTCGACATGCACCACGCCCGGCACCTTGTCGCGCACCGCTTCTTTAAACACCAAAGTACGCTCCATATAAGGAGATTCCTGATAGTCCTCAAAGTACTCGTCGCCATACTCATGCAGGATAGACGGCGCAAAGGGGCGGAATTCTTCGCGGAACTTAACCCGGGCGTTCACTGTGTCTTTAATGTCGACCAGACACGGGTTAGCCAGGATTGAGCGGTTGCCTAAAGAACGCGGACCAAATTCAGCGCGGCCCTGTGCCCAGCCGATGATTTTACCTTCAGCCAGAAACTCTGCGGTTTTCTTATAAACATCTTCGCCGTAATCGGTGGCCTTAAGGTGGCTGTAACGGTGCAGTTTATCCAGTGATTTTTGCTTCACCTCAGAGCCGGTATAGGGGCTTTGAATTTGCGTAGAAGGCTGCCAGCTTGGGTTGTCCTGCTGATAGCACAGCAAGGCGGCACCAATGGCATTGCCATCATCTGCCGGGGCTGAGGGTACAAAAATGTTGTCGAATTTGGATTTCGCCAGCGCGGTGCCCATAAAGGAAGAATTCAGTGCGCAGCCGCCGGAAATTGCGAGGTTTTTCGACGGTGCATGCTCGTAGATGGCATCGATCAGATCCATAAAGATCTCACTGAATACCAGTTGTCCGGTGTAGGCAAAATCTTTGTAGGCTTCAATGGACTCGCCCGGCTCACGCGCCATGGCCTTGATCTCTTTCATAATGGCATTGAGGTTTTTCGGCACCACGAAGTTGCCGTTTTTCACCTGCAAAGAGGCGCGCAGCAGGTCGTAGATTTTCTGGTCCTTTTTACCATAAGGCGCCAGGCCCATGACTTTCCATTCTTCGCCCTTGAGCGGATCAAAGCCCAGGTTTTCACAAATAATGGTGTAAAACAGGCCCAGACTTTTGAAAGAGCGCTTCACCTTGATTGGCGCCGGGGTGATCTTGCCATCTTTATAAGTGAAGTAGTCGATACTGCTTTTCTCGCCCATACCGTCTACCACCAGGCAGGACGCTTCGCTGAATGGGCTGTTAAAACAGGCATTGGCTGCATGGGTGAGGTGGTGGTCAAAATAGCGTACTTCAGTGGGCTTTTTATTGCGGTAGTTACCCACGATAAAGTTGCGGCACGAGGCTTCAAAAAAGCGCGACAGGGTACGCCCTGCAGCGGCCTGTGAGGCTCTGGCAAAGTAGAACTGATCCTTGATGTCACGGGTGTTCACGTCGATATTAAACGAGAAGGTTTCGAGAATGCTCAATACTACGTTTTCGAGAATGTTGGTGCTTTTCTCGCGGCCTTTACTCCAGGTTTTGGCTATCACCAGTTCAGTACAGTCGCTGCAATAGGTCTTGAGGACTTCCTCGATGTAATAGGGATTATCCGGCAGGCAGTACAGGCCCCGTTTGTAGCCCAGAAAACGCTCGGCGTCTTCGGCAAAAATCACGTCACCCTGCTGATTGACAATCGCAATGGCAGGATCATGAAAGGAAGTGGCAAGGCCAATATAGTATTTCATCGTTTCAGTCCAAAAGTTGGGTCATTATTCTGTGTCCGGCCTGGGCCGGGGCATATTCTTTCTCTGTTACAGCGCTGTGGCTTCATCCAATGCGATATAGCCCTGCGCGCCTTCCACATACACCGCAGGTCGGTGGCCAAACAGCAACATGGCTGGGGTACGGGTGCGCATTGGCTCGCTAATATGGGCGACTTTGATTGTTGTGCCGACGCCATGCGTTTGATTCCACTGTTCAACCTGCTGTGCCAGCGTTGGGGTATCGCTTTGTGCGTACTCAGCTGCGTGTTGTTTGATCTCCGCCACCAATTTAGTGAGGACCTTCTTCGGGCCCAGCTCGACAAATGTCATGTCACCTTGCGCCAGCAGGTAGGTAATCGTTTCGGTCCAGCGGACTGAGTGGGTCAACTGCGCGACCAGCTGTGACTGGATATTGTTGCTCTGGTGGGGCAGAGCGCTGACGTTGGCAATCACGGGGATTGCGGGGGCTTTAAATTCAACCTCTGCCACGCAGCGTGCAAAGTTTGCCTGCACATCGGCCATATAACGGGAATGGAATGCGCCGCTGGTGTTAAGCCGGATAAACCGCCCGCCGGTTTGCTCTATGGCATGCTGAGCGCGGCTGATGTCGTCGCTCAGGCCTGAGATCACGCTTTGCTGCGGACTGTTCAGATTGGCAATGTCCAGTGCATCCAGCTGGTGCTCTGCCAGAGTCGCTCTTATCGCGGCCTCGTCTAACGCCAATACCGCGGCCATTGCACCGCCACTCACCTGGCTCATCAGGGCGCCGCGCTGTTGCACCAGTCGCAGGCCATCTTCAAAAGACAGCGCACCGGCGGCAAACAACGCGGTGTATTCGCCCAGGCTGTGCCCGGCCATAAAGTCCGCAGGCGCCGGGTCGCGCTGCTGGTGTGCCAAAAATGCCAGCGCACTGACCACATACAGGGCAGGCTGGGTGTACTCGGTCTGGTTCAGTTGTTTATCTGGGTCGTCGAGACACAGGGTTTTAATGCAGTAACCCAGCATGTCACTGGCTGTCTGGGTTTGCTCGGGAAACAAGTCAAACCAGGCCTTGCCCATACCAACGTATTGCGCGCCCTGTCCGGGAAATAAATAACTCTTCATTGTTGCCTCACCTGTGGTTAATCGACGTGTGCTGGCGCCAGCCAGTGCCGGGTTTGGGTTGTCAGCACGGTGGCGGTCTCTGTCATCAGCAGCTGAGCAATATTGGCAACATGGCGCTGTTGCCACGGCTCAAGGTCAGTGCCTTTCACCCATTGATTAAACGCCCCCAGCGCCGGTCCGGTATGGACCTGAAAATTGACCCGCTCCTGAGTGGTTCCGGCAAACGCCAGTTTCATCGAGTGGGCAAAGTACCAGCGAAACACGCGGGCCATCTTGTACTTAGGGTCCTGCTCTGCACGCACGACTTCCTCACTGCGCCCTTGCTGGTGTAAGTACTGACGGGTCTCTTGCCAGATCTCAGCAAAGGTTTTTTTAAATACTTTGTCTTCCAGTTGCGCACGCTGCGCCGCGGGGATGGCATCCAGTGACGGGTAGTGCTGATAAAGCTGGTAGAGCTTTTGCGCCCGGGCGGGAAAAAACACGCCTTTTTTCAGCACCTGTACTTTGGCACCCAGTTCAAACATATCTCCGGCAGGGGCATAGTCGGTGTCCTGAACATTAATGTCCTGCAGCAGAGTTTTCACTGCTGCTGAGGTGTCGGCTTCGACCGTACACTGATTAATTGAGCCGGTCAGGATAAAGTCTGCGCCCATCATAAAGGCGGCCGCTGCCGAGGCAGGCGTGCCTATGCCCCCGGCCAGACCGACGCGCGGTATAATGTTGAAGGCATGCTCAGCGCTGAGGGTATCGCGCAGTAGTTGCATGGCAGGCAGTAGCACCGCTGGCATACCCTGATCGGTATGACCGCCGGAATCGGCTTCCACACACAGATCGTCACACATGGCAATCTGCTTACTCAGCTCGGCCTGCTCTAAAGTGATGTGTTTATCTGCCAGTAATTGGGCAACGATATTGTCCGGGGCCGGACTTAAAAACACACTGGCGACTTCGGGGCGTGACACTTTGGCCATCATCTTATTGGTCGACACTACCTGGCCCTGCTCATCTCGCACCAGACCACGCAGGCGATACAGTACCAGCGCCGGGGTAATACGAATAAAGGCCGCGGCTTCCAGGCAACGAACCTGGCGCTTCAGGCACAGCTCAACCAACGCCGTTTCCTGCTCAGGTTGGGTCAGATTGCAGACCAGGTTCAGGCCAAAGCGTTGGTCTTTTGAGAGCGTGTTTTGTATCTCACTCAGTGCCTGGTCAACGGCATCGACAGGCAAGCCACCCGAGCCAAAAAAGCTCAGCAAGCCGGCCTGTGCCATGGCGATAACCAGCTTTGCCGAGGCAATGCCCCGGTACATGCCGCCGCTGGCATAGGCATAGTTAACGCCATAGTCACGCCGAAACGATGCAGCACCCAGCTGTTGCGCTGAAATGGCTGGAAACTGGTTTGGGCTGGTGCCGCCTGAGAGTGTATGAATCAAGAGTCAATGCCCGAGTATGATAATTACACCGAACCGTAATACATAATTATGAAAACATAATGGAGAAGAAGGAGAGGTTGGAGGAGTTCAGGGTGTACTAGTTTGGCAAAGTGTAAATAGTTATTTTGATTTTTTGATTCTTTATTTACCTTTTGTTATCTTTCGAGTTTCGATTTACATCGATTTCAATTAGGGAAAATGTTATGAAGTTTATTTTTTATGTGGGCATGACGCTCGTACTACTCTTAAACTCTCTCAGTGCTTTATCCAGCGAGGGATTGTACTTTAAAACGAGACTGGGTGAGGAAATCAGGCTGAGCCCATCATACGTTAACGGTGAGCTTGGCAGTATTTCATTTGAAACTTTTTGCTATTCGAACAACGGATATTGTACAACATACGCACATACCAGCGATATAATGGAAGCCTTCGTCGACAGTGTTCTGAACAATAAACTCTATACTTATCGTTATGTGCCCTATGACCCTTGTATGGACCCACGCAATAACTGTGTTCCGTACGGTGTGGAGCCAATTGAAAGTGATGTCAGCTCAGTATCTGCATCGCAACGGGCTATTGAAACACCTAGCAGAAACTATCGTCGACAGCGTTCAGAAGCACCACAGCAGGAAAAGGGACCAGTAGAGACCATGTTGAACAGTGCTGCGCAAGAAATTGGCACCCAGGCTGTAAGAGCGGTCTCAGAGCATCTTATGAAGAAAAATGGTACGTCGAATATCCCCACTATGCAGGTTCATGCCTATAAAAAATCTGGCGGTCGAGAGATCCCCTGGACGGTGTGTGAGGTGAAAGAACACGGGTGTATCACCTATGAAGATGTGGACATCCAGATCGTTCCGCCAAACAAGGTTAAGGTAAAATACAGTGCGGAAGTAAACACAAGACAGCAACACGAGAGGCTTTTTGCATTGGACAACTCATTCCGAAAGTTTTTCGATAATACTGATTACGTCTGTACATTCGGCTATACGGGGACGATTCCTGACCTGCAAAGACAAGTGGTGTGTCAGTGGGTACCCTAACTGACGCAATGAATCAGACAGATGACAAAAATCATACAATAGTAGCGTTATCAAGTTAAATAATGCAACGATCAGTAAAGAGAGGTGATTAACCTCTCTTTACTATTTCTAATCATAGAAACTCACTCAGTATTTGGTCAACGACATCGACAGACAAGCCGCCTGAGCCTAAAAAGCTCAGCAAGCTGGCTTGCGCCATGGCGATAATCAGTTTTGCCGAGGCAATGCCCCGGTACATGCCGCCGCTGGCATAGGCATAGTTAACGGCATAGTTGCGTCAAAACGATGCGACGCCCAGTTGTTGTGCTGAAATGGCTGGAAACTGGTTTGGGCTGGTGCCGCTTGAGAGTGTATGCATCAAGAGTCAAGGCCCGAGTATGATTATTACACCGAACCGTAATACATAATTATGAGAACATAATGGAGAAGCAGGAGGTTGAAGGAGTGTGTCTGCTCATCGGATCAAGTGAGTATGTGCCAAAAACATCACTATACTAGTCTTACGACTGCCTCTTTGGTGATTTGAGGGTTCTTTAAGTATTCGAGGGAAAGTAAATGAGCCTAGTTAGTTGCCCTGAATGTGGCAAACAAATATCTGATTTATCTCCTAGCTGTATTCATTGTGGTTGTCCTCTTAGTAGTAAACCAGAGGTTAAAAACCAAAGTGGTGGCGATCGCCGACGTTCAGAAAAGATGGAAAGTGTGGTTAGGCAAGGTGTAGATGTGCTGTTTGGCTTTATATATATCTATTTGGTGTACATGTTATTTTTTACTGAAAATGAATTGGATACTGAAAATGAAGCTGTCATTTTGGGTTTAGCGATTGGTTTTGCAATACTGTGTTTTGCTCAAACACTGGTGCGTTCAGTGCTCGGCACAATCGCAAAAGCCATTGACGTATTACTTAGCGGTAAACCCTAAGAGCTAATCGATTTTGCGATAGCGAATATTCAGGAGTGGATAGAGGAACAATAATTAATCAAGGAGATGATTAAATTGCAGGGTTGTTAAATTTATTGGTTAAGTGTTAATTTGTTGGTTTGTGGCTTGCGTGGTTTGCTGTTAGATCTCAGCTCGGTAGTAACGCAGTGCCGCAATAACAGGGGCAGTCTATGACTGCTGAAAAACATTGGATCATTTCAAGGACTAGATCATGACAGTATTATCGCGTTTTTTCTTTTTTACGGCACTTTCCTATAGCCAGATAAGCCTGGCAAGCACGCAACTGGTGGATAACGCCTGCAGTACCGCGTTGAGTGAACAGCACGTCTTACAAAGTACACACACCGCCAGTCAAGCTGATTTTAAAGCCGACCCTTCATTACGTTTTCTTGGTTTCGATATCATAGACAAACAGGGCGAACCCCATCTGCGGGCGCGCTTTGCTGCAAGCCAATTGGGGTTTGCTTATTTTGATGTCTATACAGAGCATAGCTACTTGCATTGTGGGACCTTTATGCCCGAGCGTCAGCAAAGTGACAGGCAGGCCTGGGCGGCAGATCTGCCCGTGCGTGAGGCACTGGCGCGGCTACAGGACAGCAATACGCTGGGCATATGGGTAAATAGCGAGCGCTGGGTTGATGGCAAGCTGCAAAATTTTGTAACCGACTTATCTTACAGCCGAACTGCACTGTTGAAGTTATTACAACATCATGATGCAACACGCCTGCCTTATGCTCTGAAAATGCAGCATCCCAGCGACCTCAATCAAGCCTCGTCGGACAATAACATTGTATATTGTCTCAACTCACGGTCTGGGGAATGCGATTACAGCCACCCAGGCTATGGTGAACCTGAACACCTGATCTTGCCTATCAAGGGTGAGGTGATACTGGATGGTTATATCACCCGCTTGTTATTCAACGAGGATATTGTGCAAAATGGACTGGCTGTTGCCGCAACCGACTTTGGTATCTGGAACTGGGAACATCCGGTTTATGAATTGGGGTCGCTGCGTGGTAATGCCAAAGCCTTTTTAGCACCCTTTTTTAAGTTAAGTTACCGAAACGCGCCAGGCTCAAAACAGATACAGACCAAAATTGCCTGGGACATTCCATTGCAGTACGGGGCATTTCTCAACCCGAATACCTATGCCCGCGATTATGAAACTTATTGGCTAATGAGCTTGGCGTTTGAACATAACCCGCTTGGCAGCCCTGAGCAGGCCAAACGCCTTGGTTATTCGGAGGATCACTACCAGAGCCAAACCCAAACCAGCTTTATTGCGTTAACGGGTCTCAATGAGGCAAAGCAGGGCGCGTTTAAACTGGCACCACTAACAGTAACTTATCCTTAACCCCCTAAACTGGCTGGGTCTTATTGGACCCAGCCGAGTAGTTATTGCATGCTGGCAGCTGCCAGACAACCGCAAATTTTGTCAGCATTTATTCAGCTCAATGCAGTTACTTTGCCGTAATGACATATCGATATTTATTACCATTCATTATTCTCGTCCCTGTGCTTGTGAATGCTAAAACCAGCACCTGTTATGGCACAACGGCACGAGGCGCGTTGAGCGATGGGGTCGAGCTACCGCATTCAGGGAATAACTTCGAAGGCTACAGCCGGCTTGCGCGTCTGGCCGGGCGTACCTATGTGCATTCAGAAGTATATGAAATTGTGACAGCCGCCTATCAGACGCTGGAACAAACGCACCCGGATAAAGTGTACAAGTATGCTGAGACAGGTTTTGCCGCAGGCGGACAGTTCAGGCCACATAAAACCCATCGTAATGGTCTATCGGTGGATTTTATGACGCCCGTTATCAATACAGCAGGTGAGTCGGTACACTTGCCAACACATCCATTCAATAAGTTTGGCTACCTTATCGAGTTTGATGAACAGGAGCAGTTTGATGGCCTGAGAATAGACTATGATGCGATGGCGGCGCACATTGTCGCGTTACATCAGCAGGCAATACGTCGCGGTCATGATATCTGGCGTGTTATTTTCGACCCTAATTTGCAACCGAACCTGTTCAGCACGCAGTATGGGGAATATCTGAAAACTCAGGTTCAGTTTTCTAAAAAGCCGTCCTGGGTCCGTCATGATGAACACTATCATGTTGATTTTGACATACCCTGTGAACCAATGACTGAAACCGGATAACGTGGTTTCAGTCATTGTGTTAAATGTGAAATAAATCTATCAGAAGTCAATTAGTGGCATAAAGGTGGCGGATGCCTGCGCAAATGCTTGTGGATCAGATGCCTTTAGCTGCATGATATCGGCCTCTGACATGACCTCTGGCAGGCCATCAAAAGCATCGGTCGTACCGAACAGCACCAGGCTTGCCATAGAGGATGCGTCAAAGTTAAGCCCCTGCAAATCTGCGATACAGCTGGTATCTGGCTGGCTCCAGATATCTTCAATAAAGTTTTGCATGATTGTCGCACCACAGGTGTTGGCGTTTACGTCCCTGGTCTGGCTGACAAAAAGTACCCCATGATGCATCCGCGGCAGCTCAACATAACGCTGATTAATGTTAGTAAACGCGTTTTGGATCAGCGGTATATAGGTATGCGGTGTTTGTGGGTCCAGGTCGCCATTGAGTACCAAGGTCGGCATGTAGTGGTGCATTGGCTGATAGATATAAGGGTCGCTGTAACGATTGCTCCAGATCTGCTTATCTATGTGTATACGATAGCTCATAAAGTCAGGGTAGCAGGCAATGGCATCCTGACAATAAGCCAGCTTGGTTGGCAAATCGCGTTGCACATGATTAATTTCGTTGTGGGTAATAAGTTTTGAAACAACTTGCGAAAAGCCCAAAGGATCTTTTTCCCCAAGTGGCAGCACTTTTTTACCCAGGCCTTTAAAGACAAAATTATGCAGGTTATTCAGGGCCACGACGTCATCGTTATTACACCGGTTCAGGCGATGTAGCGCGGGCAACAATATCTGCTCCACAGAGCGAGACAAGCCGAGGGATGCCAGGATATGCAAAGCCCGGCGGTCAAAGTCCAGTCCGGGGCAGTGCTGGGCGGTAAAAATATCAATAAGGCGCTGTTTGAGCTGCGACAGCGAACTGAAATTTAACCGCGACTGACAGCTTGTATCAAGCTGGCAGTAGGCGAGCAAATCGTCCAGTGTTGCGTTAAAGTTCTCATCCCACAGGTCATTACCAAATTCGGCAGGTGGCAGCACTGAGTCGAGGATAATGGCCTGAGCACCGGTTGGGGCAACCTGACTGAACCTTTGTGCCCACAGCGTGCCATAAGAAACGCCATAGACATAGCTGGGTTGCCAGTTTCGCACCTTACTTTTGCCGATCACATAATCCAGGTCACGTGCTGCTGCTGTGGTATTAAACTCAAACAGACCATCACCCCATTGCTGATGGAGATCATCAAAACAGGTTTGGGCATACTGAGCATAATCGGCGTCAAGCGGATTGCTGCACGCCAGATGAGTAGACCAGCCAACGCCGCGATGTTCCAGCACGTATAAATCATATTGCTCGGTAAAAGGCGACAAAGTGGTATTTAATTGCTGCACAAAAAAGCTGCCAGAGCCACCTGGCCCACCCTGCAACAACCAAATTTGCCCTTTACTGTTTGCCGATTTTGCAGGGTATTTAGAGACCAGCACGGAGATTTTCTTACCGTCTGGCTCCTGCCAGTTCAGAGGCACATCGGCCAGTGTACAGGTGTTTTTACCATCTGTGGATTGAAACTGCGTCGGACACGCGCCCCAGTTAAAATCCAGATAGCGGTTAAAGTGTGATTCTGTGAGGGTGGTGGCCTGACTGGTACTTGCCAGTGTTAGCGCACTCAGTGCGACTATTGATAGCTTCATTGTTTTCTTATTTCCCTTTACTTTTTGTTAGCCTTGTTGGTTTGAAATTAACATTATCTTATTCCCGTTTTGTTGTGTATCGCTTTTTACCTGAAAAAGGTTCAAGTTGATAAATGCAGTTAATGTAGAAACAGGCCGTTCGGGTAAAGCTGGGCATGGGGAGATTGGCTATTAGCTGACCTACTATTAGGGTTTGGGTTTTAGAGTTGGCTGTGTCGTTAAGGATCACTCTATGCGTCATTACACCGAGCCGAACTTTGAAAACGACAGTTAACATTCAGACGCGCTGAGATTATATATCAGTCCGAATTTAGAAACAGGTATCTGAGCTAAGTTGCCTGTTCTGCATGTATGAACATTAAACTCCGTTGCTTTCTAGCTAACCCACAGTTTCTATGTAAATATTCATAAAGAAAGCGCCGAAAAAGCGCTTTCTTTATCAGTTTGGAGTGTTGTTTGTATTTGTTGGTGGGGGGAGTACCTGCGCTTGTGGTGGTAGGTCTGGACTGCCTATTCCACCCAAACCACCGAACACTTTTACTAAGTAGCTGTTATTTAATACCTTCATGTCTTAAATAATCCTCTTCCCTAATTCCAGCTCTTACAGTGTAAGACATCAATGCGATGCAGAGCAGTACATGCAAAGCGAGCATGATATTGTCTCTAAAATACAACTTAAATAGTGCGGTACTAATGAAGTCGTACTTATAGGCTAGTACCTCTAGCCATGTGAGCATGTTTGCTAAACATGACACTGTAATAACTAAAATGATTGAACATTCCTGCGACGAAAGAGCTGTTTTTCTTTCGTACACTTGGCGAAAATAATTGATACCTGTCACGTTGTAACAATGATAGGCAAGGCTCCTACCATAAACGATGGGTAAAACAAACGCAATGCTCATGACTATGCAGTACAAGTAGTAATGTGTGTTCCAGCTTAGTGCCATTGGAAGGAGGTTCAAATCAATCAACTCTAAAACACCATAAGTAAGTAAGAACCAGCGTGCGGTTAGCACTTTCCAGTGCATAATTAACCCCAAGACTATAATACTAATGGGCGTGTATTCCATTATTGAATATACGATATTCATGAGTTACTCCTGCTCCTGTTCTTTATCTGGTGAAGTGCCTTTGGTTTTTCGACTGTGGATTTCGATTAGGGAAATCAAATCTTTACCGAAAACCAAGCACATCTCAAATAGCTGACCATAGGTCATATCGGTTTTACCTGATTCATAATTACTGATGGTGCTTTGATCCACATTCAATTTCTTGGCTAGTTGTTCTTGTGACCATCCCCTTTCAATCCTAAGTACACGAATCGATCTCTGAACGAATCGTTTGAAGCCATCAACTTCAGCCTGTCGCTTAACATGATCATTTTTCACACGTGACAATCTCCCTACCTTTACGTGTGGCTAAAACTAGCAATTAAGAAATATCGCATCAATCTTTTTGTAACAAATGTTTATTTGAGTCATGATTTTATGAAAATAATAATAACTGTCAGGGGGGCATTCGCTGTTTCACACAAAACCTGAGAAAGGAATTAACTTCAATTAGATGGTACGAGGTCAGCAAGATTGGCCTTATTACATTGCTTGATTTGAAGTTTTGTGCTCTCACTTTGATGACTGCCAAAGGAAAAGCATAATTGCGACCTCAAGCTTTCAATACAGGAATTTTTATCAAGTGAAGAAAAAATACATAATTAGATCAAGGGGTTGTGCATTTTGGATCCATGTTATATTTGCTGGTAATTTCTTTGGCATTTAATCCATCGATTTCGTGAAAAAAGAATGGTGCAAAATCGGCACCCCTGAGGTCTTGTTTTTCGGAGAGTACTAAGTTATTGAAAACACTAAATCCACCACCTGATACTGCAAAACATATGAGGGCAGCTTCAAATTCCCGTTTCTTCGCTTGGTCAACTTCCAAATCAGCAAATATTAGATCGATGCTTCGTGCAATTGTGCGTGGTGAAGAAGCGTCGAGGTGAGGTTTATAATACTGGTCTAATTGCTGTAGAAGTAGGTCAGTTCTGCCCGTTACTAAAAATGCGGAACAATATGCAATAGGTACAAGAAGTAAAACTGAGGCTATTTTGAAAAGTCCTCTCGACAACATTATATGATCTTCGATTCAGTTAGTTGCCCCTATATTAACATGTAGAGAACAATAGGCTCAACGAGCTCCACAAAATTCTGTGCTGAAGGACGTCTAAGTTAAGGTACGTATGTACACATACCAATTAATACGGCGTAACTTAATTTTCAAATATGACGGGTCTTTTTCATCTCTATGCTCATCTGGTCTGACCATTTTATTTTCCTTTTTTAAATCATCTAACTTGTATAAAGTTTAGACACTTTGTGATGGCGTTTTTTGAACTACTTTTAGCCGCAAAGCGCCGATTTTTGACAGTTGCGCTTGATTTTGATAACGTAGTGCTCAAATTTGGTATGACCAATTTACCTTTAGGGTTGGCCTTACCGGATCTGTTTAAGTAAAGAGTGAGCTGGATCAGTATCTTGCCGGTGTTTTGGCGGGCAGGAACAGAAACAGCTGGCTTGGGGTTTCACCTATAAACTCGGCGTTTAATCAATGTCTTTAAAGATAAAAGCAGCGAAACTATCAGATGTCATTCTGGAACAACTGGAAAATATGATCCTCGAAGGGTCGTTGATGCCAGGGGAAAAGCTGCCGCCGGAGCGTGAACTGGCCAAGCAGTTTGAAGTGTCGCGGCCATCGCTGCGCGAGGCAATTCAGAAGCTTGAAGCTAAAGGACTGGTTACCCGACGTCAGGGTGGCGGTACCTATGTAAAAAATCAGCTTGAAGAAGGTCTGACTGATCCCTTATTCGAGTTGATCAGTAAACACCCCGAGTCGCAGTTTGATTTGCTGGAATTTCGTCATGCCCTGGAGGGTATCGCAGCGTATTATGCCGCCATGCGTGGCACGCAAACGGATCTCGATAAAGTGGAACAAAGCTTTGATGACATCGCCAGCGTTGGCGATGACCTGGTGCAAAAGGCCAGAGCCATCAATACCTTCCACTTTACCGTAGCAGAAGCCTCACACAATGTGGTGTTGTTGCATCTGATGCGGGGCATGCAGTCTTTACTGGAACAAAATGTATTGCAGAACTTAACGGTGTTAGTGCAAAAGCCGGATGCCAGCGCACAGCTTGCCCATCATCGCGAGGTGTTAAAAAACGCCGTGATCGAAGGTAAGCCAGAGCAGGCAAGACTGGCCAGTAACGCGCACTTAGCCTTTATCGAAGAGGCGTTGCTGGAAGCCGGGCGGGAGCGGTCGCGTATTGAGCGCAGCTTGCGTCGCACCAAAGCACAGTAGTACACAAACAGAGCCATAAGCTAACGCTATAGAATAAATTCGTATTTTAAACATAAGGAACACTCCATATGTCTGAAGTCAATAAATTTGACGTAGACGCGCTAGAAACCCAAGAGTGGTTGCAGGCGCTTGAGTCGGTTGTAAAAGAAGAAGGCGTAGAGCGCGCACAATTCCTGCTTGAGCAGGTACTTGAGCAGGCGCGTCTGGACGGCGTTGATATGCCAACCGGTATTACGACCAACTATGTCAACACTATCCCGGCTGATCAGGAACCAGCCTATCCGGGGGATGTGAATCTGGAGCGTCGTATTCGCTCTATCATCCGCTGGAATGCGATCATGATCGTATTGCGCGCTTCTAAGAAAGATCTGGAGCTGGGCGGACATATGGCGTCGTACCAGTCGTCTGCAGCGTTTTATGAAATGTGTTTTAACCATTTCTTCCGCGCACCGAACGAAAAAGACGGCGGCGACCTGGTTTACTATCAGGGCCACATTTCACCGGGCATTTATGCCCGTGCATTCGTTGAAGGCCGTTTGAGCGCTGAGCAGCTAGACAACTTCCGTCAGGAAGTAGACGGTAAAGGTCTGTCTTCTTACCCGCACCCTAAACTGATGCCTGAATTCTGGCAGTTCCCAACTGTATCTATGGGTCTGGGTCCAATCGCGTCTATCTATCAGGCACGTTTCCTGAAATACCTTGACGGTCGTGGTCTGAAGGACACTGCCGAGCAGCGTGTATACGCCTTCCTGGGCGACGGTGAAATGGATGAGCCGGAATCTCGTGGTGCGATTTCTTTCGCGGCGCGTGAGAAGCTGGACAACCTGTGTTACCTAATCAACTGTAACCTACAGCGTCTGGATGGCCCGGTAATGGGTAATGGTAAGATCATCCAGGAACTGGAAGGTCTGTTCAAAGGCGCTGGCTGGAATGTCATCAAAGTTGTCTGGGGTTCAGGCTGGGACAAGCTACTGGCGAAAGACACCACAGGTAAGCTGCTACAGCTGATGAATGAAACCATCGACGGTGACTACCAGACGTATAAAGCTAAAAATGGCGCATACGTACGTGAGCATTTCTTCGGTCGTTACCCGGAGACCGCGGCACTGGTTGCTGACATGACTGACGAAGAGATCTTCGCGCTGAAGCGTGGTGGTCATGAGCCGTCTAAATTGTTCGCAGCGTTTAAAGCGGCACAAGAAACCAAAGGCCGTCCGACGGTGATCCTGGCTAAGACTGTAAAAGGTTACGGCATGGGTGAAGCGGCGGAAGGTAAAAATATCGCCCACCAGGTGAAGAAAATGGACATGACGCACGTTGAGCACCTGCGTTCACGTCTGGGCCTGGAAGACCTGGTATCTGACGAGCAAATCAAAGACCTGCCTTACCTGACACTGGAAGAAGGGTCTGCAGAGTACGAATATCTGCACGCACGTCGTAAAGCACTGCACGGTTACACGCCGCAGCGTTTGCCTAACTTCACGCAAGCACTGACGCTGCCAGAGCTGGATGCGTTCAAGCCGCTGCTGGAAGAGCAAAAGCGTGATATTTCAACGACTATGGCCTATGTTCGTGCATTGAACATCCTACTGAAAGACAAGGGCGTAGGTAAAAACATCGTGCCTATCATTGCCGATGAAGCGCGTACTTTCGGTATGGAAGGTCTGTTCCGTCAGATTGGTATTTACAACCCGCACGGTCAGAACTACACGCCTCAGGACCGCGACATTGTTTCTTACTATAAAGAAGCGACGTCTGGTCAGGTACTGCAAGAAGGTATCAACGAGCTGGGTGCAATGTCTTCATGGGTGGCGGCGGCAACGTCTTACAGCACCAATGACCTGCCAATGATCCCGTTCTACATCTACTACTCTATGTTCGGTTTCCAACGTGTTGGCGACATGGCGTGGATGGCGGGCGACCAGCAGGCACGTGGCTTCTTGCTCGGTGCAACCGCAGGTCGTACAACGCTCAACGGTGAAGGTCTGCAGCACGAAGATGGTCACTCGCACATTCAGGCGGGCACGATCCCTAACTGTATTTCTTACGACCCAACGTTTGCGTTTGAAGTGGCGGTGATTCTGCAAGACGGTATCCGTCGTATGTACGGTCCTGAGCAGGAAAACGTGTTCTACTATCTGACGCTGATGAACGAAAACTATCATCAGCCTGCTATGCCAGAAGGCGCCGAAGAGGGTATCCGTAAGGGTATCTACAAGCTGGAAAGCTACACTGGCGACAAGGCTCAGGTACAGCTGATGGGCTCAGGTACTATTCTGAACGAAGTACGTAAAGCGGCTCAGATCCTGAGCGACGATTACGGTATTGCGTCAGACGTATTCTCTGTCACCTCATTCAATGAGCTGGCGCGTGACGGTCAGGACGCTGAGCGTTTCAACATGCTGAACCCGGATGCAGAACAAAAAGTATCTTACATCAGCACTGTGCTGGGTGAAGCCCCGGCAATTGCGGCCACTGACTACATGAAGAGCTATGCCGATCAGGTTCGTGCCTTCATGCCAAGCGTTTCTTACAAAGTGCTGGGCACTGACGGTTACGGTCGTTCAGACAGCCGTGAAAACCTGCGTCGTCACTTCGAAGTGAATGCAGGCTATGTCGTGGTTGCTGCACTGAGCGAGCTGGTTAAGCAAGGCAAAGTTGAAAAATCAGTAGTAACAGACGCTATCAAGAAATTTGATATCGACACAACCAAAACCAACCCACTTTACGCATAAGAGGCTAAGTGATGGCAATCGAAATTCATGTACCAGATATTGGCGCCGATGAGGTTGAAGTAACCGAGATTTTAGTCAGCGTTGGCGACACGGTAGAAGAAGAGCAGTCGCTGATCACCGTTGAAGGCGACAAAGCGTCAATGGAAGTGCCTGCTGCGCAAGCGGGTACGGTTAAAGAAATCAAGATCAGTGAAGGCGACAAAGTGTCGACCGGTTCACTGATCATGGTCTTCGAAGCAGCGGGCGATGCGCCTGCTGCTGAGGCAGCACCTGCGGCGGCTCCGGCTGCTGCGCCTGCCCCAGCAACCGCGGAAGTAAAAGAAGTCCACGTACCAGACATAGGTGGTGACGAAGTTGAAGTCACTGAAATCCTGGTTGCGGTTGGCGACAGCGTTGAAGCCGAGCAGTCTTTGATCACGGTTGAAGGTGACAAGGCGTCAATGGAAGTACCTGCACCATTTGCCGGTACTGTGAAAGAAATCAAAGTTGAGATTGGCGGTAAAGTTGCCACTGGCAGCTTAGTTTTTGTGTTTGAAACTGCGAGTGCAGCAGCACCGGTTGCAGCAGAAACTGCGCCTGCCGCAGCCCCGGTTGAAGCAACGCCTTCACTGCAGGAAGTACAAGTACCAGATATCGGTGGTGACGAAGTTGAAGTCACTGAAATCATGGTGGCAGTCGGTGACAGCGTTGAAGAAGAACAGTCTTTGATCACCGTTGAAGGCGACAAGGCCTCAATGGAAGTGCCTGCGCCATTTGCCGGTACTGTGAAAGAAATCAAAGTTGCTGCTGGCGACAAAGTGTCAACGGGCTCACTGATCTTCGTATTTGAAACTGTTGCAGCTACAGCACCAGCTCCGGCAGCACCTGCTGCACCTGCTGCGCCTGCAGCTTCGGCGGCCAAAACGGCTCCGGCAGCGGCTCCTGCGCCAAGTGCAGCCAAAGACGAGTTTGTTGCTAATGATGATTATGCCCATGCTTCGCCTGTGGTACGTCGTCTGGCGCGCGAGTTTGGCGTTAACCTGGCACGCGTTAAAGGTACTGGCCGTAAGAACCGTGTACTGAAAGAAGACGTGCAGAACTATGTGAAAGAGCTGGTTCGTAAGGTTGAGTCTGGCGAGATCAGCAAAGGCGGCAGCACAGGTGGCGGTGAGCTGGGTCTGATCCCCTGGCCGAAAGTTGACTTCAGCAAGTTTGGTGAAGTAGAAGAGAAGAAACTGTCTCGTATCCAGAAGATTTCAGGCGCTAACCTGCACCGTAACTGGGTTCAGATCCCGCACGTGACGCAGTTCGACGAAGCCGACATCACCACGCTGGAAGCATTCCGTAAAGAGCAGAATGTCCTGGCTGAGAAGAAGAAGATGGGCGTGAAGATCACTCCATTGGTATTCGTGATGAAAGCAGCGGCCAAAGCACTGGAAGAGTTCCCGACCTTTAACTCATCACTTTCAGAAGACGGTGAAAGCCTGATCCTGAAGAAGTATGTAAACATCGGTGTGGCAGTTGATACGCCAAATGGTCTGGTTGTGCCTGTCTTCAAAGACGTCAACAAGAAAGGCATCATCGAGCTGTCTCGCGAGCTGATGGACGTATCTAAGAAGGCCCGTGAAGGCAAGCTGACTGCGGCTGATATGCAGGGCGGTTGTTTCACTATCTCAAGCCTGGGTGGCATCGGCGGTACGGCATTTACGCCTATCGTGAATGCACCGGAAGTGGCTATCTTAGGTGTCTCTAAGTCTGAGATGAAGCCGAAGTGGAATGGTAAAGAGTTTGAGCCGCGCCTGATGGTGCCGCTGAGCTGTTCATACGACCACCGTGTTATTGACGGTGCGCTGGCAGCCCGCTTTACTGTGACGCTGGCCAATTACCTGAGCGACATTCGTCAGCTGGTAATGTAAGCCAAAGCAAAACCGCATGACCTCAGGTTGTGCGGTTTTGTCATATTTTTACTGTCCTGTCTGATATTTGGGCGGGACATCTGTGGGTGCGAATGATACACTTTCGCGCAACAAAAAACTCTCTCTGGTTGTTGGTGGCAGCGCTTGCCGATGATCAGGCACAATTGGGTGCGGATACTCACTCGAGTAGAGTCCCGTTCGAATAATAGTTAAGGTAATAACATGAGCAACGAAATCAAAACTCAAGTTGTTGTACTAGGCGGTGGTCCTGGTGGTTACTCTGCAGCATTCCGTGCAGCAGACCTAGGTTTAGAAGTTACATTGATCGAATCTCGCGATACCCTGGGTGGTGTGTGCTTGAACGTAGGTTGTATTCCTTCAAAAGCACTTTTACACGTGGCTAAGGTAATCGACGACGCAGCTGAAATGGCTTCACACGGTGTAACTTTCGGTGCTCCTCAAATCGACCTGGACAAAATCCGTAGCTGGAAAGAGTCTGTAATTGGTCAGCTGACAGGCGGTCTGTCTGGCATGGCGAAAATGCGTAAAGTGAAAGTAGTTAGCGGCTACGGTAAATTCACCGGCTCTAACTCTATCGCGGTTGAAGGTGCTGACGGCACTACGACTGTAAACTTCGACAATGCTATCATCGCTGCGGGTTCTCAGCCTGTAAACCTGCCTTTCATCCCACAAGATGAGCGTATCATTGATTCAACTGGCGCACTTGAGCTGAAAGACGTACCAGAAAAACTACTTGTTCTGGGTGGTGGTATCATCGGTCTTGAGATGGGTACTGTGTACCGTGCACTGGGTTCTCAAATCGACGTCGTTGAGTTTGCAGACCAACTGGTTCCTGCGGCTGACAAAGACGTTATCAAGATTTACCAGAAGTACGTGAAAGACAAGTTCAACGTGATGTTGTCTACTAAGGTTGTTGCGGTTGAAGCGAAAGAAGACGGTATCTACGTTTCGTTCGAAGGCAAGCAAGCACCAGAAGGTCAGGTACGTTACGACAAAGTATTGGTTGCGGTTGGTCGCACGCCTAACGGTAAGCTACTTGACGCAGACAAAGCGGGCGTTGCGGTTGATGAGCGTGGCTTCATCAACACTGATAAGCAAATGAAGACGAACGTAAACCACATCTACGCGATTGGTGACATCGTAGGTCAGCCTATGCTTGCGCACAAAGCGGTTCACGAAGCACACGTTGCTGCTGAAGTGATCTCTGGTAAGAAACACTACTTCGATCCTAAGTGCATTCCTTCAATCGCGTACACAGATCCAGAAATCGCATGGGTTGGTGTGACTGAGAAAGAAGCGAAAGAGCAAGGTCTGAGCATTGAAACTGCGGTATTCCCGTGGGCAGCTTCTGGCCGTGCAATTGCTTCTGCACGTACTGAAGGTCAGACTAAGATGATCTTCGACAAAGAGACTGGTCGCGTGATCGGTGGTGCTATGGTTGGTATCAACGCTGGTGAAATGCTGGGCGAGATCGGCCTGGCAGTTGAGATGGGTGCAGACGCAGAAGACGTGGCACTGACTATCCACGCTCACCCAACGCTGAACGAGTCAATCGGCCTGGCGGCTGAGATCTTCGAAGGTTCAATCACTGACCTGCCTAACAAAAAGGCAGTAAAGAAGAAGTAATTAACGCTTCTTATTGAACTAAAAAACCCGGCTTAAATTGGCCGGGTTTTTTGTGTCTGTTGTTCGCAATATTGTGTGACTTTTACATCATATCATCACATTCAGGAGACCTGGCATTATCCGATTCCATCGGCATACAGTGCTTCACCGTTTTTGGAAACTTACAGATAGCCTCACTGCGTTCCTGTGAGCGACAATACCTGCTAGATCTGCGTGGTGTTTATCCTCAAGACACCCTCACACCAAATTACCCGGTTAAAAACAACACAACATTGTGAGTACCTGGCCAGTATGTTAACGTGGATGGACCTATAAAAATAACTATAACAAGGACTTCGTCATGGGAATTAAGCCGTATTATGCAGGTATTTTGGGGTTGGCAGTGAGCTGTCATGTACATGCAGATAAAAGTGATTTTGATGCCACTTTGGCGTGTTATACGCAAGCTGATCAACCCGGGATCGCCGTGCGTATTGAGCAGGGCAGTAAGCTGTTATACAGCGCTGCAAACGGCCTTGCTGATATCGAAAGTAAGCAGCCACTGCATACTGAGCAGGTGTTTCAGATTGGCTCCATCACTAAGCAATTTACGGCTGCGGCCATTTTGCAGTTGGCTGATAGGAAGAAGCTATCCATACAGGATCCACTGGGAAAATTCATTCCAACATTGCGCTCTGACTATGCCAAACTGACGATTGGCCGGGTACTGTCGCATACGGCAGGTTTACCGAACTACAACGAAGGCCCAGAGATTGGCGCCAAAATGGCACACTATCGTACACTTGATCAGATCCTGGCAGAGATTGTACAAGCACCTGTACTTTACCCTGCGGGTGAAGGGCATAGATACTCTAACACAGGCTATTTGCTGCTAGGTAAGGTCATCGAGCAGGTTTCCGGGTTGAGCTACAAAGACTACCTGCAACAGCATATCTTTACGCCGCTGGGTATGAGACACTCGCAGGTACTCATCAAGGGGACGGGTGGCGATGAAGTAAAAGGCTACAGCTCTACAGACGATAAAAAGACACCTGTCGCTCCTTTTTATGTTGATCGCAGTTGGATCTATTCAGCCGGTGGCATCGAGACAACACTGGCCGACATGAGCCGTTGGCACCGTGGCCTGAAAGCCGGCAAAGTAGTCAGCCCGTCCAGTTATCAGGCAATGATCACCAGTGCTACGCTCAACGATGGCTCTGCTGCCAACTATGGCTATGGTTTTTACACCTTTGAGCTTGCCGGACAGCCAAGCTATTTTCACGAAGGGGGGGTGCCCGGATTCCTGGCCATGTCGGTGTATTTTCCTGAGGACGATTTATTCGCCACTGTATTTAGCAATCAGGATACCTTACACCCGGGTCCCGCACTGCTGGATATGGTTGCGCAGCATCTGAACATTACGCCAAAGCCACTACCAGATGCGAAGGTGGAGCATTTCGCTAAAACTTTGGTTGGCGAGTATCAGTCAGCTGGCAAGCAGCTGAAAGTGACGTTTGAGGAGGGGATTCTGTACGGGCAAAAAGGGCAAGGCGAAAAACGTAAACTGGTCGCCAGAGCCAATAACGCTTTTTCTTTTGAATGCACGCAGAATTACTATCAACTTAGTGTGGCTGAAGGCAAAACCAGCCTGACCCCGGTCGGGCTGTATCGGGGTAAGGGCAAGCCGCTGTTTAAGCTGTGAAGGTCAATTCTCATTCGTTCTGAGAAAACTAAAAAACCCGGCTGATGCTGCAGTGCCGGGTTTTTTTTAGCTTTGATTCAGGATGACTATTGCATTGGTGCGACGTATACACCTGCGTTAGCAAATCCGACGACATCAGCCGTGCCATCGCCATTGGCATCCGCCATCATCCGAGGGTGCTGTCCAACTCGCCAGCCACCGGCTGAATAGCCAAAATTATCAACAACGCGTCTCGGTGCTGAGAAACTGCTGCCGTTTGAAGTGGAGATATAGACACCAGCATTGGCAAAACCAACGACATCTTTTCTGCCATCGCCATTCACGTCAGCCAGGAAACGGGGATGATTTTCTACGCGCCAGCCACCAGCGGTATAGCCATAGCTTGCAACCCATTGACGTGCTGTACTAAACCCAGAGCCCGTTGACAGGGATACGTATACACCAGCGTTCGCAAATCCAACAACGTCATCGCGGCCATCACCATTGACATCAGCCATGTAACGAGGGTGGTTCTCAACTCGCCAGCCACCTGCATTATAACCAAAGCTGCCTACCCATTTTTGGGGTGAGCTGAACGAAGAGCCATTGGACAAAGAGACGTATACACCTGCGTTAGCAAATCCGACGACATCTTGTTTACCATCACCATTGACATCAGCCATCATACGCGGGTGCTGTTCAACTCGCCAACCGCCAGCGGTGTAACCGTAGCTGCCTACCCATTGCTTAGCAGCGCTAAAGCTTGTACCGGTAGACAGAGCAACGTAAACACCAGCATTTGCAAACCCAACGACGTCTTGCTTACCATCGCCATTGACGTCTGCCATCATACGAGGGTGTTTATCAGTGCGCCATCCTCCAGCCGTGTAGCCAAAACCACTGTTCCACTTCTGCGGAGCAGTGAAACTACTACCTGTTGACAGAGAGACGTAAACACCCGCATTGGCGAAGCCAACCACGTCGTCACGGCCATCACCGTTTACGTCGGCCATCATACGCGGATGATTTTCGACTCGCCAGCCACCGGCGCTATAGCCAAAGCTGTTAACCCACTGTCTTGGAGATGAGAACGAATTACCATCCGACAATGAAACGTACACGCCGGCATTGGCAAACCCAACCACATCTTTTTTACCATCACCATTGACGTCGGCCATCATGCGAGGATGGTTTTCAACACGCCAGCCACCGGCATTATAGCCATATGAGCCGACCCACTGACTGTAAGGTGGTTGTTGTGTCTCGTGAATAGAAAACAGCAATCGATTAGGAGAACCCTGGGGATCGCCAATCTCATTAGCCGTTGAATCGCCAATAATTCTGGCCGTGACCTGGGCAGGAGTTAAATCAGGCGATTGTTGTAAATGCAGTGCAGCAACACCTGCAACATGGGGGGCAGCCATTGAGGTGCCATCGATAGTATTGGTGCCACCATTGAGCCATGCAGAGGTAATGTCCTGGCCTGGCGCAAAAATATCAACACAGTTACCGAAATTGGAGAACCAGGCTCTGGCGTCTTGATTGGTTGATGCCGCTACGGTGATCGCATTCGGTGCACTTGCAGGCGAAATTCTACAGGCATCATTATTATCGTTACCGGCCGCAGCGACCATAGTGATACCTGCGTTTATACTGGCCTGAACGGCATTGTTTAACGCAGCACTGACCGGTGTACGGAAACTCATATTTGCCACTGCAGGTAAGTTTGCATTGGCCGTTAACCATTCTACACCGTCGATGATCGTTGCTGTTGTACTACTTCCTCCACAGTTAAATATCCTGACACTGACCAGATTGACATCTTTGGCAACCCCAAAGGTTTCAGAGCCAATCGTACCTGCAACGTGGGTACCGTGACCATTACAGTCGGCGGCATTGTTGTCGTTATCGATGAAATCAAACCCACTAACGGCCCGTCCACTAAACTCTGCATGATCAAACTGTATACCTGAGTCCAAAACATAGGCTGTGACATTGGAACCTGTGTAGTTGTATACATATGTAGAATCGAGAGGCAACTGGCGTTGATCTATTCTGTCCAGACCCCATGTCGCGTTTTCCTGTGTAGCGCTGATGCGGGTATCCAGCTGAACGACCTGGTTGGGCTCGACAAAGGCAACGTTTGGATCGGCAAGCAGCGAAGCCAATTGCTCTTTTGAAGCTGTTACTAGGGCACCATTCAGACTGGCAGAAAAGGTCTTTTCAAGTTGTATATTGTACTGATTTGCCAAGTGTTGACTCTGTACTTTGGTAAAGTCGGTTTTGGCACTTAGCGAATCTGCAGCAATTGTTTTTGGGGTCTCAAACACAACAATGTAACTGTCTTTCACGACCTGACTATTCGCGGAGGCTGCCATCAGTTTAGGATGAGCAACCTGTGCCAACGCAGCTGTACTGGACAGTGTAGTAAATAAAATGCCGGTTATGGTTGCGGCGAGTTGATGTTTTTTACGCATTGTAATTCCTTTTTAGTTGTTGGGATTTTACTGTAAGGGCCATCTTGCCCTTGTGTTTATAAAAATGTTTCTATGTGACAATTATGTGATTTTGTTGTGTTATTTATGTTTATTGACGGCGAGTGCTCAAAAATATTTAGTATTTTTTTTGCACACAGAACATCAGGCTTTGTGATGCAAGGTGAGTATTTGTGTTTGATTGGGTGAATGTTGCTTGGGTGAATGTTGAGAGCCGTTTTGGCTACGTTTAGAATGCTTGAAATACTGGATACTGAAGCCTGATGTTGGCAAATGCGCCATTTACAGCGTCTGAGTGCATGACGTAAAAATACTTAACACGTTACTATTTTAAATGTATTTTTCGATTGGTATCACTCACTGCCATCCTGCGCTAGACGAGGCGCTGCTTACAGGCCACTTGTATTTTACTGTGTTATTGACTGCAAAGGCTCAGATGATCCCCTCTTGGTCTGTGAGTAGATACCGGCTCAAGGCCGGTATGACGGAGGTGGGGCGGTATAACGGAGGAGGGCGGTATGGCGGTTGTCAAATTGACTTCGCTCCGCCAGGGTCACATAGTCATAATGAAAAGCGCCATTGAGCGATCAGAAAATGCGTGACACAAGGTCACTCACCTTCTTGATTCCCGCGCCTAAGCATATTTCACCGACCAATTTTCTATTTGAGCGAGCACTTCATCAACGGTTTCTTTAAGCTCGTCACCCATTTTTAATATCTCATTGGGATATTTATCCTGCATCAAGGTCATCAGGGCATAGTAGATGGGCTTGAAACGCTCTTTCAGTTCATATTGTTCGAACCAGCGTTCGACTAAATTGGTCTGGCCTTTGGCAAGGAATGGAATAAAGAGATCTGTGAGCAGGGATTCATCAGCACTGTCAAGCCCGTAATTCTGGCTGAGTAATGCATCCATGGTTTGGGTTGCGTCCTGAAAGAGGTTATTCCATAGCATAGCTCGAATTAGTGCGGCAGTGGAATTTAACGATGGGGGTTTTTCCATTCCCTGCCTGGCGCATTGCAGAGCCGTAGATTTGTTTATTGGGTCTGCCTGGAAGTAGTAGCACAGTGCCAGCATGGTATAAATCACATGGCTTTTATCTTTGCTAAGGAATTGCTCAAAATAATCAATTGCCTGTGAGAAGTTTGCTTTGTACACGTTTAGACATCCCAACATGTCCAATACAGGTTCTCCTGCGTCCAGAGCGGATAGAAAGTGTTGTTCTGAAAGGTCATATTCACCTAGTTGATGGTATATTTCTCCCAAGCTTCTGTGATAGTAATCCGGAAGACTGCTTCGCAGTTCAGATTCTGCAGCTTGCAAAGCCGTTAGGGCTTTATTCCATTGAGCTGAATCTTGATAAATCCCGCATAATCCTATTGCGGCAACAACATTTGCAGGTTCTCTCTCTGTTATTTGCTGAAATACCATCTTCGCATCAGCATCTTGGCCCGATCTAAAGTAGGCAAAGCCTTTAACTATGAGGGCTTTAAAACTGTCTCTTTCTTCTAGATCTTCAGCAAGTGTAAGTAGTTTACTTGATTTATTGTCTTTATCCTTGGCCATGGCGATATGGAAAATGCCCTGCACAGAAAGTACACTCACAGCCTTTTTAACAGCCTCAGTCATATCTGCTGGTTCGTCACTTCGCAGCCACTCAATAAGGATCTGTTTGTTTTTATCTCCCTCTACATCTGTGATATCAATCAGCTCTTTACTCAGCGCGGTGTGTCCCGCACCGCTTAGGTACTGCTGAGTTTGCTCAAGAATTTGTTGTTTGTCTGTGTGCTCAAGCTGGTCACTGCACAGCAACGCATTAGCAAACGTCAGTGTGGCTTGGGGATGACACGGGCCTGTGAGTTGCGCAAGAAAAGACTGGCTGCGCTGCTTTAGCTCGTCGCCAACGCACCAGACTTCCATAAAGCGCGTCAGCCAGAGGACCCGGTTTTTGTCCCGGCGTCTGCCGTAGCGCATTAGATACCAGATATTAAAAAAGCGCTCCTTGATACGATACAGGTTGTTCTTGCCATCGGTTTTGATTTTTTCAATGACCCAGTTTTTCTCCAGCTGGCTGAGCTGGGCCGAGATATTTTTGCTGGGCAGGCGGGTTTTTTCGGCTATCTCCTTGGCTGAGATGGCATCCCAGTGCAGTGCGATGGCGTTGACTATGGGTTTTTGCTGTGGTGCCAGGTCGTCCATACGGTGTTTATACAGCGGCGTGGTGCGGTCTATGGTTTCTTCCAGCAGTGCATAGGTCTGGCCGTTGGCGCCTTCCATCAGAATATTAAACAAAATAACCAGTGTGCGCGGAATACCGCCCGTTAAGCGCCGGATAGATTCAATACGCTGCGGCTCTTGCTCAAGGATAGCCAGCAACCTTTGTTCTTCACGTTCACCACTGTGACTGGCCAGTGCCCGCAACAGCGCCTCGGTATCTGGCTTGTCTAATCCGGCTAAATTGATCACCTCAAAGAACTGGTAAAAGGGGGCCTGGTGATCGTAAAAAGCTTCCAGGCTGACCGCCGAGCCACCTATCAGCCTGAAGTAAGGATTGGTGGTGAGTACTTCCCTGAGTATCTCTGTTTCTTTGCGATTAAAGTTTTCGAATAGTTCCACCAGGTTATCAATAAATAACACAACCCGTTTGTCTTGCTTTTTGAGCCGCTCACTCAGCAACTGAATCGCGGCTTTAGGGTCTGGATCCTGACCAGCAATGGCATCCAGCCCATCCAGCAGCCCGGCAAACTGGTCGTGATAATGCTCTTCCAGCTCTTCAGCGACGCGCTCCCAGAGCGTAAACAAAGAGCTGATCCCGTATTCTTCTTCTTTAAAGGTGACAGGCAGCAGCCAGGTGTTCAGCTCGTCACTTTGTGCAAGCTCTATGGCAAGGCGTCGCAGCAAGGTGGTTTTACCGGCGCCGCGCACGCCCTGGATCAGGTAATTTTGTTCGGGCACCTCTTTGTTGGTGCTGGCAATGGCACGCCAGATTTTTTTGTATTCTTTCAGTCGGATCACAAAGTGCGTTTTAATGAACTGGTCTGATGCATTTTGTGCGTTGTATAGCTTTACGCCTTCTTTATAGTCGTCGAGTTGCATAGCGCCCCCACCATTCTTTGAGCATGGGCGAGGTGAACTGATAACACTGCGCCTGATTGATAAAAATATAACCATCGTGGATCAGACAGTCGATCACGTATTGGCAATTGGTTTGCTGATACTGGTTTTCCTGCGAGAGGTTAAACAAATGGGAACCCGGCAGCTCGGCATGCTCACACATCGCTGTTAATACGTCACTTGCCAGTGTTTTTTCGCTGTCCGCAAAACGGTTTAGCCGTTCTGCCCAGTGATTAAAGTGAGATTGATATTGTATCGAAAACAGCTTGTTGTAAGCGGCGTCAATATTTGCCGGGCTGACAGAATCCAGTCCTTCATCAAAATACACATCAACCAGCTGCATCCACAGGATCTCGATGTAATAGGGCATCAGCCAGCCAACCTTGTCGAGCAGATAATCCTGCGCTGTGGCATCAATCTGGATGGGCTCCAGTTCACGATGGTTGAGCGTGTTGATAAACTCGCGGCCCTGAGCCTGGCTTAGTGGCGCAATAGACACCGGGATGAGCACATTGATGAGATCTGACAGTGCCATTTTGCTCACCAGCGTGTCCAGCCCAATTGAGCCCGTCAGCACAAATTGCACATGTTGGTTGAGCCTTTGCTCTGACCACAACTCACGACAACCAGATAAAAATGACTCCGCACTTTTGTGATCTTGCTGATCATAGATCTTCTCAACAACATCCGGAAACTCGTCAATGATTAGCACCAGTTTTTTGTCCAGTGTCAGTGCATTGAGGGCGGCGCTGAGATCTCGGTGAGTGAGCTGACGGTCCTGTTGATCAAACTTGATACCCGTGGCGCCGACTGATACGTCGGTAATGCTGCTGCGAAACTTGTCAATTTGATCTTTGCCCCATTTAAAAAGGCTACTCAGTTGGTCGGTAAACTCGGAATGGAACAGGTTGTCTATGATCTGTTTGTAGTATTCGTGCTCGATTGCACAGGATTGCACGATATTATAGAGAAACACGTAGCCATCTGGTGGGTTGTCTTGCAGGTAAAACAGCATAGACGTTTTACCGACACGCCGCGGGGCAAGGACCAGCAAGTGACTTCCGTCTCTGAGCCGCCGCAACAGCTTATTTTGATCTGTTTCCCTGGGGAAATATTTATCACCCCGAACCACCTGACCCGCCATAATGCCTCCTGACAAAATTCTTATAGTCAAAGTGTAGTGACAATAAATTTATTGTCAAAAGTTTTGGCAATAAAATTTTTGTCATCTTAGAGGCAGGGTGTCGTTAAAATTGTTCGAATGGCTTTGGCGGTATCTGCGCCTATGCCGTCAACAGCCATTAACTGGGACTGGGTGGCATTAAATACGGTTTCAATTGAGCCAAAATGGTGTAGCAATCTTTTGGCCAGTTTGGGGCCGACATTTGGCAGGCCTTGCAGCAGGTATAGCTGCTTTCTCAAATATGTTTTTGGTCTAAAACCCTTGCGCGGTAATACATCAGAGTTTAATCGGCGCTGCTGCTGCGCAGCATATTGCATAAGCTTTACCGTTTCTTGTTGATTGTGCGTTCTGAGTGTTGTTATGGCATAAATCAGTCCTATGCTGGCCAGCGCGCCTAGCACTGCTCGCCTATCCATAGTGCAGTCCCGGATATCAGCGGCGTTGCCTTCAATGATTAGGAGTGGCTGAAAACCTGAGTCAGAGAGCCGTTGCGCCTGGCTAAACAGCCTGCCATCAATGATGGAAATCAGCAGATCTCTGATTTGTTTGCGTTCTATAATCAGCCAGTCATCGATCAGATAGTCACCAACGGTCAGGCGCTGTCTTATCAGGTTGACGGACTGACAGGTAGAGAGTAATTGGAGTATTCCAGACGCTTGTTCACGGTCATCAGCTACTATATTCATTATCCAATCCTTGTTCTATGGCTACCTTGCCTGTTCAGTTTAGCTCACCGCAGCCATCCCAGCTCTGTCGCAAATCTCTTTCCCTAATAACTTTGTCTGTTATTTTGTTTGGCGACTAATAACAAATATAAAAGGAAGGGTAATGAACAAATCTATGCTAAGTCTGAGTTTGGCGTCGATTCTGGGGGCTTTGAGTATGAGCGCTCAGGCGGCGGATCATGCCAGTTTGCTTAAGCAAGTGGAGCCTAAAGTGATTGAATGGCGACGGGATATTCACCAAAATCCTGAGCTGGGTAATCGTGAGGTACGTACAGCGGCTAAGGTGGCTAAACACCTTAAAGCGTTGGGCATGGAAGTAGAAACCGGAATAGCGTATACCGGAGTGGTGGGTATGCTCAAAGGCGCTAAGCCTGGGCCGACTGTGATGTTGCGTGCGGATATGGATGCGCTGCCGGTGACCGAGAAGAACGACCTGCCGTTTAAATCCATCAAAACTACTAATTACCGGGGTGTGGATGTGGGCATTATGCATGCCTGTGGCCACGACACCCATGTGGCCATGTTAATGGGCGCGGCTGAGGTACTTGCCGGCATGCGTGATGAGCTCGCAGGCAATGTGATGTTTGTCTTCCAGCCTGCTGAAGAAGGCGCACCTGAGGGCGAAGAAGGTGGCGCTGAATTGATGCTAAAAGAAGGGATCTTTAAGAAACACCAACCTGATGTGGCGTTTGGTTTGCATATTACCTCTAAGCTCAATGTGGGTCAGCTGGGATATCGCAGTGGCCCAACCATGGCCAGTGCTGACCGTTTTGAGATCAGTGTCAAAGGAGAGCAAACTCATGGTTCTACACCCTGGGCTGGCGCAGATCCGATAGCTGCTGCTGCACAGATAGTGTCTGGGGTAAACCACATTGTCAGTCGTCAGATCAATATCACCAAAGAACCTGCGATTGTCTCATTCGGTAAAATTGCCGGTGGTGTGCGCAACAACATCATACCGGAAGAGGTAAATATGGTCGGTACCATACGTAACTTTGATATGGATAACCGCGCGCAGATATTTAAAAAACTGACCCATACCGCAGAGCATATCGCTCAGGCCTCCGGTAACACGGCAGAAGTAAAGATCATTGAAGGTTATCCGGTCACGGTGAACGACCCGGCCCTGACTGAGCAAATGCTGCCCACGCTTGAGAAAGTGTTTGGTGCTCAGGGCATGATTGAAATGCCTAAAGTGACAGGCGCTGAAGACTTTTCGTTCTATGCAATGGAAGTGCCCGGATTATTCGTATTTTTGGGCGGCACTCCTAAAGGCACGGACCCCAAAGACGCTGCCAGTAACCACTCACCGTATTTCATTGCCGATGAGTCTTCGTTTAAACTGGGCACTCGGGCACTCACCCAGTTTACCCTGGACTATATGGCGCAAGCTAAATAGCGCCGCGTTAGCAGAGGCCATGGAGAGGCCTCACAGTTAATGCGTTAAACTTCTATCGATTGAGCATGGTGGAGCTGGTTGTTGGGATCCAACTGACGTTTCACCTGCTGTAATCTGGCGTAGTTGTGTTTGTAGTATAAATGCTGCCAGTCAGGGATATCGACGTCGGCATAGTTGACATAACAGCCATCCATCACCTCATCGGGTACCGGACCCGCATCGCCATACATTGCGTGATAGAAGCCGTTGATCCAGCCAATATGATAGGGGTCCTGCGCAGCTTCAAACCAGTAGGTCTGGTATTGCAGTTTCATAATAGAGTCTCGGTGGGATACAGCGGTTTCTGTCTGAGATAGCGCATTGATCTGACCACCATAAGATGACAGCTGCAACATACCACCGGGGCTCAGGTAGTCACCATGGCGCAGTGTGTTCCACAGGGTTTGGATCTGTGCCTCAGGAAAAGGCTTTTTCATATAAGCCGATTTATTTTTACCGCGCGCACCAACCAGAGTGCCCGCCCCATATTGAGTGCCGTACCACCAAGGCATGCTGAAGTAGCTACCAGGCGGTACCGGGCGCTGAGGCGCATTTTCCTGTTCCTGTAAGCCCATATGATTGGTGGTGCGTAGTCCTTTTTTGGCATCCTGCAGTTGCGCAGGGGTGAACAGCCTATCGATAAACTCGTCAATGAGCGCAGGATCACCACTACAATACAGTGATAGCCGGATCTCACCGCTGCCACCCACTGAGTTGGGTATGGCCATCGAAACATGCAGCGGATTAAAGCGACTGTCGGGCCCATTGTGTGTTTGCCAGAACTCACCAAAGTTGCGCAGCAGCGTGGCAAACTGGTCATAGTCGAACAAATGCCAGGGCAAAGCAATTTCCTGTAAGTGCAGGTAAGCGGGCACCGGTGGCAAGTCTTTAAAGAAATACTTAGTGACTATTCCAAAGTTGCCGCCACCTCCACCCTGATGTGCCCAGACAATTTCGTCAGCCCGTGCAGATTGTCCCTTAAAGTAGGTGCGTGGATAGTTGGCCTGCCCGCCCCACTGGTCAAAGGATATCAATTCAACACCTGCCAGATAGTCACTGCTCAGTCCATATTGTCGGGAGTGAATGCCAAACCCACCTCCACAGACATGGCCGCCGACACCCACACCAAAGCAGGACCCACCGGGCATGATCACGCCAAACTCCTTAAACAGGGTTTTATAGGTATGTCCCAAAGACGCGCCGGCTTCGACGACATAATAGTCATCGTTGCGATAGACGCGATCCATATTGCTCAGATCGATCACCACACCCTGATCATTCACTACAAAGCCTTCATAACAGTGGCCGCCCGAGCGCACTGTGAGCCTGAGGTGGTTAGCAACGGCTTCTCGTGCTGCCATATAGACTTCATGTGCCGAGCTACACACCGCAATATAGCCAGGCTGGTTGGGAAACCTCAGATTGGAACCGGTTAACATGGAGTCATATCTGGCATCGTCGGCGTACACTTTGTGGTACTGACCATACTGAGAGCTGGCCGCAGCCGGGTTACTGAGCATCAGTGGGGCTGCGCCGATGGCGCCACCCATTGCCAGAGAGGTTTTGAGAAAATGACGTCTGGAGCTAACGTCGGGGTTAATGCCAGAGCGGTTTTTGTCTTGTTTCATAAACACATCCTTTTTATGTTGTATCTGTGAGGGCGCGTAAATTGAGTGCTTTTTACGCAAGTTGAATGTATCAGATATCGGACCGGGAATGAGCGAAAAACAAGCAAAAAAGTGTCATGATGCAAAAAGTTCAAGATGCCGCCGATATAGATCGGCGGCGGGAGTCTTAATCAACAGCTACCTTTAATATCAAATCATCAAAGTAGCTGTCATTGTCGCTGCCCTGATTACGCGTTCCTTGCAAGACAAACTCGATATAGGCCGTGTTTTCGAGGAGCAATGCTTGCCCGGATACGGTTGTCCACTTTGCAGCCGTTGTGCTGAGTTTTTCACTGTTATTAAGCAACTGGCCGCGATTATCAAGAAAACGCAGCTGTACCGAGGGCGTGTCTTTACCACTGTAATTACGAAGCTTGCCGCCGTATATCACCTTAACCTGGCCAGCAGCGATTAAACTGGCATAGTGCTGCACCGAGATTTTCTGGCTGATCTGTCCCTGAGCTGATTCTCCATTGCAGACACCACCTACTGCAAAAAAGCGCTGGCCGGTTGCTGCGGGGATTGAATCACACTGATAGTTGGTCAGCGATTCTACCGGACCTGCGCCACTCCAGCCCTGAATACCCGCTTCAGCGCCGGGGTTTTGCAGTAAATTTTCAGAGTTGCCTGGTTTTTGGGTAATAAACTCATCGGCTACGCCAGTCGGCCCTCTGTCCGGCACCCTTGTGCAGCTACTTTGCTCAGCCAGTCTTAGCTCCAGATTATCAAAATAGCTGTCGTTGTCAGTGCCGCTGGTACGCTGACCTGTCAGCACAAAATCGATATAGCGAGTGTTCGCAGGGAGTTGGGCTTCATGGCGATGTTGCTGCCAGCTGGCGCTACTGCCTTTGACCTCGGTTGTACGGCTCAGTAGCATCAGGCTTGCATCACGAAATTCAAGCGCAACAGCGGGAATATCGCTGCCTCCCCAGCTGCGAAGCCTGGCAATGTACAGGGCTTTGAGCGTACCATTGTCTATGCTGGCAGCCCAGTTGCTGACATCAACACGCTGATATGCCCGACCCTGGTCACTTTCATTGTCACACACGCCCCCGACGGCAAAAAAGCGTTCGCCCTGATAGGGTGACACCGAGCCACAGGCTTTATCTGTCAGGCTTTCCAGTGGTCCCTCACCTTGCCAGCTGTCGGTGCCCAGCTCTGCGCCTGGGTTTTGCAACAGGTTATCGGTCAGATGTGCGCTGTCTGTGGTGGTGAATGGGTGTGGTTGTGACCAGTCACTCCACGCCAGTGAACGGTCTCGCATTCTCACTCGCAGACAATATTGAGCACCGGGTTCCAGCTGGCCGAGTGCAAAGCGGTTTGGTGCCAGTCCCGCTCGGGTATCGACACCATCCCAGATGTTTTCGTGCTGATACCAGGTATCGACCAATGGCTGACCAAAGTCATCACAGCGGCTACTAAGTTGCCAGTGTGCAGCACCAAAGCGGTCTTTGTCTGGATCCGCAAATAAAGTGGCGACTGCATTGGCACAGCTTGCTGAAATGCTGGCTGTGGGGGCTAATATTTCAGGCGTAAACGGCGTCGTGTTGTTTAATCTTACAGTCAGCGTGTCCTTGATCTGGCTGTTCAGTGGCACCTGCTCATCGCCCATTGAAATGCGTTTGAGTTCGAAGGCCGGGTCGTCACCGGCGGTAACATCGACCACCACAAAGCCATACTCGTCTTCGCTGACCGAGAATTCGGTGTAGTCGCGCTGGGCAAATTCACCAAAATAATCCAGGTTGCCCCCTGCGGAGGCCACGTTCACCATAGTGTGATTGTGATCCCGGCTGGTACCGCGAGAGTAGGCATGGGTATGACCAAAAAAGTGAATACTGGGTTTGTTACAGCGGGTAGAAAAGGCTTCCAGGCGTTCAACAATCTTACCGCTGTAGTTGGTCTCTCCGGCTATCCACATCTCCGACTTATGCGGGTGATGCATCTGGGCGAAGACAAAGTCGGTTTGTGCCCGCAGGCAGGTTTCGGCCAGCACTTTGTCCAGCCAGATCAGCTGCTCATCAATCCGGTAATTGGTGTTGGTGTCGAGTGACAGTACGCGAATATTGGAATGATCCTGATACCACCAGTGTTCTTCATACCCCGGTGTGCCGTTTTCGGGCAGGTGAAAATATTTAAAGTAAGTCGGTGTATCGCGTTCGTGATTGCCCGGGGCTGGGTAAAGGGGTACTGAGCTGGCCAGCGCCGCAATGGGTGAAAAGAAGCTGGTGCGCCAGCTGTTGTAATCCTGACCGTTGTCGACCAAGTCGCCGGGGATCAAGGTCATATTAAGACCGTCTTGTAACTCCAGCCCCAGCGCTTGCTGCACATAAGGTAACACGCCCTGATTAATGATCTCGCCGAATTTACCCGGATTTCCCGAGTCACGCTGCATATCACTGACAGCCAGGATCCGACTGCTTTTCTCTGCAGAAGCCAAAGGAGGTGTTCTGAATTTGTGAACATGACTGTAGGTATTACCCGTTCTCACCCGGTAGAAATACACCGTATCTGGTGCCAGGTTGGTAAGCTGAACTTCGTGAATGCGGCTCAGCAGGTAGCCAGTTTCGCTGGTGCCACTGGCTTGCTGGCCAAGTTTTGCTGTGTCGCCCCATTCTACAATGGACTCATCACCACTGCTGGTTTCCCATTTGATCCAGATACTGGTCGGGGTTGCAGATTGCAAATAGGGATGGACAGCCAGCCCTTCAGTGTGGGCATGGGACTGGCTAATGGCTAGCAACAGGCTCAGCGACAGTACCCGCAGATTATATGTCATGTTAGTTTCCTTGGTAATTGAACGAAACGCGGGATTATCCTGGGAGCTAGTGTATTAAAAGTGTAAATGATGTGAATTTTTGAGGTCTTATTTATGACCCCTACTGGCAGGGGTCTGTGATATAGTAGGGACATTATGCAGCCGAAATGCAGGAGTCAAACGTGCGGGTAAGTGTGATCTTTATGTTGGCCTGGATATGTTTTCATAGTGAAGCTTATCAGCCAAGCCGGCTTATGCACTTTGTCGATGACTGTCGTTCTGAGCAGTACAGTGCACTCAGGCAGGGTTGCCAGGGCTATTTATTTGGCTTTCTTGATGCGCTCAGACTGAATCCACCACTTGGGGTTGATGACCAGTGTCTGCAAGCCTGGAACCCGGACACTTTGCTTGCAGCGCTGGATAAGGCAATTAAGCTACAGCCCGAGCTTGGCAAGCAATTTTATTACGACGGCATCAATGCATTCATTAACACTCAGTGTGGTGCACGGCTGTCATCATGACTGAATCTAAAAGGTCCGTAACAGCATGAAAAAAATCGCCATTCTGGTCGATGTACAAAATATATACTACACCACAAGGCAGGCCTATGGCCGAAGCTTTGACTACAATGCCTTTTGGCAGGCAGTACTGCAAGAGCGTACTTTATACCGTGCGCTGGCGTATTCCAGTGAACCCAATGCCCCTAAACAGCAACAGTTCCAGAATATTTTGCGGGCAATCGGGTTTGAGGTAAAACAGAAGCCCTATATTCAAAGAGCGGATGGTTCTGCCAAGTGCGACTGGGACGTGGGGATCACCCTGGATGCCATGGAGTGTGCCCCGCATTGTGATGTGGTGGTGCTACTGACCGGAGATGGTGACTTTGACCTGTTGGCTGAGCGCATTCAAAGCCGCTATGGGTGTGAGGTTGAGGTATATGGCGTCCCTCAGCTGACCGCGAACTCGCTCAAGCGCGCGGCTACCCGTTATATTGCCATTGATGAGCGCTTGCTGCTAAATGCAAAGCCAAACCATAATAATGCAGGCCAGTAGAGATACGATAAAATTTCTAGGTTCTCAAAAAAGCTATAGCAGATCAGCACGGCCATCAGACACAGTGCGGTCTGTGCAGTTTTCGAATCCTGTGAAGCCCATAATAAATAGACGCTCGACACCAGCATGGGCACGGCCAGTGCCACGGCCCCGACAATGCCTTTTACAAACAGCAAACCATACCAGCTGTGATGCGAGCCGATGGGCATAAACTCCACCATTTTTGGTCCTCGCTCGACAATGCCATGACCCCAGATAGGCGCTTCAGCCTGCCAGCGCTGAATGGCGATATTCGCCAGCGCTTTGCGCACCCGGGTGGACCCCGGGCGCTGCTGTTTCACTGCTTCATACGAATCCATCAATGTGTTGTAGATAGGTTCACCCAGCAGCAGGATAACAGGTACGGCGATCCCCAGCAGTAAGAGCATCCAGGGCTCTTTAAATTTGTCGCTGAATAGCACCAGCGGAAACAACATAATGAAGATGGCTATCCCCGCGCGGGATTGTGACAAGATCAACATGGCCCAGCAACCTGCAATGGCCCAGCGACGAATGCGGGCGTTTTTTTCCTGCAAACAAAACACCAGATAAACACAAGCCATAAAACCGGCGGCCGGTGCCCAGGGGGTAAAGAAGCGCCAGCGTCCGGCGCCTGTTTCGGGGTTAATGCCATAAAAACTGACCATAAAGAAACTCTCACCCGGACCCCCAATTACTTTTAAAGGCGACAGGAAGATATCACCCGGTAACTTAACCACATAAAACGCCAAAGAGATAAAAGAGAAAATCAGGGTGTGAATGGCAACAATACATACGCCCCGGATCACCACTTCTTTGCGAATTTTCGCAAGCGCTGCAATCACCGGAAAAATGGCCAGCAAGGCCCAGCCCTTCATCCAGCCAATGGATGACTTAATGGTTTGCCCGGTGCCCAGAGACCATTCGCTATGGGCGATGAGCAAGGCGATTAACATAAGCAGCATGGCCACTATCCACAACCAGATCATCGGCGAGAGTGGACGAGGTTTGGCATGCAAGTCCAGATAGCAGCGCATCAACACCACCATAAAAATAACCCAGCCTATGATGGACCCCATCACATACAACATGCCCAGCATAAAAGCGGGATAGGTGAGCACCAGACCCGCCCAGACCAGCTTTTCTTCCGTGCTGATAAAGCGTTTTTCCTTAAAGGGTAAGTAGGCGGTAAATAACATGCAGGTCTCCGGCTAGTCTGGCTGCTTCATCACAGCTGAGATAATCACCCGACGCTTGTTGATCATCAGCACGGCCATGGATAAGAAGATCATGGCAGCCAGTGCGGCAGCAACAGCGATGGACTTTTTCGGTGAGTACGAGTTGACGGGTAGCGACGGTGGTGACATCAACTGGATCACAGGGTAAGACGCAAAGATATCTGCTTTACCCGCTTCCAGACGAGCTACCGCGGAGGTGAAGACGGCTTTGGCCAGGTCAAATTCGCGCTCCAGACGTTCCAGCTCAGCGGCTTCCCGGGCGTAGACTTTAAGCTTTTCGTTAAGCAGCTGTACTTCGTTTTCCAGCTCAACCAGTTTGGCTTCAGAACCCTTTTTAGCTGCAAAGGCACTGATCAGATCGGCAAACAGCTGGGCCCGGTTGGGGTTAGAAGCCAGATCTGTGGTATGAAACGCATGAGCCGCATTGATCCCGACCAGCCCTTCTGAGCGGGTTCTGAGCGCCAGTTTTGATTGCTCAAAGCGTGCCAGCTCCGCTTTAACCATGGGATGACCATCATCCCAGCGCGAGCGATATTCGCTCAATTGTGCTGCGCTTTTGTCCAGCTCAGACAAGTAGGCTCTGAATTCACCATCCGATTGCAGCACAAAAGCCTGGCCTGCCATGGAAGGCGAGACACCTAAATCAACACTGAGCTGGCCGACAAAATACTCCGCACGGCCAATCTCCGCTTTTACAATAGCCACCTGTTCTTTCAGGTTTGTCAGTGTGCGCATTTGCTGGTCAAGCTGGTCCCGGCTGATCAGTAAAGAGCGCTGCTGAAAATCTGTAATATTGCTGCGCGTCAGGTTGAGGCGCTCTCTGTACTGGTCCAGCACAGACTTGATGCTGGCATCACGACGCTGCACTTCGTCGGCGCGCAGGTGGTCAAGCTGACCCTGCAGCGCGTTATACAAAGCCCAGGCTTTTTTCTCGGCGATACGCGGGCTGGCACCGGTGATTTCTATTTTCAAAATAGAAGTTTGCTCGGTCAGGCGCACTTTTGGGCGGCCAAACTCTTTGGCGGACATGCCCATGGAAGTCGCTGCATTCTCAAGTAGATTTTTGCTCATCAGCATTTCTTTGTAATTTACTCTGGGGTTGTAGCCCTTACCGAATGGGGCGCTGGTGGACGACACCACCTGGCCCACTTCATCGAGCGAGACATTGCTATTGGCACCTGTGCCGGGTAGCACCATGTCCAGGTCGCTGCGGTACTTTGCAGGTTGTTGCAGATAGGCAAATACCAGCAGCAAAATAACGGCATAGCTAACCAGGCAGGTGACCAGGTAAGGCTTATGCAAGGTGCGATAAATCGCCGCCCTGAACCGTGAATAGGGCGTGGTTACCTGAAGTTGCGTGTTCATGAATCCTCCTTACTCAGCAAAGAGAAGGGTGCCACGATATCGAGTAGCGTTTTTGCGATATCACGCAAGTTAGTGATATCTGAATCATAGCAGGCAATCGCATCGTTCGGCATGACATAAGGGTTAATATGGTCGCGATAAGACATCCGCATCAGATCTTCCACTGAGCGTTCGACGACCTGGGTTTTTCCGGTCAGAGGATGGTTGCTGACCAGTACAACACGACGTGGCGCATTGGTGTATTCTTTACCGCCAACGCAGTTGGCAGAGATCGCAGCTTGTAATAAGCGTGTGCCGTAGGGCAGGTTACTGGAAAAGCGGCCGATCGCTGCATTGGCGTTACTCATTGATGAGTCAATCAGGTTAGACATAAAGACCCGAAAACCTTTAGGCGTGATCTGCGAGGGCTTTACCAGGTTGGGCTGAAAACAGCCAGTACTGGGTACGATGACCTGGTCGCCCGCGATAAGCACATGATCCGACACCGGCTGGCCGGTCATAATACCGGTCAAATCGGCCTCGATACGCCAGCCCTGACGTACCAAAATCACCTGATCCAGCTTGGCATCGGGACGTACACCGGCTGCAGCCCGAATGGCTTCAGAAAGCAGGCGCTGTTTTGAATGGTCGCCAGAGGCTGCGACTTGCTGATCCAACAATTGTTCAGGTAGTTTGGCATTGATGGTGACCCGGCCCGGTGAAAATACGGCTCCGGATACCGGCACTTCGATGGCGGCCCAGGTTTTTACCTTAACGGTGACATCCAGCGTTTGAGCGCGAAAAATTTTGGCACGAATAAGCGCCAGTTCGACTTTTTGTGCCAGCGCTTTGGTGGTTAAACCCGCGGCGTAAATTGGCTCAATCACAGGCAAAGTCAGTGCGCCTGAGCTGTCCAGTACATAGTCGCCGTTGAAACCTTCGCCATACTCCATTTTTACCTGAATAAGGTCGCCCGGGCTCAATGGCGCCGCACCAAATGCACCACGGTGACTTGAATCATTGGGATTCAGACCGGGCGCTGCAAGCGGTATAGGTTGGTCAACCCGAAAGTTTGCCGCGGCTGCAAAGTCGTCAGCGTCAGTGCAGTTCAAACGTGAAGCAAAGACAGAATTCGATTGGTTGAACTGGGTACCGGCCGCATGCGGCATGCCGTAAAATTCGTCATCATGATAGTCCGGGCTGAGTGTGCATCCTGAGCCAAGCACACACAGTACTAACGCAGAGATACGGGTCATCAGGGCTGTGGTTGAAGTTGCTTGTCTCATATTGGGCTCCTTGGCAGTGGCTCTCACTTGGTGGTCTTAATGAGATAGGAGCATAAACTGAGCCAACTTTTAAAGTTGTTAAAATTCAATGGTTTGATTGATTTTTGATTAGTGTTTAAGAGGGCTTTTTTCTATTTTGCAAAGCAGTTTCAAAATGAAAAGAAGCCAGCGAAAGCTGGCTTAAGGGCCATCAATGTGAGGTGCGCTATCTTGCTGAGTTGGTAACAGCAGATAAGCGCACAGGCCCGGGAGCGAAGGGTTAGCCCGCAGGATGTTTACTGGCGTGTCCTATTGTGCGCATTGCCAGCTTCTCGGCACGATCGTACAAGGATTTTGGCAACAGGCTGGTCAGGGCACAGCACCAGGTCAATGCGGTGCGGCCAGGTTCTTCCAGTAAAATGCGAATGTCGGTAAACAGCGCTTTGTGGATCAGTTTAAGTGCGGCTGCGGTGTTGCGAGATTGCACTGCACGGCGGCTCAGGTATCTGAGCTGATACGCGCGTGCCAGCGAGCCACATTGCTTAAAAAACTGCGCATGGCTGCGACGGTGTTTATTGACCGCGCTTTCCCAGCTCTGATATTGCTTTTGCAGGTTAGCTGACAAACCACTGGCATTGACGCGATAAAAGGTCAGCGGCTCTGGGATCCCCGCAAAAGTCGCATCGGTATACAGCGCCAGGCGCAGCCACATCTCTATGTCTTCTGATTGTCTGAGGTTTTCATCGAAATACTGACGCCAGCTGCGGGTTTCATCGTGAAACGCCACTTTTTCCAGTGCGGCTGCACGGATCACCGGCGCTGACCCATTGCCAACCGGATTGCGGCAAAAAATGGTTTTGGCATCAATGTTGTCTAATTTCGGAAACTGGCCAATGCCCAGTTGTTTATTGTCATCATCCACAAACAAAGAAGGACAATAACTGACATCAACATTGGGATGGCGATTCAAATGTGCGACGTGTTTTTCCAGTTTATTGACTGCCCAGTAGTCATCGGCATCCAGCAGGGCGATATAAACGCCCCGGGCGTTGCGGATCCCAGTGTTGCGCGCTCCGGACAGGCCCCGGTTTTGCTGGCGAATAATATGGATCCGATGATCTTTATAATCTCTCAGATAGCTCAGTGTATTATCGCTGCAGCCATCATCAACACAGATCACCTCAAAATTTTGATAGGTCTGGTTGAGTACTGAACAGATGCATTTATCAATATATTTTTCAACGTTGTACATAGGTATGATGATGCTGACAACGGGTTTTGAGTTAATCACATAGTTAGTCATAATGGGCTCCGGATCATAAAGAAGATTTTGTTGCGCCAGCGTGACAACGTCTTAGCGCAAAGTCTGCCAATGGAAAGAGCAGCCACAAGGCGCTACAGCTGACCAGTACGGCGGCAAGTAAATCGGGTTGGCCTGGCTGTATCATTAACAGCCCAACCAGTGAAATCACTAAACAGTAAGCATTCAGTTGGCACTCTCGGGCAAACCGGCCTGCGGCACGTTGCATGACGGCGTAGCTGTCTGTCCATACTGTGCTGGTGGCTATCAGGCACAGCAGCGCACTGGTGGTAAAACTACCCTGCCAATGTTCATTGAATAACACTGGCACATACCAGGGAACCAGCACGGCCTGAAGAATAAAAATTGCAGACACAGCCGCAGTGATCGCGAGCAGCAGGTGACTGTGTCTGGTGCCAAAATTGCCTGCGTTTTTAAGTTTGCAAACAAATGGGTAGAGTGCGGTGGTGTAGGCCTGAGCGACAGATATCGCCAGACCCACGCCCACGCTTTTGGCAAAACTGTAGAGACCGAACAGCTCCGGGGTCAGCAGACGTGCTGCCACGAACATGTCCATATTCACACGTAGTGAGCGCAAGATTTCGCTGCCTGCAAGCTGTGTTGATGCACCAAGTAAGCGGGAAAAAACAGCCTTACTGTAATGTCCGGCCATAGACGATGAAGGGACGAAGGCAAAGCATCCCAGCCAAAGCAGGGTGAATGCCCATTTGCCGATCACGACGGCCAGCAGCCCTGCACCGAGGTAAAGTGCCGCAGCCAGAGCCAGATTTTCGGTGATAATACACACGCTGCTGATCAGGCCAAACAGACCCATCTGGTTTCGGCGTTGCATCAGAAACACCTGATTACAGACTAACGGAAATACCAGGTAAGTCAGTGCCATCAGGGCAATCAGCAAAGTCATGTCCTGACCCGGAAACATCCAGCTGCTGGCCAGTGCGACCAGAATCTGCACGACACATAGTGCGCCACATAACAGCCATTGCAGTAACCGACCGTTTTTCAGAAAAGCGGGTAATTCGTCATCGCTGGCGCGGATCACCTGAGCACCAGCACCAGAGCGCAGTAACAGCCTCAACACTTCATGTACCGTCAGGGCAAGCATCGCCGTGCCATACTCGGTGGCAGACAGGCAAGCGGCCATCGCCATGATACTGATCAGCCGCGAAGCCTTGGCAACCACCTCTGCACCTATGAGGTAGGAGGTATTGCTGAGCAGGGTCCGCATTGTGCTGGTTGGATGTGTCATGGCATCGCTCTCTTGATATCGGATACCTTTACTAACCAAAATCCGTACCAAGGCGCTCAAATGCTCGCAATCAACCTGTGAGAATTATTTAATGTTTTGAATATAAAGGTTTTTTAATTAATTGTAGCAGGGCGGCTATAAAGCCGAAGCTGATGTGATGAGGAGACATTGGCAAAGATAAATGCACGCAGATTGCATTTTGCGACGCCGGTTTTTGCAATTTGCAATCTGCGTATTTGGCAGAGCCCGATAAAATCAGGCGCCTGTGTTCTTGTCTCCCCACTGCTGTATTTTACGGTACAAAGTAGACGGGCTGACTTCCAGTAAACTGGCTGCTTTCACCACATTGTCATCGCATGCTGCAATGGCTTTTTCGATGGCAATTCGCTCTACCTCGGCCAGCGAGCAGATTTGATTTTCAGATGGGATGTCGGCTGCCTGCTGAGGCGATGCATAGCCGTTTTCCTGCACGCTGACTGATTGTTGCGGTGCTCTGCTTTGTATCGGCCCAGAGCCACCAGACTGACCATTGAGCAAAGCCTGGGCATCGCTGGGTTTGAGTTTAAGCTGCATTTGCAAAGTGTCTTCGGTGATCAGTGGCCCGTCTGACATCACCACACAACTGTGGACCAGGTTTTCGAGCTGGCGCACATTACCCGGCCAGTCGTAGTTTAAGATCAACTGCTCTGCAGCAGGTGAAAAACCAACAAAGACTTTGTTTTCGAGCTCGCTGAACTTACTCAGGAAGTGCTGCGCGATTTGTAACGCGTCATGATCGCGTTCATGCAATGCAGGCAAATCAATGGCGATGACATTGAGGCGATAAAACAAGTCTTCGCGTAAACGCTGATCAGCAATGGCCTGATGAGGCTCACGGTTAGTTGCACAGATAAATCGGACATCGACCTTTTCTTCTTTGCCGCTGCCGACTTTCTGGAAGGTTCCCGACTGCACAAAGCGCAGGATCTTGGCCTGCAAATTCATGTCCATCTCACCAATTTCATCCAGAAACAGGGTACCGCCATCTGCCTGCGTCGCTGCACCATCCCGATTGGTAACGGCACCCGAGAAGGCGCCTTTGATATGACCAAAGATCTCGGATTCCATCAGCTCGCTGGGAATGGCGGCGCAGTTAATACACACCAAAGGTTTGTCTTTGCGGGTGCTGGCACGATGAATGGCATCGGCAGCCAGCTCTTTACCCGTTCCACTGGGCCCGGTGATAAACACATTGGCCTGGCTGGGGCCGGCTTTTTCAATGGCCTTATAGACCATTTGCATGGCAATGGAGTCGCCAACAAAGCGATAAAATTGCGAGCGAATTGAGCTGCGGTAGCGCTGCAGGCTGGCACGTAACATATTACGTTCAGCAACCAGCATCTTTGTCTGTATTGCCTGTTCGAGGGTCAGCTTGATATTACTCATGTCGAACGGCTTTTGCATGTAACCCCAGACTTTACCCTGGTTAATGGCGTCAATCAGGTCTTCCACTTCAGTAAAGGCGGTCAGCATCATGCGAATGGTATCGGGAAATCGCTCTGCAACCTGAGCCAGGAACTCAATGCCTGACATGTTGGGCATCATTTTATCCGACACCACCACGTCGATAGGGTGCTGTTCTAACAAGGCCAGGCCTTCTTCTCCACTTTGCGCGGTAAACACAGTGTAGGGCTCATTTTGGAGCGCGCGCTTGAGTGAGCGCAGAATAAGGGGTTCGTCATCGACAAACAGCAAGGTAATGTTAGTAACTGGTTCCATGTAATCCTGCCAGAGTTAATGCGTGTTAATAGAAGTATTACACAGTCTTAGACAAATTGAAGCATTTATACCGTGGAGTTTATGGTGATAAATAAAACCGCCTGCCAGAGGTGAATGGCAGACGGTTTTGCGAGGAATGGTTTGTCGGCTCAGTTGAATTGATGTGCCACTGTGGTTGTTTGCATGCTCAGTTCGCTAAGCAAATGGTTGTCTTGCAGCATGCCGTCCACACTAATCAGCAGTGTTTTGTAATTAACCGGAACGTCCAGAGTCATGGTGATTTGACCGGCACTGTTGAAGCGGGTGGTCGCCAGTAGTGCTTTGTCTGCTATAGCCTGGTCTTCGTAGCTTTCTACAACCTCGTGCAGGGCATACACTTTGACCATTTTATTTGCCAGACTTGCACCTAAAACGTCTTGTCCGCTCAGATCCAGTGTAACCGTCTTACTGGTGCTAAAGTTAAAATCCGCTTTCACATGCAAGTCGTTGGAGGTTTCGGCCTGGCTGTCGAGCAAACTGGGGTCAGGCTCGTAACTGAGGGCAGGTTCAGCGGGTGTGACGCTCGTATCCTGCTGGTCTGAAGTCGTGTCCGTGGACACTGTTGTGTTGGTGTTACTTGCAGACGTACTGGTCGTATTGCTGCTTGAGGTTGCGGAACTTGGTGTGCCGCCCTCACCACCGCCGCCACCGCCACAGGCACTCAGGGTGGAACAAACAAACGTTAGGGTAAAAAGTTTAGTGAATGTATTCATGATCGTATCCTCTTAGTGTGCGCTGAAAGTATGGGTGGTGCGTTCGTTGGTCATAAACCAGTCCTGAGCGTGTTCGCCGTTGCTTTCTACCCAGGTTTCATAAGCGGGATACGCCCAAATCACATCGAGATACTCTCTGGGGTAATGCCAGTCATTACTGATCATCAGTGCCCATGGCAGGTTCTCGGCCGTTCTGAAATAGCGTCCCGACTGCGCACTGGATGTGTCGTCCGCATTGCCAAAGCGACTGGTATCAAACTTGTCTGTCGGTGGGTAATCCGCCAGATGAATTTCCAGAGAACGGTCTTGTGTGCGGTACAAGAAGAAATCGAAGTCATTCACACTGAGCGTATCCAGACCTTGTTCAAAGCTGACATCGAAGGTGTAAGGCACGGGCTCAAAATAGTCACAGGTCATCACGGTATTAAAGTGCTGGCACTGGCCAGATTGACCTGTGTTAGTGAATACATGGGCGTTACTCCACAGCGATAAAACCGCATTACTTTGCCCGTCTTCAGCAAGTTTGTCATAGCTTTGGCCATTTATGGTCAAGGTCGCTTGTTTTACGAGCGCCGGATCGCTGTTCATCAGACGAAGCCCAAAGCCATTCTGATAAGCTGCGCCGCGCGCAGTGATCCAGCCGTTGATGATAAAGCCGCTGATTTGATTGTCGGCATTGTAGGTCATTCGGATACGTTGTTTGACGACCAAATCGTTCATGTCGTGGTCGCCGCGTGCGGGCCAGTTATCTTCAAATGCCAGTGTTGTTACGCCTTGTGCGCTGGGAAAGTACTGGCTGTACGCACGATTAAAGTCGTTGGGAAACTCATCCTGTTCGTCTTCGATGCCATCCGCATCGCTGTCGTTTTGCTCTGGCATAACGGTCAGGTTAAGGGACGAAATCGCAGAGGCCGGGGAGCTTTTAACACTGAAAACCGCATCGTTGAAATCGTTATCGCCCCAGGTACGTGGTAAATCTTCAAACCCGATTACCACTTCCTGTTGTTCTTCATCCAGTAACAGTACGCAATGCTGGCGCAGGGTTTCGTCGCTTTCCGGGTTAAGGTCAGACAACGAATAATAGTAGGGAGTTTTAAAAGGTTTTACGCCGGTGTAGTACCAAAAGCCGTTCGCAGCGATAAAGAAGCCGATACTGGTGCCTGCCGGGAACTCACCTATGCTTACGCGGTGGCCGTTAGTCAGGTGCGGATAACTGAGGTTGGGAAAGACAATGGTTTCCTGCACTTCCTCTGGGGTTTGAGGCGGATTTTGCGGATCAAAGGTGAAATAGCCAAAAGAGTTTTTGTAGCCTGCGCCTTCGTGAATAAAGGTAACAAATACCTCGGCGTCTTCACTCAGGTGAATGGTCGAGCCTTCATCGCCTGTGATAAAGGCTTCGTTTACTCTGGCCTCTGGCAGCGCATTTTGGATACGCTGGAAAAACGCCGGGTTGTACTGGTCGCGTGTGTAAATCAGCGAATCTGGCTTACCCGTGGACTGGTTGTAGCCACCGGGCCACGCCTGTCCAGACTGGAATTGCCAGACATACTGACCATCAACTTGTTGGACTGCGCCGGCGGTGAAAGAGAGAAGCCCTGAGGCCAGTAAGGGATACAGCAGGTTAAATCGTTTCATAATCGTCGCTCCAAATGAAAAGGGTGTAGATTGATTCTGTAAGGACCATTTCACGAAGCATGCCAAAAAATAATGCTCCTATAATCAGTGGGTTATGTTTTTGATTTGAACGGGAAGCGCTTTTTTCGCAAATTGCACTGCATTGCGCTTTGCAAACAAAAAATAGCCAGCCATTTTTGAAAGCCACCCGGGCAAGTAGTGAGAAATTGTGTTTAATGTGCTGTTTTTTGCGATCGGTGCAATACTTGCTTGAGCAGGGAAAACGATAAAGGAGGTGAGTATGAGCGTTAATCGATCACACACTTTGGTGTTTAGTGTTGCCCTGAATGGTTACCAGTGGCGTTACCGACGTTATCTAAACAGCCAGCGCCGCTACGCCAGGCGTATGGGGTACGACTATGTGGTGGTTACACGTCCCTGGTTTAACAGGCTGGGGGCGGAGTGCTGCTGGCTCAAATTATTCTTGCTCAAGGCCGCACTGCTTTCTGGCTATAAACAGGTCCTGTTTGTGGATGCTGATGCCTGTATTCAGACGACGTGCCCAGCACTAGAAACATTATACGACGAAGACACCTTTTTACACCTGGCAAGAGGCTACAGTGGCGCGTTTAATTCCGGGGTGATGCTGATGCGCAACTGTGCCCGGGCAATTGAGTGGCTCGACACCCTGATTGCGGCCATGACTCAGCCTGTGGCTGAGTCGCAAGGAATAGGCTGGGGTGAAAATGGCCATGTGATCCATTATGCCAACAACTGTGACGGGGTGGCGGAGCTGGACCGGCGCTGGAACAACACCTATGACGCAGAGCTGACTGACTACATCCGCCACTTTAACTATGGACCGCTGAAATGCTCCTGGCTGGATAAGTGTTTCCACACTCTTATTTTTAAATGTTCACGTCTGTTGTTGGGCTATAGTCTGTCCCGACCTGATCAGCAGGCAGGCAAGCTGGGTGTAGTTCAGCTGCGTATTCCTGCAACTCTGGCGCAAATTCAGCAGCTATATCCGCGTTATTTTCCCTCTGTCTGAGCGCCGCACGGCGCTTCTCAAAATAAAAAAATTCCCAAAATGCAACGCACTTTTGCTTCTTAAAAAAACACTGAAAACCAACAAACTCATTTGTAATCAGGCATTTAAAATTTGGCATGGTCCTCGCTATATTCTTGTCGTGAACAGATAAGCACCGGAGGACGCGATGTCATTTAATCTCACTACATCATCACCAGAATCAGGCGAGGCCACAGTACGTAAAGCATTGCGTTTTTGTGTTGCCCTGATATTGATTGCAGCATTATTGCCCGTGTTCTCTGTTAATTGTGTGCTGGCTTTACTGTGGTTCAAAGCGCCGCTAAAACGCCTGACCTGGATTGACATCAGCGCGCAGCCAGTGCGTTTATATTGCTGGCAGGCAGGGCTGTTTAAACGCAGCGCTGCCATTTTAAATGTGCTGGGTGGCACGATACGCTTTGTTGGCAACCCGTTAGTACGCGACGGTGTGAGTATTCCTGTGATCAGGCGTTTCCATTCCCCCTGCAGCAGACCAGGCCTTTTCGACAGCCTGTGGCTGTATAGTTTGACCGGGCTCAGTGTTAAAGCGCCTTTAGCGTTGCTGCAGCAGCAAAGAGATCAGAGTGTGCTTGCTGATACCTGTTTGGTTATCAAGGTGATGCTGTGCCTGTGCTTGTATCGCAAGTCTGCACCCATGCCATCACACAGCAAACTATTTGGCATCCCGTTCAGTAATACACGCATGCAAACGGCGGTCGACTGGATTGTTCAGGGGGCCCAGCAGCAACCGTTACAGTCTGCATGCCGAGCGGCCTATTACATCAACGTCAACTCAGTTAATTTGTCGGCGGCGAATGCCCGTCTTTATCAGGCGCTACAGAGCAGCGACCGCAACTTTATCGACGGGTCAGGCATGCGTATCGCGGCGCGTCAGGCAGGAATGGGCCTGGCCGATAACAATAACGGCACAGACATGCTGCCGGCGCTTTGCAAAGCCGCCGTTGAGCGCAAGCGTTCTTTATTTCTGCTGGGTGCACAACCGGGTGTTGCCGAGCAGGCGGCCAGCAATTTACGTCAGCAGTATCCCGGATTGCACATTGCCGGTGTTCATCATGGTTATTTCGATGATGACGAGCAAGTCTGCAACACCATTAATCAAAGCGGCGCCGACATAGTGCTGGTGGCGCTGGGGTCGCCTCGTCAGGAAATCTGGATAGATAACAACAAGCATAAACTCCAGGCACAGTGTGCACTGGCTGTGGGCGGATTGTTCGATTTTTTCTCTGGCAATATAGCGCGTGCGCCAATGTGGATGAGAGAGCTGGGTCTTGAGTGGATCTGGCGCCTGATCCAGGAACCCAGAGCTAAATTTAACCGCTATGTGCTAGGTAACCCGATTTTTCTATTCCGTGTTTACGTTTTACAACAAGCTTTGCGAGGATTTTAATCATGTATAGCATCAAAAAAACCACAGCAACTCAGTTCACTCCAGTAACTCCGTCTGCATCTGCGCAGGTTAAACTGGATGGTCGTCACCATGGTATTCCGGCCTGCTTACAGCGCCTGGCTGCGATAACCGGATTACTGCTGCTCAGCCCGTTTCTGCTGGTTCTGATAGCGTTAATCAAACTGGAAAGTCAGGGTCCCTGTGTGTACAAGCAGGTCCGGGTGGGTAAGCTGGGTCGTCGCTTCACTATGTATAAGTTTCGCTCTATGTATATGCCGGAAGATCCGCGTTTCCGTAACCCTGATCCGGCTCAAAGCGACCGTGAAGGGGTCTGTGCTAAGTATCGTAATGACCCACGCATTACCCGCATTGGCGCATTTATCCGTAAGTACTCAATTGATGAGCTACCCCAGCTGATGAATGTGGTGCGTGGCGACATGCTGTTGATTGGCCCGCGTCCGGCGCTGGAAAAAGAGGTGCATGCTTACAAACAGCATGAGTTAGGACGCTTGAACAGTGAACAGGGTCTGACTGGCTTGTGGCAGGTGACTGGTCGTGCCGATACCACATTTGCGCAACAGGTTCAGCTGGACAAGCAATATATTATGGAGCAAAGCGCGCTGAATGATGTGAGCATTTTGCTCAAGACCATTCCGTGTGTTATTGGTGCCAAAGGCGCTTATTAAACTCAGCAGGAGCTACTATCTTGAACCCGATTTGTCATTTCCCATAAAACCACCGCTCAGTCGGTGGTTTTTCTTTTTTATAAACTCATTTCTATTTTGATAATTGCAGTGTGACAACGCGTCGCCTTTTGCAAATTAGCATTTGTATGAACGTGGAAAAACAATGAAATGCATTTAAAAACAATGGCTTAAATTTTGGCATGAGAGCTGCAGTCACTTAGTATCTTAACTTAGCGAGGCAGCACAATGACAGCAAAAAACAAAGCTTATATTGTCGGCTACTATGGCATGCGTAACAGCGGTGACGATGCGCTTATGCTGGCAGCGGCGATGGGCGCCCGGCGTTTTCTGGGCAGTGAACAGCTCACCATCAGCGCACCTGACAACGACCCTTTGGTCAATCAGTTGGGGTGCAGTGGACAACAGCCATTGCTGTTTCGCGGTCACCAGAGGCTGTGGCATTACCGTCATGCCTATAGTGCAAACCATGTCATTTTTGGCGGTGGCTCGGTATTGCACAGCAGCCGCGATATTGCCCTTAAGCGCCACATGATGGCTCTGAGTGGTCGCAAACAGGCTATGGCGCTGGGTGTGGGCATTGAGTCATTCAAAACTCTGGATGATGAACAGCAGTGTAAGAAGTTTTTGAACGAATGCGGGCTGGTCACCCTGCGTGACAAGCAAAGCTATGAGATTGCCAAGTCACTGGCACCTCAGGCAAACCTGAAGCACACCTTTGACCTTGCGCCTTCTTTGTTGCATCACCTGAAAGGGAGACTGAACCCGGTGGCGCGTCAGGGAATTGCTTTTAATTTTTGCCCGCAATCCATAGACGCGTTTGGCAATGTCAACGAGCACAATGAACTGTGCCGGATTGCCAAAGCCGTTGACCTTATTACCACAGTGTGGAGTTTTACCAACGAAGACATTTATCTGGTGGATCTGAACGATCAGACAAAAGGCAGTGACAGAGCAATCCACGACAAAATAGTGGCTCGCCTGCCTGAGTATGTGCGGGTTAAGCGGATCCACTATGTGGCGAATCCGGCCAGTATTTTACAGTGTATGGCGATGTTCAGGGTCATGGTGGGGATGCGGCTACATGCACAAATTTATGCCTATATGACGCAAACGCCTTTTATCAGCCTGCAATATCACGCCAAATGCACGCAGTGGTGTGAACAGATTGGCTTGCCTGAGCAGTACGCCTTTGACGCCAACGAATTCAGTCCGGACACCCTGTTCCGGGTGATGTATCGCGGCCTCGAACGCGGTTTCGATGCACCAACTCTGGGCCTGGATCAGGCCATCACTTTGTCACTTTCTAACTGGAGCGAAAACTATGAACAGCATTCAATTCACAGTCGTTATTCCACTGTACAATAAAAGCGAGTGTATTGTCCGGGCGCTGCAAAGTGTTCATACACAACACCATCAGGCCGCTGAAATCATAGTCGTTGACGACGGCTCTACTGATGACAGTCCGCAAAAAGTGATTGATCTGGGCCTGCCTAATCTGCGCCTGGTACGTCAGAGCAATCAGGGCGTCTCTGCTGCACGCAATAAAGGCGTTAAAGCTGCAAGCAATGAGTATGTGGCATTTCTTGATGCCGATGATACCTGGAGCCCCTTCTTTTTGGCACGTATGGCGGAATTGATCCAGACCTTTCCACAGGCAGGCCTGTTTGCCTCACGCTATCAAAAGGTGCTGGATAATGGTGAGTATATCGATGCCAAAATCGCACTGACCAACTGGGCACCAGAGGGATATGAGATGGACAACTACTTTGAAGTGGCGGCGAACGGCGACTTACCTTTTACTATGTCGAGCTTAGTGGTTGATAAAAAGGCATTTAACCAGCTGGGCGGTTTTCCGGTCGGTGAATGGATGGGAGAAGATCAGAGTTTCTATGTACAGGCTGCACTGAAGTCGCGTATTGCGTATTCTCCTGCAATTGAGAGCTTTTACTTTCTGGGCGCACCGGGCAGTGCCTGTGATAAAGCGCCGCCGTCGCAGCTGTGTCCGTTTGCTGAGCGTTTACTGACTGCCATTAAAAACGGTGAGGTGGCGCACACTGCGATGGCCCATAAATATGTGGCGACCCACATCTGCGACCTGGCCAAACGCAATATTAAGCATCGTTTATACGGCCATGCACTGCGCTTGCTGGCCAATCCGGTGGCACGCGCCAAGCCACTACACTGGAGCGCCTATATGATGTTAAGCGTTTTCAGAGGGGTATTATCGCGTATGTCCCTGGGGATTATTCGTTAATTCTGCTGTCGGCATTTACAGGGCATTGCAGCAGGTATCTGGTTTTCGCTAGGAGCTTGTCGTCTGGCCAGTCGATGACCTGTATTCTTTTTTGCCGGGGCTGTTGTGGAGGTAAGGTAACGACAGTCCCATTATGCGAGAAATATCGGAGGCGGGCTCATCAATTGGTGTCAAATCGCTCAACGCATTGCCTCCCGGGTTTTACTTTTGCAGATTACCTGAAGCTGACACCCAATTGAGTGCCAGCCGCAGGCAGAGCTTCGCTGTGTTACTGCCGGGCTCTGAGGGTATCTATGATGCTGGCATCGACCCAGTATATATCAACATTCTTGTTGTCGTCACTGACGCCGCGGTTAAAAAGCAGGTATTTACCATCGGGTGTCACTGTGGCGTAGGCATCCCATTTATCTGAGTTGACGGACTCACCCATATTGATTGCTTTTCCCCAGCTGCCGTCTTGTTGTTTAAAGCTGATATACAGATCGGAATCGCCAAAGCCGTCTTCGCGTTCGCTGTCCCAGATAAGATAGCTCTCATCGGGCGCGATAAAGGGGTGGGCGGTCATTTCCCCGGAGTTGACCACCTTACTCATGACCTTTGGCGCTTGTCGCTGGCCATCTTTGATCTTAGAGATACGCACTACTTTATTTTTATAATCGTCAAAGACATAAGTGCCTTTTTGGGATGCAGATAAGCGCATAATGCCAAAGTCCTCGCGGTCAAACATCGGGCCCAGACTTTGGCGCTCTGTCCAGTTATCGCCCTTGCGGTCCCGGTAGCCTTCGGCCATATGCATGCGCTGGCCATCGGGCGAAAAGCTCACTTCGCCGATCCGTAAAAACTCGGTAAACTTTACCCAGGTATTGTTCTGTTGTCTGAACCCAATCACAGTCGGGCGAAAACCGGTTTTGTTGGGCCCTTCATAGACACCCCGGTCAAGGGTAAAGTAAAACTCCTGCATGCCGGGTGCAAAAACGCCTTCCAGCTCCCAGTCTGCTTTTGAAATAATACCCGGGGCAAAGGGCTCAGCAGTCATGCCTGGTGGTTTCTGGCCCATTAACGGGCCTGTCAGGGTGCCGAATTCTCCCTTCGCCTGCACCAAGGTACTGGCCAGCAAGGTACTTAATGCGATAGTTGTCAGGGTTACAGGTTTCATAGTGTGTCTCCTTGCGTTGTGCGTTGTGATAACCATTTGATTGCATACACGCCAGTCAGGGGAGCGGCGCTCTGGTGGGTGCCTTCTATCTCGGCCAGCTCAACATGCAGCTGGGGGTTGTTTTGTTTTTTCAGAAAGCTAAACAGCGCTTTGATATGCGGGCTTAGCTTGTCTTCCAGGGTGCCGTGCGACAAATAGACGTTGGCTTTTGTTTTCGGTGCCCCCTGGTTGCGTGCTCCAAGAAGCTGCGGAAGGCGCCACACCGACGGGCTGCCAAGCAGATAGTTATCAAAGGTATCGGGCTGAGTCAGTAAAGTATAGGCGCCAAATAACCCACCCATGGAGTAGCCAAAGTAACTGTCGTTACCGGGCTTAACACGATAGTGTTGCTCAATATAAGGCTTGACCTGATTGCGGATAAAGTCGATATGGGCATTGGCTCCGCCAAATTGGTATTTTGCCTGATTGTCGGGTTTGGTAGAGGGCGCAAATGAGTAATCACGGAAACGGCTGACGTGTGCGCCTTCTTCTTTGAGCAAAGGCGCTGGCATATTGGTTTGCCAGGAAATACCGACCAGGATCGCGTCTTCCATCAAAAAGTAGGCGGCAGAGGCCAGCATTTCAATGTGCCAGGTCATATCGGTGTAATACAGCACCGGATGTTGCTTTTGTGCTGAATAATTCTCGGGCAGCTGGATAACCAGTTCATACGTCCGTTCGGTGCCAGCCTGAGTCAGCTGAACAACCTGGGTACGGGGTATTTCATAGGGCTCAGGTTTGTTACCAGCCAGTAGCTGCATTGGCAGTAGCAGAATAAAAATTAAAATAAAGATGTTATGGGTCATCGTCGTTCCTCTGTCATTTCAGGTCGCAGTGTGAACGGGTTTGTCACAGCGGGTAACGACACTGTATTGAATAGCCTAAAAAACACATGATGTTTCCTTGATATTCGGCTGAATTCTTTATCCTAATATTAAAAGTGTATTTATCAGTTGGTTAGTTTGTGTATTCAGGTGGAGGTGACTCTCAGGTATGTTCTGTATTGAGAGTTTCGCGCTCAAATTTACTGGAGTTGGATTACAAAAGTGGCATTAAATTGGGTGGGTCAGAGAGCCGCTCACCTGGAAAAGACAGGTCGATGTACCGTTTTTTGTGGGCTGATGACGCAAGTGCGCTGGCTTAACGGAGGAGCTGGCACTCAGTGAAGTGTGCCAGCTGTGTGTCTTTTTACTGACACTTTTTCGCAGTGATGTCGGCCTCGGTCAGGGTCATTTTTTCAGGAGAAATGACGACTTTCTCAGTCGCTGAGCCGACAACCAGAGAGCCACTGCCTACCGTGATGTTGCCACCATAAATAATGTACTGCAGCGTGTTATCTTCATCCACTTCAAACGCCAGGCTGGGCTCTGCGTCTTTAAGTTTAAAGTGGCGCAGGTTTTCATCATATTCAAAGCTCAGGCCATTGAACTTTTGGTTGGGGGTTGAAGCAGAAGGAGCCGCATAACAGTCTTTATTGTTGCCGGTAATGTCATTCAGATCATCAAACACCTGATACTTACCATCAGCAGAAATCACAACAACCGCTTTATTGCCCTGGAAAGTGGCATCGTAAACGCCAACGATAGGCGCAAACTTGTCAGACTTTTCAGGTGTCTGAGTATTAGCCGTACCGGTGTTTGCTTGTGTTTGTGACGAGGTGTCGGCTGCCTTGTTATCCGAGCCAGAGCCGCCGCCACAGGCTGTGAGTGTGAGCGTCATGCACAAAGGAAGCAGTGCCTTTTTAATCATGGATAAAATCCTTATACCTTAAAAAGGTCCGAATCTTAAAGAACTGATGCTTTATTTGCAATAAAAGTGCCGTTCAGTTGATGGCGTTTGCTCAAATATAAACCACCCTTGCGGGCGGCAGTTGACAACCCCTTAGCCTGATGCAATTGGTTTTTAAACTGCACACTTAAGCTGAAGACTTTAATTGAGCTCGATGGTTTGGCTAAAAATCAAACAAGGTTTTGATAGACTGCTCTTTAAGCTTATCCATTTCGACTTTGATTTGTGGTCCCTTAACTCCTTTGGCGATGACATCCTGTGCCCTGACTTGTGCAGCAAGGTGAAGTGCCTGCGCCAGCATGTTGCAGCGCTGCGCCAGTTCATCACTGAAAGTGCGGGCTGCTTTGCACAGTAAAGTCAGGCGTTGTGGTCGTCGCGATGCATCCAGTAGCGTGAAAAGTTGCATGATAGTGGCAGGCTGCCAGTCGGGACCCTGTAGCAATGGCAATGCGGTTTGCAGGTCGCGCAGTGCTTCGCTATAGGCTTTTGGGATCTTATAGTCCTGTTCCAGATTATAGCCCTCAAGCTGAGCATCATGCTGCCACAGTGCAAAGCTGACCGTTAGAAAATCAGGGTCTTGTTTGTCCAGCTGAGCAATACGCGATTGCAAAACTGTGCTGTTTTGTGTGCTCCAGTTAGCCAGCCAGGGCAGCACCAGGTGGAGTGCATTCAGGCTGGTCAGTACCTCAGAAAAGACCTCAATGGCACCATCTTTGAGTGACTTTTCAATCTCCAGCCAGACCCGCTCTTTGGTCAGAGTAGCCAGTTCACCCTCATCAACCATACGGTGCATTAAAGCCTGCGTTTCTGGTGCGATGGTAAAACCAAGATGATGATAGCGAGCAGCAAAGCGGGCTACTCGCAGCACGCGCAGAGGATCTTCAGCAAAGGCATCACTGACATGGCGCAGGATACGCGCTTCCAGGTCTTGTTGCCCCTGATACGGGTCTATTAATGTACCATCCTGATCCCGGGCAATGGCATTGACCGTGAGATCACGGCGCATCAGGTCTTCTTCCAGCGTGATGCTTGGGGCAAAATCACAAATAAACCCGGTATAGCCCTGGCCCTGTTTTCGCTCAGTGCGGGCAAGGGCATGTTCGTCTTTGCTTTGGGGGTGTAAAAATACCGGAAAGTCTTTGCCAACTTGCTGATAGCCCAGAGATTGCATTTGTTCAGGGGTGGCACCCACCACCACATAATCGCGCTCCAGAACAGGGCGTCCAAGGAGTTGATCACGCACTGCGCCACCGACCAGGTAAATTTTCATGGTAAATTCCGTATTGAAAAAGCAAACAAGGTTTTAACTTGTGCCGTTTTTTTGCCATTATAGGCCCCATTCTAACAAGAAAGAGACGAGCCGTGTATTTACGATATTTTGGTCTGACCGAAAAGCCGTTTTCGATAGCACCAAACCCGGAGTTTTTGTTCCTAAGCGAACGCCATAAGGAAGCGCTTGCTCATCTGACTTATGGCCTGGGCGATGCTGGTGGTTTTGTGTTGCTGACCGGGGAGGTGGGAACAGGTAAAACCACAGTGACCCGCAGCATGCTGGCACAGTTGCCCGAATCTACGCAGGTGGCATTTATCCTCAACCCGGCGTTGTCGGAAATGGAACTGCTTGCAAGTATCTGTGATGAACTGAACATAGACTACGACGCAGACAATGCGACGCTTAAGTCACTGACCGATGTCATTAAAGCACGCCTGCTGGAGAATCATCAGCAGGGCGGCCACACTATGTTGATCATTGATGAGGCGCAACACCTTGCTGCTGACGTGCTGGAGCAATTGCGATTACTTACTAATCTGGAGACCGACCATAAAAAACTATTACAGATAGTGCTTGTGGGTCAGCCGGAACTCCAGCAGTTACTCAAACGCAATGAGTTGCGTCAGTTAGCACAGCGTATTACGGCTCGGTATCATTTATTACCGCTGACAGAGTCTCAGGTTTTTGCCTATGTGAAGCATCGTCTCAATAAGGCCGGTTGCCAGACCAGCCTGTTTGAACCTCAGGCCATTGCCTATATGCATCAGGTGACGGCTGGTATTCCGCGGCTGATTAACTTGCTGGCCGACCGCTGTTTACTCGGTGCCTACTCTGCACAGCAACAAGTGGTGACTAAGGCCGTCGCAATTCAGGCAGCCAAAGAAGCTTTGCCACTGGATTTGGTTCCGCAGGCAAAAGAGCAAAGGATGAATATGCCGGTACTGGTCTCTGGCTGGGTGGCCGCCATGTTTATGTGTGGCATCGGTCTTTCATATATTTTTTAGTGGTGTGATATGTCGTACCTAATCAATGCATTAAAACAATCTCAACAAATCGACTCTGAGCAGGATTATCAACAATCACGTCATGAGCAACAGGTCCGTTTCTATCGCCGTCTAAGTCTGTCTCTGGGTGGCGCGCTGATCAGCGTATGTGCTTTGGGCGCTGGCTATTTTGTCGGTGAAGCCTTTCAGGAGAGGCAGGCCGACGCAGTGGTTGCGAAAACAGCCGCTGAGCACGATGACACCGCAAATGTTACAGTGGCGAATCAGGCAGAGAAACAAGACAGCCCCGCCACTGCCGCAGCGCCAATAACGGCCGTGCCGGCAAATGTTCAGGTGCCCCATAATCAGGTTGCTATGGGTAATCCGGTTGTTGCTCAGACTGGTCAGATTGTCAGTCAACCAGTGAGTCAGGGTGTCAATCCGGCGATTAATCCTGTCATGCATAACGCGCAGCGTCAGATCCACTATCAGTGGATGTCAGTCCAGGTTGGTTTTGATGCTCAGGGGCAACCGGTTTATTCGCAACAGCTGGTACCGGTCTCTGCCAATGGGCAGATTGTTCAGCAACCAGTCGGCAATCAGTATACAGCGGTACAGCAAGGTTTCCGGCCCAATAACCAGCCTGTTTATGCGACCAATCAGGGGCTCCCGAATCAGCAGCCGCTGGAAGATCTAAGCGGCTATCGGGTACTGGGTGTGCCACTGGAGCAATCTCGAGCCAATGCTGCCCGACAAGAAGCACAACGCCAGGAAGCCGAGGCCCTTGCTGGCGTGCCTGATGAATTAAAGAAAGCGTTTGAACAGGCTGTGGAAGAAACCGCGCCTAAGTCGGATCGTATTGTCTCAGAAGTCTTGTCCAGCACCCGTGGGTCGGCCAGAGCAACGCCCGTTGAGTTACTGCCAGAGCAGCTACAAAACAGCCTGCCAAGGTTGCGTTACCAGGCTCATATTTACGCCACCGATGCTCAAAAGCGTTGGATTAAACTGAATAACCGTGAATTGTATGAAGGCGATAACATGGGTGCCCTGCAGCTGGTGGAAATCACCCCAGAGCAAGCCATGTTCGATTTTGATGGGATAGAGTTTACCCTGCAGGCGATGCAAGACTGGCCTGACAACCAGTAACACTTATACCAACTACACATTGCTATTATTCAGGGCATCATGGTGTGGCGGAAAAAGCGGATCAGATCAATGCTGAACTCTTCCGGTTTGATCGCCGCTTCCAGCTCATCGGTCACACGCTTATCTGCCAGGTCAATGTCTTTTACTTCGGTATAAAGCATGTTTTTGGCGTGATAAAACACTTTCACCACTGGCTTAAGAGGCTCGTTGGGGTTACTTGACGCCACTATGCCAATACGCTCACTTTTGAGTTTGACCAGAGTGCCAACCGGGTACACGCCAATACAGTTAATAAAATGGGCCAGCAGATCGGCATCATAATGCGCCGGTGTGCCTTCTTTTAAAATACGAAAGGCGCGGATTGGAGTTAACCCTACCTTGTAGACGCGTTCTGCTGTCAGGGCATCGTAAACATCAACGATGGCTGCCATGCGAACATACTGAGACAGGTCATCACCTTGTTTACCAAAGGGGTAACCACTGCCATCCAGACGTTCATGGTGAAAGCCCGCAATCTCTGTGGCTATCTGGCCCAGTCCGCTTTCGCCAACAATCTCATAGCTGTATTTGGCATGGGTCATCATTTGCTGATATTCGTTGTCGGTGAGCTTACCGGGTTTATTAAGGATTTCGTTTGGCACCTTGATTTTGCCAATGTCATGCAACAAGGCGCCGGTGGCGAGCTGCTCGATAATGTCGCGTTCAAGGCCAAGGTGTTTAGCAAAAATGCTCATCAGAATAGACACATTCAGTGAGTGCTCGAGTAAATAGCTGTCTTTTTCACGGATCCGGGCAATGCAGGCCAGTGCGTCCTGATTGCGAAAAATGGAGTCAATAAACCCCGAAGCCGTTTGTTTAAACTCTTCAACCGAAATGGCTTTACCAGCTTTGACGTCAGCGAAGGCTTTTTCCTGCAGTCCTTTGGCTTCCTCGTATAAGGCACTTGCATGGTCCAGCTCGGCCTCAACACTGGTGCTTTTGTGCCAGGGGTCATGCACCGTGACATTATCCTGATGTGGTTCATTTTGCGGTTCAGACTGAACTTTGGTTTTGGCCTGCAGGGTTTTGTCCGGATCGATTTCTACTTCGAGCACGCCCGCTTTTTGTAAAGAGCCGATGGCGCCTTCGGTGCGCACCCAGCCCTGACTTTTAACGCGTACGTGTCCTGCCTGTCGGGTGACACTGACCACAAACATACCAGGCTTTAAGTCATTGATAGTAATCGTTTTCACGGCTGCAATTTGATGGTTGTTCAGACTTTAAGCTTAGCAAAAGTTATGCAGAAAGAAAGGAATAATCGGTGCGGCTGCGCCTTTTATCATCGCCCTGACACCGCAAAGAGGTTGCAATTAGAAAAATTTCTTCGCAAGCTGGTTATCCAAAAAAAACGGTAAGAATAATAACGATGAAAACACTACTATCTGCACTATCGCTGGCGTTGGCGAGTCATTGCGCGCTGGCCTATCAACTGGATACCCAGGTATCCCGGGCTTTGCCTGAGTTAGAGGCACTCTATTTGCATCTGCATCAAAACCCCGAACTGTCCTACCAGGAAGAGCTGACCGCAAAGCGACTGGCGCATGAACTTCAAAAACTGGGATTTGACGTGACCGAGCAGGTCGGCGGACATGGCGTGGTTGGATTGCTGCGCAACGGTGAGGGGCCAACAGTGATGATCCGCGCCGATACCGATGGCTTACCAATTGTTGAGCAAACCGGTAAACCCTATGCATCTAAAGTGCGGGTTAAAGATGCCAACAACAACGAAGTCGGTGTCATGCATGGGTGTGGCCATGATATTCATATGACCAGCTTTATTGGTACCGCTCAGCAGCTGGCGAATAACCGCGATCAGTGGCAGGGTACCCTGATGATGGTCGCTCAACCCGCAGAAGAAGTCGGGGCTGGTGCGAAAGCCATGCTTAAGGAAGGCTTATTTAGCCGCTTTGCTAAGCCCGATCATGTTCTGGGGCTACATGTCAGTGCGTCGTTACCGGCAGGGCAGGTTGCCATTGCACCGGGCTATGCACTGGCCAATGTTGACTCGGTAGACATCATAGTGCGCGGCAAAGGCGGTCACGGTGCCTATCCTCATACCACAGTTGACCCAGTGGTGCTGGCATCACGCATTGTACTGGCGGCGCAAACCATTACCAGCCGCGAAATTTCGCCGTTAAAACCTTCGGTGATCACGGTAGGCTCCATTCATGGTGGTTCAAAACACAATATCATTTCTAACGAAGTTAAACTTCAGCTGACACTGCGCTCATATGACCCCGCTGTCCGCGAGCAGCAAATTGCCGCACTGGAGCGCATGACCAGGGGGATTGCTCAAAGTGCGGGCTTGCCGCCTGAACTCGCCCCAATTGTGTATGTTCATGAAGAAGAGAGCATTCCTTCAACCTATAACACGCCTGAGCTCGCTGTGCGGGTTGAAAAGAGCATTCGTACTGAGCTTGGTGATGAACACGTTGTTAAGGCAGAGCCTGTGATGGCCGGTGAAGATTTTGGCTTGTATGGCCGTACTCCGGAAAATATCCCGGCAACGATTTTCTGGTTGGGTGGGGTTGAGCCCGAAGCATATCAGCAGGCTCAGTTTTCAGGTGAAGCACTGCCGTCATTGCACTCGAGCAAGTTTGCACCGGACTATCCGCTGACCATAAAAACCGGCGTACGTGCCATGACCGCCAGCGCGCTGGATCTGTTTAAAACGGCACAGGTGCAATAAAGGTCATCCTCTGTTCAGATTCTGGGTGACTGATCTGCAGCATTTCTGCGTGCAACTGAAGCCGGGATGCTGCTGCCAGCGCTTCACCTTGCGAGTAGAGGCGATCTCCTAAAATGGGGTGGCCGAGTGATAGCATATGCACCCGTAACTGGTGGGAGCGTCCGGTGATCGGGGTAAGCTTGACGCGGGTTGCCATGGCTTCGTGTGATAACACTTCAAAATGGGTTAATGAAGGCTTGCCGGTCTCGTGGCAGACCATTTGCTTTGGACGGTTTGGCCAGTCGCAGATCAGTGGTAGATCCACAGAGCCCTGTTCCTGTTTCAGATGACCATGCACGCGGGCAATATAACGTTTAGCAGTCAGACGATCCTGAAATTGCATACTCAGAAATCGATGCGCTGCTTTATGCATGGCCAGACACAGCACACCGGATGTTGCCATATCCAGACGATGGACTATCTTTGCGTTGGGAAACACCAGATTAACCCGGCTGATCACACTGTCCCAGTGCTTTGGATCTTTACCCGGCACGCTCAGCAAGCCACTGGGTTTGTTTAACACCAGCATGTGTTCGTCCTGATAGAGAATATCAAGATAGGGATCGGTGGGAGGAGCGTAATTGACTAACACAAATAACCTGCAACTGGCATCGACTTCAAGGGCCGACATTTTACCTAGCGTGAGGCGAAAAGGCCAATCACAATACACGTAATGTCTTGTTATTGACACCTGTCAGAAGATAAGTGAAAGTGCAACACATAAGCGCGTAAAGGAATCAAGTATGAAGCTACCATTACACTGCGAATCCAGCTATGACCCCGACTTTCTGAGTGACGCACAAAGCCAGGCGCTGTTTCAGTCGCTGACAGAACACTTTGATGTATCACAGCCTGAAATCATTACCTTGCCCAATGGCACCGACATGCCTATTTTGCCATGGAAAATAAACCTGCTGGCGCCGTCACTGGCAGAGTCAGGGAAATTTGAGCGTCATCATGGCAGACAACATCCCTGGTTTCCTTTAATCGAACAAATTCATCAGCGCATTGCCGAGCTGACCGGGCTGGAGTTTGCTGTATGTGTTTGCCTCTATTACCCCGATGGTGAACAGTCGATGGACTTTCATTGCGACTTGTCAGCATTTGGACCCACCAACGTCATTGCATCGCTCAGTATAGGTGCTGAGCGTACCTTTTTGATCCGCAATGAAACAGATCATCAGGAACACTATGAAATTGAACTGGAAAACGGCTCTTTGTTTTTGATGGGCCCAGGTTTTCAGAGCAAGTATCAGCATGCGATAGCACGTGCTCCGGAAGGAACCGGTCCGCGCTTTAACCTGACTTTTCGTCAGTTTGCCCAAAACTAGCCATAAGGAATAACAATGAAAGTCGGTTTTTTTCAGTTTGATGTGGCGTTTGCGGAACCTGCGCAAAATCGCGCTACCATTAAACAAGCGCTCGCCAATGATGAGTTTGATCTTCTGCTATTGCCAGAGTTGTGCACTACCGGCAGTTTGTTCTTTGACCGTAAACAGGTAAGTGAACTGGCAGAGGATATGCGCCGGGGTGAATCTTCGCTGCTATTGCAAGCTCTGGCCCGGGAAAAATCGGCTTGTATTGCCGCGGGCCTGGCTGAACGAGATGCCGATGCGCTTTTTAACAGCACTTTGCTTGTCGACCCAGAGGGAGTGCTCGGTGTGCATCGTAAGGTACATCTTGCGCCAACGGATAAAATGCGCTTTGACGCAGGGAAGGCGTTCTGTGTCTATGAAGTGAAGGGCGTTAAAATTGCCGTTTTGTTGTGCTACGACATTTGGTTCGAAGATGGCCTGAGCAGTCTGAAAGAACAAGGGGTTCAAATCATCCTTAACCCATCGAATTTTTGTGGTGAGGACAGCCTTGAGGTGATCACTCAGGCTGCAAAGGACTACGGGGTGTATGTGGTAGCAGCCAATCGCCTTGGCATGGATCACGTCTGCGAAACGGGTGTGCGCTTTATCGGCAACAGCCTGATTGTAGACCCACAAGGCAAGGTACTGGCACAGGGAGACGAGTCTCAACAATTGCGGGTGATTGAGATAGCGCTTTGATCCGGTTCATACGTCATCGGAGTATCTGGTCAGTATGCGGATAATGATGCGTAAACCAGTGCTGTAAAAACTGAATGCATTGCAACACGCTGGCCGGAACGTGATGGCGGGCAGGATAGAGTGCCAGCAGGGTGAGTTGTGGCTTCTTACTGTCTGGCAGAATACTGACTACCTCTTTGCTCGCAATTGCTTGCCGGCAGGCAAATTCAGGTAAGATACCAATACCCAATCCAGCTTTAATAGACTCCAGCATAAAAAGGACGTTGTTCGCTTTGAGCGTGCCCGAAATCTTTACTCCTTCATCCAAAGGCCAGATATTTTTTCCTTTGAAGTAGCGGTATTCAAAGCAGTTATGCAGAGTTAAATCCCGCGGGTGATCAATGGCTGGGTTTGTTGCCAGGTATTCGGGGCTGGCGCAAATATGATAGTCAAAACGGGTTATTTCACGTCCAATGTAATTACTGTCGATGGGTCGGCTGGTGGCGCGCAGTCCAAGGTCAAATCCTTGCTCAACCAGGTCTATATCCTCATCACCAAGATGAATGTCGAGTTCTATATTCGGGTAAGCCTGCATAAAGTCCGCAAACACTTTCCCCAAATCTGTGATCCCCAGCACCATAGGTAAATTAATTTTTAACTTGCCTTTGGGCGCCTGCTGCGTTGACAGAACAAAGGAGTCCGCTTCTTCCAGTTTACTGAGAATGTCTCTGGCACGTTGTAAATAGCCCTCACCGACTTGGGTCAGCTGGAGATGGCGGGTGGTGCGATGGAGCAAGCGCGCACCCAGTTGATCCTCAAGGCGACTAATCTCTTTGCTGATCATCGACTTTGATGTGTTGAACTGCTCAGCAACCCGGGTAAAGCTGCCAACCTCCGCCAATTTCACAAAGAGTTCAATGGCACGTAGCTTGTTCATTTAAATTATCCTTAGGGGCAGTGGAGCATATCAAATCAAGGATATACTGTTTCTTGTGTGTGAACACTTGGTTTCTTTTGTAGTTATATATCAAACAAAGCACAAGTCATAGACTAACAGGGTTGAACATATCTGCAGGTGAAGAACGCTTATTTCATCTGAATTACACAACAAGAAGGACTATGACTATGTACACCCTATACTATAAGCAAGAAGCCTGCTCACTGGCCGTACACACCGTATTGCGTGAGCTTAGGCAGGATGTGACGCTTATCCGTGCCGACAGCCTCAGTGACTTTGCCGCCGTGAACCCCGGGCTACAGGTACCGGTATTGATAGATGGCGACGACAAGCTGGTTGAAGGGGCTGCGATTATGCTGCACCTTACCAGCAAGCACCCCAGCCGTTTGTTTCCCACAGAGCAAGGGCCCGCTCGTCGCCGTGCAGTGGAGCACTTGCTGTTTGCCAATGCCACCATGCACCCAGCCTACTCCAAATTGTTTTTTGTGGCTCAGGCTGCTGAGGGCGGTGCTGTGCGTCAGCAGCTGTTTGAGGCGGCCGCAAAGGTGATCAATCAGTTATGGGAGCAGGTTGAATCTCAGTTGCAATCTCAGCCATTTCTGGGTGGCCAGCATGCTTGTGTCGCTGATATTTTGCTGGCTGTTTACTCGCGTTGGGGAGCTGCCTTTGCTGTCGACATTATAATACCCCCTCGCACTGCAAGCATGATTGAAGCGGTTACTTGCATGCCTGGTTTTGTCGCGGCCTTACAGGCTGAACAGGCGCAGGGGGCATAATGGATCACGTTGAGATGAAAAGGGAGCTGAGCGAGATCCGGGCCATGGTGCAATGTTACTTTACAGGGCTGCATGAGGGAGATAGTGAGACATTACGGAACTTGTTCCACCCCGACTGCTGGCTCAAAGCCCCGGGTTTGAGGCGCACCCGGGATGAATGGCTGCAACTGGTCAGCGACCGCACGTCACCGGCAGAAAACGGCGATGAATTTTCCTATCAGATACTGGCGATAGACTGGCTTGGGCAGCAGGCTATGGTCAAGGTGTTATGCCCGCTGTTTGAACATCACTATATCGACTTTCTCGGCCTGCTGAAAGAACAGGGGCAGTGGCGGATAGTCAACAAAATGTACGCGAATTTACCACACACATATCAGGAGTAACTATGCCTTATATTCATATTCAAGTCACTGATGAGGGCGTGACAAACGCGCAGAAGCAGTCACTGATCAAAGGTGCCACCCAGCTGATGGTAGATGTATTAGGTAAAAATCCACAGACGACGTTTGTGGTCATTGACGAAGTCCCGACTGACAACTGGGGGATTGGCTTTGAACAGGTCACGGCGCTCAGGCAGCGACAATTATAATAATTACAGCTTATTGGCTTCGTCATACCGAGTACGGGCGGCGCTTATTTCATCGAAGTGATCGTCGGCCCAGGACACCAGCTGCCAGGCGGGTTTGGCGAGTCCCCGACCCAGTTCAGTCAGCTCATATTCCACTTTTACTGGTACCTGGGGGTAGACAGTACGTTTGACATAGCCATCGCGTTCCAGGTCACGCAATGTTTGTGTCAGCATACGCTGCGAAATTCCCCGAATCCTTGATTTTAGGGCGTTGAAACGGTCTGGGCCATCGACCAGTGCAAACAGGATTAAAATCGACCATTTATCACCTATCTGTGCCACCACATTACGGATGGGGCAACGTGCGTTTTGTTCAAACACCCGACGAGTCTGCGCTTTGGTATCGCTCACAATACTAATTCCTGAATTTGGGTTAAGTATAAAATAGGCTGCTTTGTCGAAATGAGCCATGTTACGAATAATTAATGGCCTTAGTATACATAAGTAACCGATTGGGTTAAAGGTCTAAGCTTAGCGTCCAAGCCTGTACTCGTGGAAGTTTTCTTTGCGAGCGGGTCGTTTTTGTGTAACGGGAAAATATTGTTTAACTCTTTGTGTTAATATGGCGCGTTTGCTGTGTAGCGTGACTGCCCGAATAGGAGCAATTTAGTCAGGCGCTGCGTTCATTAACAAACCTCTATTTATTTACAAGATGTGGCTATATTAAAAGGTGTTTTCAATGAGTCATTTAAATGTTCTTTCAAAGCTTGCAGTTGCAGCGTTGTTTACGTTTTCCCCGTATAGTTTTTCAGAGGTTGAATTTACCTCTGAAAGTGAAGTCAACCGCTTAATATCCTACGCACAATTTGGCAAAGGTGACGTTTTCATCTCTCTCAAGAAGAATGGAGCAAAGTGCTCGTCTGGGTATTTTGTCAACAGAGACAGCGTAGGGTTTGAATCTCTTTATAGCATGCTGCTTGCGGCGTATCATGCCAGAACACCGGTGATTTTAGGAGGTCATGATAATAAGCAATGGAGCGGTTCTACGGACCCCGTTTGCGAGCTTTACTCTGTAGAACACAAGAAATCATAATCTGGTTTGTCCAGAAGACACCGTTTTCCAAAAAGAAGAAAAGGCGCTATTGCGCCTTTTCTTCTTTGCTGTGTAGCAGTTTTATGATGGCCTTAAAGTTTCGCCGCGAGGTCTCGTTTTGCAGTGCCTGACGCAGTATGGGTTTTATACCGTCTTTTTGCTTTTGAGTTGCTAAGGCTTTGATAGCGGCCAGGCGAACGGCGTCGTCCTGATCACTGACCGCCATATTCAGCACGGTATCACTGGTTTTCGCACTCATCTGATAATTCCCCAGGGCACTGAGCAGCGCTTTTTTATTACGCTCAGGCGACTTGAAGAAGTGCTGTTCCAGGTTTTGATAAGCCGTGTCGGTTTTCATCATGCCCAGCGCACGGATAGAAGCTTTCTCAATACGGGCGCTGTTGTCAGACAAGTGAGCTGCGAGCAATGGCTCATGCTGCGGGTCGCGACTGTTCCCCAATGCGGTGAGCAGACTGGCCGTTTTGCCTTCACTTTCACCCAGCGTGATCTGTTCAGTAATGGCCAGACTTAACTGTGTGGCTGTGTCAGATCCGCTACGATTGTTGAGCAAGATCCCCAATGTCATGTAGAAACTGGATTCGACTTCTGAGTCAAGAGTACTAAAACCATCGGTCAGCATCCCCAATAGCATGTCTGCAGCCTGCTGTGACAAGGGGGCATTGCCCTGAGTCAGCGCGCGCAGCGCACGAAACTGAGTTAAAGGTTGCTTTTCAGCCAGTAATAACTGGCTAAGTAATTGCTGGCTAGTATCCGAGTCGAGTTGTCCTAGTGCATTGAACAGGCGCATCTGGGCTTTATCGTTTAACTCGCCCGAGAGTATGAGCGGCGCCAGAGTGCCAATCACAGCATTGTATTTTTGCAGCAGAATAGACAGGGTATGGGCGTCTATCTGAGTAATATCTTGCGTGGTAATCAACTGGTTTAGCTCAGCCGCCAGCCGTGCTTTTTCAGCGTCACTGAGTTCTGCCTCAGTTGTCTGCCAAGCCGCCAGGTTGTTGTCCAGCTCGTATAAAGTGCTCTTAAATGGCTGAGGGGCCAGTGTCAGTGTATAGCTTTGTTGTGAACCAAAGCGCAGATCTGTGCCTGTCAAAGCGAGGGCTTCCTGGCCTTCTCTGTGTTCAATAAAGCAAGCTGAGGGTGTAATGAGGTGTGCGGAGTCGAGCACCTCAATACGATTAAAGGTGCTCAGCACAGTGCGGTCAAAGTCGCTGTAGTGTTGTTTGACCATTTTTAGTTGCTTATCGGCTTGCTGGTATGCAGGCTGGTATTGCCCAAGGGTATCGGGCTCTTTACTTACCTGACTGATATCACGTTGATATTGCAGATAATAAGCTAGCCCTTTGAGCTTGTCCTGGGTTTGCTGGTCGAGCTCACCGGCAAAGTAGAAATCGCTGATAAGCCCTTTGTCCGTTAATTTAAAGGCAAAGGCATGCTCATAACTGGGCAGGGGGATCTGCGTTTTACCCTGAATGGCAGCAACCTGATCGGCCTTGATGGCCCACCAGTTTTTCTCTTCGCCTTTTTGCGCCGCTTTAAGCGACAGCTTGCCCTGCAAATGCACCGTCGACGTTTGCGGGGCACTTTGCAGCTTAATGTAATCAAAGGAAGTCTGGGTTTGGATATCAAACCGGTATTGTGGCTGGCAGAGTGTGCCAGCCATTACCTGAGTGCTTGTCAGCGCCACCCAGGGCGCCGCAAGCAGAGTCGATCGACACAAGGTCATAGTTCGATTTCGTCCTCTTTGGAGTACAGAGTCCAGGATTTGTTATATACGCTTGGCGTTTGGTATAGCCACAGGTCGTAACGGTGAGTTTTCTTACCACAAGGATAAGGAATACCCCATTTCTTACACCACTTGACCCCAATGGTTTCGGCGTATAAACCAAATTTGCCTGAGATCACATCCAGGTCGTTCTTCAGTTCAATACCATAATAAATGTGCGGTGCTTTGTTACCGGTTGAGACCAGAGCAAAGCCTGCATTAGACTCCATGGCAAAAGTGTTGTCGATTAAGGTCAAAATCGCCTGGATACCGGCTGAGACCAGACCCAGGTTAACACCGCCACGGCCGAAGGCGCCAAAGTCGACATGGAACAAGTCACCTTCAGCATAGAGCTCTGCGTTGTAGCCGACTGTCAGCTCAAAACCCAGGTTACCAGTGACACCAGCTTCAACACTCATAGGAACCGGACCTATGGTAAAGCGAGCCTGGGCCAGCACTTTTTCCTCTTCCCAGGATTTCTCCCAGGATTTTTCGTATTTCGTGGTGTACTTCTCATCCTCAAACGCAACGTTATTAAAGATGATCATTTCCGATGCATAGCCGGTGTTTTGCCCACTGATATAGGCACTGCCGTCATAGGAAATACTGAACAAGGTATTTTGCGCGTTAAAGAAGTAGGCTTCGACCACGCCTTCGCCGGCAATGCGCCCGCCCGGATCGCCGGTCGGTACAATAAACAGCTGGCCGCTTAAGTCAACGCCGACACTGAACTTTGATTTATCGCCGTAAGATTTATCAAATTCTTTTTCTAATTTGATGTTCGCCAGACCCACTGAATACTGGGCATCACGTTTTGCCAGGCTTTGCTCTGTGTCTGTGTTTTCTGCGGTAAAGAAGTACAAAGGGATCTCAGTTTCGATCACATTGTTGTCTGTGATGGTCTCTGCATTTTGCGCCAGATCCGTTAAGGTAAAGCGAACTTGCAAAGACTGCCCCTGAGTGGCGTCATAACCCTGATAAATCTGGCTCAGCAGGGCGTCATCCAGGGCAATGTCAAAACCAATGTGCTCATCGTGCAAGCCGGCAGTAAAGTTATGGGTTAGCTGCGCCTCGTAAGCGGTATTTTCGGCATTCCAGAAATGGGTTGGTTGCCAGTTGCCGTTTACCAACACTTCTGCTGTGATAGCGGTACTACCCAGGTTCGAACCTTCGTAATCTGCGCTCAGATAGCCGACCAGATCGGAATGATGCTCACTGGTACCGTCATTGGTGTTGGGCACATCCAGGATCAGCGCCTCCTGACCAAATGCAGCACTGACGAGTTTGTAGTCGTGACTTTCTAAGACGCGTACATGTATATCTGCAAACGGGAAGTCGCCATCTGCAAAGGGTTCATGATCTACCGATGGGTGGTTGTCTTCTTCGACATCTTCAACATGGTCATCATGAGGGTCTATTTGTGCTATCAGATGATAGTGACCACCCAATAGTGTATCTGGAATGGTAATGTCAGTTTGGAAGTTGTGACTGCCCTCAGATACCTGCGTTAATTCCAATGCGCCAACTTTGTGCACTTCTTCAATTTCGGTTTCTTCACCGTCAGAGGTGTCCAGCTCAGCTGCGTGTACCAGATAAAAATGTACGTCGACGTCAATATCCTTAAAGCCGGTGATATCAACATCGTAGAAGACCGTCACCGTTGTGTTCGGTTCCAGCGTTTCAAGCGGACCTGTGGATACTTTGGTGATGGCAATATTGCTTTGTGCGTCGTTACTGCCGAGTTCACAACCCGACAGCATGGTTAGCATCGCTCCGGCTAACATAGCACGTGTAAAATGGCGCATTGTATTTCCTACTCTATTCTTACCCAATGTTCAGTATATCGCAAAAATATGGAGGAATAATGAGTTTGGATGGAGTTTAGTTACAAATGCCATCTTGAAGTACTAAGAGGGGCGCTGATGGAGGTGCGAAAGCATGTCTGATTGACTCATTTGTGCTGATATTATCAATTATAGAGTCGTGCATATGTGCTCTTTCAGGTATCAGGTTAACGGCCAGGCGCCTGAGTGAACGGCTCTGGCACCTGGCCGGTAATGTCCGTTATTGAGTTGATGCTTCTGAGTTTGCTCTGACAGGCACCTTAGCGGCACCGTACCAGTTAACATGCCGGGTTGCGAGCATGACAACTGCGAGTACAACAAAGCATACGAGGCTACCCATGAGCAACGCATAGTGTTCGGCACTCAGCATAGCGTAGAGCATGGCATACAATGCACTGAGTCCGGCAAAATAACTGATACTCAGTCGTGCACTTTGCAGGATCCCCCAAATGTAGCTCACAAGCAATATAATTGCCGCCAGTGCGGATAGGGTATAAGCCCAGCTAAATCCAAGGTGTTCGCTCAGAGAAATCAGCAACAAGTAAAAGACCGCCAAAGATAAGCCGACAAAGCCATATTGTACCGGGTGGATGGCTTTGGATTTACTCAGTTCCAGTAAAAAGAAGCTCGACATCACCAGAATAATCACCAGCAGGGCATAGTTGGTGGCGCGATGACTCTTAAGGTAATGATCGACCGGGTCCACCAGACGTACGCCCATATTACGTGCTTCTAATGCTTCACATTGGTTGCCAAAGAGACAACGTGAGAAAAGCTCTTTCATATTGGTCGCAAAGTAGCTGGTTTCCCAGCTGGCACTAAAGTGAGTGTCACTGATATCAGAGCGAACGGGCAGATAATCTCCCTGAAAACTGGGGTGTGGCCAGTTGGCTTCGAGCGAGACCTGAGTGTGCACTCCCAGAGGCGCGACAGCCAAAGTGCTCATGCCTTGCAAGTGCAGTTGGATATCAAATGTCACAGCTGTCTGCTCCAGTACTGCCATAGTCAGTGGAATATGCACGCCCTCGTCAATTGAGTTAAGTGTGGTCCCCGGTATAAGTGTGTGTGTCTGGCCGTTTATTGAGACCTGCGTGTTTTGGCCAATCCCCCGGATATCACTGATCCCCATTACCATGCTCAGGCGGGTCAACGGCAGCTGAGTTAAATCATGCAATTGTTGCTTATCAAAATGGCCTGTCAGCTTCAAGTCTGCGCGATATAGCTGTGCTTTGTAGATGCTGCGGTATTTTTCAAAGGTGTCTAGCGTGCCCGATACCGTCAACTGTTCAGGAAGTATGACATGGCGATGCTTTTGCGGTGTTTGCACGCCGTCGATCACCTTGGTTACTTCGTATTCGGCGTAAAGAAATGGTGCTATTAAAGATTGGGTGCCACTGGTGCTGCGGGCTATTTCCTGTTGCACCTTGTGCTGAGTGGATGATCGCTCGTCGATTAGGTCGCTGATCATGGCGATGGGGATCATCAGCAATACGATGATTGCGGCGATGATGGCTAGTTTAATCCCGGTTTTTTCTGTGATTTGTTGTGTCATAAGTGTCTCGGTTAAACCTGATGCAGATACAGGCTAACCGAGCTGATTGGTGTTTAAATGGCGCTTATGTGGGGATCTTATGGTGATTTTATGGTGAAGGTGGCCATGACTCCCTGCTCATGATTACTGATAGCCAGCTTCCCCTGATGTAGTCTGGCAACTCTTTCGACAAAGTTGAGGCCCAGCCCGGTGCTTTTTGTTCCATTCGCGCGTGCCAGGGAATAAAACCGTTCACATAACCTGGGCAGGGCATAATCCGGAATTGCCGGGCCCGTGTTATAAATGCTGAATGTGCAGGTGTCGCTGCTGTGTGTGACGGACAGGCGGATCTCGCCCTGTGGTGTGACGAAGTCCAGTGCGTTTTCAAGCAGGTTGAGCAAGGCTTGCTGTAACAGGAATGGATCGCCATTGACGCTTGTGATTTGACTGCACGAGGTACTGAAGGTGGCAGACTTTTGCATTAGTCGATTTGTAAGTATTTGCTCACATTTGTCGAGCAGGGGCGCAATCGGCACCGTTTGTCGAGTGTTCAGAGCAGGTAATTGCTCCAGCCGGGCCAGCTCGAGCAATCTATCAATCAGTTGCTGCATACGGAGCGTTTCTCGCTCTATATTACCTGCAAACTGCTGGCGCTTGTCCTCGCTCAGGGGCATCTGCAATAGTTCACTGGCGCCTTTGATACCAGAAAGCGGACTTTTCAGTTCGTGGGTGAGCGTTTCTATATACTGCTCGATATACACTTTGCCGTCGAGCTGGTTTCGCATCTGTTCTAAGGCGTCACTCAGTTGACGATATTCGTAGAAGATCCGAAACTGGGGTTTCGCGGCCTGTTCACCCAGGCCCATTTTTCTGGCGTATTCAGCCAGCTTTGTGACTGCGGAATTGACGCGCCAGGCGATCAGGGCACCTATCAGCAGGGCCAGTAAACTCAGCAGGCCGAGCCACTTTAAGATCCGCTGCTGGCTGTGCTCAATAAATGGCTGAACAGAACGATTTGCTTTGGCAACGGTGAGGCTGCCGATGATCTTACCTTGATATATCACTGGTGCGGCAACATGCATGACGGTTGATAAAGGATCCTTCGGGTCGGTGGCACTTGAGCGCGCACCGTACTCACCGCGCAATGTCAGATAGACGTCATTCCACTGAGAAAAGTCACTGCCGACGTCTTTTTGCCACGAGTCGGCAACCACAATGCCGTTGTGATCGGTGAGGTAAATGCGGTGCGACATGTTGGTTTTTTCTATTCCCCAGATTGCGGCATCCACTTTGCGCTGCCCATATACCCGCATTAATTCCACCAGCCGGCTATTGTCAGCGCTCCCCTGGGCTAAATCTTCCGCCACAACAACAGACAATAAGTTGGCCATATCCACCAGCGTTTCTTCTGTGGCTTGTCGAATGGTGGGTTTAATTTCACGCAACATAGTGTTGCTGATCACATAGGTCGTCAGTAGTACCATGATGAGGTATAGAAAGAAAAATCTCAGCCCCAGAGGGATGCGAGGCCAGCGTAGTGACTTCACAAAAACTCCTCGAAGTAATAACCAAATCCGCGCTTAGTTTTTAACGATTCAGAACAGCCTAATTGTTTCATTTTTATTCGTATTGCTTTGATATGGCTGTCAATATTTCGCTCATAGCCGCAATCTGCCGGGGCTTGAGTGGCATCCAACAGCTGTGCTCGGCTTAGCACATTTGGTGAGTGTGTGATCAGGGCATGAGCCACTTTAAATTCCAGTGCAGTCAACCCCAGCGCCATTCCCTGATAGTAATAATCAAAGTTTTTAGCCTCCCATTTCTTTACCGATTGAACGGGTGTAGTCGCAGCAGCTGGCTGAGGCTTTCTTAATCTGAGCTTCACCCGCGCGAGCATTTCTCTTGGACTAAAAGGTTTAGTGACATAATCGTCAGCACCAATTTCAAGACCTACCACGCGATCGATTTCATCACCCCGCGCGGTTAAAAAGATAATAGGCACCGTAGAAAACTGGCGCAGTTGCTTGCACAAGTCAAAGCCATTGCCATCGGGTAAGCCAACATCGAGGATCACTAAATCGGCGGTCTGCTGTTGCAAGTACGTCAGCCCATCGCCGGCGGTGGTAAACCATTGCACGTCAAACCCGTCCATCTCCAGAATATGAACCAGCGTATCGGCAATCGCAGGCTCATCTTCAATTATCACTATGCTCATCTGTTGTCGCTGTCTGTTTGTGTAAAGAGTCGCTAAACATATTACCCGTAAAGCAAAAAACGGTAAAACACTGAAAAAGTCATTGCGCGTTCAGTTAAGTCTCTATATTATGCGCGGCGCTCACAGAGTCGTGAGCAATACCGCTTTACTATATGGAAATAAAGGGTTTTTATGAAAAAGCTACTCACACTTGCGGCACTCGCCGTTATTACCGCCACATCCGCTCATGCCACACAAACCAAGCAATGGTTTAACAGTGCAACCTATACTGATCAGGACCGTACCTTTGATAACGATGCGTTGATGCTAAGCAGCCGTTATTTCTTTGCTCCGCAACAGAACTCTGGTGTTTGGGATGATTATGGTTACCTGGATACAGACAGCAATGTGGGCCTGAGTTACTACAACGATGAGTATATGAACCGCTTTTCTTTTGCCGGTGAGGGATATTTCAGCAAAGAAGTATTCGTGATTGGTCAAGTCAGTGACCTGGGTGAAATAGATGACCATTACACTTACGGCATCGGGTATTTGTACAACGACAAGCTGAAGCTGAGTGTTCGTCGCAATGAGTCTGACCTGGGATCAGACAGCACCTGGTTAAAAGCTGAGTATAATCATCAGCTCAATGACACCGATTATTTAGGTGTGACTATCGATACAGATGATGAGATGGACAACTACACAGTATCTGGCCGCTACTTTATGCACCTGGATGCTGAGCGTTATATCAGCGTGGATGTATCTCACCATGAGATCGATTTAGGTTACACAGATGTCTCGTACAATAATGCCCTGGTAAATTACTACTTTAACCGCAACATTGCTGTAGGCGTTGGCTCTTATGACTCCGATTTGGCGTTGCAGGGTAAGTACTTTTTCAACGACAGCTACTATCTGACTGCTGAATACATTGACCGTGATGCCGGTGAAGAGACCAGCTTAAAGTTTGTCGCTCAGTTTTAATTCATTTATGAAGCCTGGGGTTGCAGTGTATCCTGCAACCCTGGATTGTTATTCCCCATCTGATTTAAAGGCCAGCAGATCGCCTGGCTGACACTCTAAATAATGACAGATCTGTGCCAGTGTTTCGAAGCGCACACCTTTGACCTTGCCGCGCTTGAGCAAGGATAGATTCGCTTCGGTGATCCCTATGGCTTTAGCCAGCTCCTTTGATGACACTTTGCGCATTGCCATTACTACGTCTAAGTTGACAACAATTTCCATGACTTAAATAAACTCCTTGTTTTCGTCTTCTATTTCTTTTGCTGCTTTTAGCAGGTATGCCACCATGGCAAATAGTCCGAGTGTCATGAGTTCACCAAAGGGGATTTTTAACACCACCTGATTGGAGTGGTAGAGCGAGTGATACCAGTAATCCAGCGAGAAAGTCAGGCCTGATGAATACAGTTCCAGCGCGATTTTTGTCCAGATAAAGCCCAGGTAGCAAGTGTAACAGCTGTTGTGAAAGAACAGCCCCTTGCTAAAAAGTTTCATCAGCCGAATGATCCAGTACACACTCAATAGCATACCAGCCAGCAGCGGGACAGACAGAGCAAATAAAACGCCGTTACCTACTTGCTCACTTTGCCACAGTAAGTCGAATGACTCGCTATCTAAATAACGCACTTGCCCATTGACGATAAGCTGATAAGCCAGAAACGAAATTACGATGCCACTGATACCCAGCACAGCAGCGCGGAAGGTACCGCACCAGCGCTGAATTTTGTCTGTTGATTTGACCATAAAGATCCCTTCTTTCTACGTTGTTCTTGATAAGAATAATACCACACAGAAACTAATTTCTGAAAAAAGAAAATAAATTATCGTTTTACAATAATAAAAAATCGTGTAATGATGTTTTTCAACAAGCATAAGGAGTGACATGATGAAGAACAAAAACAAATTAACCAGACTGACGCTAAGTGTTGCACTAAGCACCGTACTAGGTACAACGGCTATGTTGTCAGGCTGTATACTGAGCGACAAGCCGCCGCTTACTCAGTCAGAGTCGGTTCAGCATGTGTCGGCATTTGTGGATGTTGAGAGTTTATTCAGTACCAGTGAGAAAAAGTCGATATCGATGTCAAAGGATGGCAAATGGATCGCATTTCTGAAAATGCACAACGGCGCACATAACCTGTTTGTGGTTGCTGCTGATGAGCCTGATATGGCACCTGTGCCAGTCACCAACCTTACAGACTCAGTTGATAGTTTTATCTGGTCTGCCAATCACAACGAAATTATTTTTTCTAAAGATCATCAGGGCAACGAAAATAGTCAGATTTATAAACTGGCGCTGAACGATAAGACGCTGACAGCCAGTACCATGACCCGGCTCACCCACGATGACAAGGTTGATTACAGTCTGCTGGGGCAATCGGAGCAGGATGCAAATGTGCTCGTTATTGCAGCGAATCACCTTACTCCGGAGCGGATCGATTATTTTCACCTGAGCGTGAATACAGGTAAGCTGACCCAAACCCAGACCAACAGTGTGAGCCTGTTCGAGGCGCAGTTGAGTAAATCTGGTCAGGTAGCATTAGGATTGGCGCTTAATGCGGACAATTCCAGAAGTATGTACAGATTCACTGATGGACGCTGGCTCAAGGTGATGACAACTGAACCGGGCGAGATACTGGAGCTCATCAGCTTTGATGAACAAACCAATACCGCTTTTGTGGCAGGTAGCATCGAAGGTCGTGATAAGCAGGAACTCATTAAAGTGGGCCTGGCGAGCAAATCTATTGAAACGGTGCACCGCGATCCAGAACATAGCTCTGACCTGCATCACGTTGTGTTTGATGAGCAAGGTCAACCACTGATTGTATCTTACTATGGCGGTAAACTGCGTAATTACCCACTGACAGACACTGCGGCCAACGCTCTGAACAAAATACAAAGTCGCTTCTCTCAGGAGATTGAAGTAAAAGTAGATAAAATTAATCACAAGGAAGACCAGTGGCTACTGACGGTGTCATTTGCCGACCAGCCAGATCAAAAATATGCTTATTATCCGGCTCAGGATAAGCTGACAGGTTTGTTAAATGAAGCGCCCGGATTTGACCCTGTCCTTTTGGGAGACAGAAAGTCGATTACCTACACGGCATCTGATGGGGTTGAAATCCAGGCATATCTGACCTTACCTAAGAATTTAAATAAGAATCTGCCAACCATAGTGCTGCCACATGGCGGACCTTGGGCGAGAGATCAGTGGGGCTACAGTAGCGGTTATTTTGTACCCGTAGCCCATTATTTTGCAAACCGTGGTTATGCCGTACTGCAACCTAACTTTCGCGGTTCACTTGGGTTTGGTAAGCGTTTTGTTCAGCTTGGTGAGAAAAACTGGGGTACCGGCACCATGCAGCATGACCTGACAGATGGCGTAAATTATCTGATAGAGCAAGGCATCGCAGACAAACAGCGCGTTGGCATTATGGGGGCTTCGTATGGCGGGTATGCTGCGCTGGCCGGTGCGACATTTACGCCAGATGTATATAAAGCTGTGATTTCTTATGTTGGTCCATCCAGTCTGGTGACTTTGATGGAATCTTTCCCTGCGCATTACCGCCCCTATCTGGGTACCTGGTATGTTTCAGTGGGAGACCCTGAGGTAGCCCGGGACAGAGCCGATATGCAATCGCGCTCGCCGATTAACTTTGTTGACCGAATCAAAGCGCCTTTGATGTTGGTGCAAGGTGCAAATGACCCTCGAGTTACCCAGGTTGAGTCGGATAACATCGCCAGAGCGCTGGCAGCTAAAAACCACCCCGTCGAGTACATTCTCGCTAAAGACGAAGGTCACGGCTTTATGAAGCAAAGCAATAAACTGGCGTCGATTGTGGCGATGGAACGGTTTTTTGCCAAACATCTGGGTGGTGGTACTTCGAACAAGGTAGACCCGGCGATTAGTGCACATTTGGATACACTGCGTGTTGATATCAAAAAGCTATAGAAGCGGCTAATCGGTTTTTATAAAAATAAAACAGGGCGATTAAATCGCCCTGTTTTTTATGAGCTTGCAAGTACTCGAAGTTACATCGAGATGGGCCCTTCAGACATAACTGAGAGCAGAAAAGGTGTATAACCCACGATGCCGATTAGCATAAGTAAGGTTAATGCACACAAAGTGATACTGACACCTAGTTTTACTGATGTCTTGTGGTTTGCCTGAGCATAAAAGTATAGCTGCGCTGCTAATAGCGGGATCAGAAAGCAGCCAAAAGTCCACATTGAGAAGAAGGGATCGCCAAATGCGGGGTTAAGGCCCAATGTGGTGCCTGTGATCAGGTAACTGAATACACCCACTCTAAGAAACCATTGTGCATTTGAAACCAGAAACAAACAGATGGCCCACTTTCTGTGACTTGCCATGTCTTTCTTTATCGCACTGTGAACTGTTAAATAGGCGAACCCCAGGATCAACGACCCATTAATACTGGTGCCTATGTCGCCCAATTGGATAGGGCTTGTGTCTCTGAACCACACCAGATAATAACCTGAGAGGGCCAGCAAGATGACGGTAAACAGATAAACGTAACCATTGATTCTGTGGAAAACTGGGAAGCGGCTGCGCATTTTGGGAATAAGTTGAAATACGCCCCCAAACGCGACAATGCCTGCACCGATTGCGTGGGCAGCAAAAGCCAGGTTACCCGCAAAGTCTCCCGCATGATAGGGGGTCGCCCCCATTACCTCCCAGCGATTCCAGATCTCCATATTGTCATTGATCACTGAAAATCCGTAAAACTTGATGATGTAATAAAAGAAAAACCATTGCCCAAGCAGCACGGATAGAAACCAGAATATCACACTGCAACTGAGTGCGTTCCTGGCGGTCTGTAATGACAGAGGCTGGCGCGACTTTATTGTGGTTGTTTTTTTAATCGCTTCTGCTGGAGAAGCATTTTCGAGTGTTTTGTCCATTTTGACGTCCCCTTAGCTGTGGATATGTTGGTAAGTTTGCTGAAAGGGGAATGTTCTGTCGTTCGAATGGGCCTTTTAGAACCTAATTTATAAGACAGGGTACAAGAAAGCAGGCGCTTAAAGCGATGCTCAGTCGACGAGAAGCCGGTTGGGAAAACAGCTTTAAAAGCAGGGGGACGGTATCAAAATTAAGAATTATAACTATATTAATCAAATGACTAGTGTTTTTCTATCGTGTTTTTACTGATAGCAGGTAGCCCTCATCTACCTGCTTTTACATCGTCTAAATAATTTGCTTGGTGAACGTCGCCCAGCGGTCAGTTAACCGGGTTTATAGTTATGAAACTGGCGTAGCTTGTTGCTGAGAGGGGGCTGATTTAACCCTTTTTCCGTTGAGCAAAACACCTATCAAAGTGTGTCTGACCAGTAGCTGGTAGCTCAGCAGACCGAGGGCCATGGTTGCAGACACGGCGACGAGTATTTTAAGCCAGGGCGACAAAGCGGTATTACTCAGTGGGAACTGGATATACATTAGCACAGGTACATGGATCAGGTAGATCCAGTAAGAGGCATCCGACAAATATTTGTTTAGCTGACTGAATCGGTTGAGCCATTTATAGCCTGCCAAAAAGGCCACACCAGTCCAGGCCACAATCGCAATCGACTGAGCGATGACAACATAGATATCTATCTGCTCAGGTGTTGTTACTCCTGTATTGGCCGCGCGAATTATGGCTTCCAATGAGGGAGAAGGTGGCATGAGATAAAAATAAGGCACTAATGACAGACACGCTATTATCAGCAAGGGACTAAAGTATCGGGCATACTGCTGCACCCGGATATAATGGTGGTAAAGTCCGCCACCGACCAGGAAGAGAACGCCGTAAAAACCATAGGACCAAAGCTCTGGGTAGAGTTTATCGGGAGCCGGGAATGGCACCAGCTGCTGATATAGTGCGACCGTAAGCAAAATGGGTAAAGCCACAAGCAGAAAAGCCGGGCGGACAACCACTGCCAATATCGACTGATACAGACTGGCGTGTTTTTGCAACAGCCAAAATAGTAAACAGAACTGGGTCAGATTCCATAAAAACCATAAATGCATAGTCGAGATAATAGGCTCTTTCACAGACTGAAAAACCGTAAACAGGGCTGGTTTTTCGTGAGTAATTTCAGCTCCCCAGCCAAGTGCGTGGAACAGCACCAGCATGGTCAGAGGAAAAAACACCACAAATGGCAGCAATAAGCGCTTAAGGCGATTAATAATAAAGCCATTGCCACCGCGTTTACTGATAAGCAGGGCTGCACAAAACCCGGCGATGACAAAAAACAGCGGCATTCTGAATAAGTGGGACCAGATAGCAAAGTAGTCAAAAGCAACGTGGTTGGTCGGATCGGCGGTAAACCAGATATTTGAAAAGTAAGGGCCATAGGCCAGCGCAGCATGAAACACGACACCCAGTAACAAAGCCAGACTACGCAGGTTGTCTATATAATGAAAACGAGGAGAAGATTGCATAACGTTTGTCCTTAAAAACTGCAACTTTGCACAGATTATCACCAAATGTCTTGAGAGAACAACTATATAGGAACAGTGTGTGGTTGAGAGTTTTGTTATGGACTGGAGAAGTAAAAGTGGCTGTTTGATTTGTGTGAGTGGTGTTGTTTTTTTATTTTTGCAGTGTTAGTTTTGTGTGTGTTGATTTCTAACAAGAAATTGACAGGCTTATCCATCTGTGAGTAATTCTTCGGATGGTTAGATATAAACACAAAACAACAATGATTAGTGTAGAAAGGAATGACCATGAAATTAAAAATCAAAAAAAATAGCATCAAAAACCTGTCTAAAACTAAAGACCAGCTAAATCAAGAACAAACTGCGCAAATCGCGGGCGGCTATTTAAGTCAGGCCTGGTATGGTAGTTGTGGCCCGTTTTCTTGTATCCGAAAATAATACTTAGCTCCGTCTAAGTGAATTGGCTCATTTACCCGCATTAGATGAGCCATCTTGCAAAAAAGGGCTGCATTTTGTGTTTTCTGTGGCTTCCCGATATTTTGATTCTATTACCTTCCATTAATGAAAATCCGCTGCTTTACTATTCTTCCGGGTATGCGGCGCCTGTAAATATGCACTATCGTGATTAGTTCACAACATTCTTTGTAGTATTGCTCGTCCACCAAGCTGATGCTTTATCACAGCCAAAATATGTAAAGTGATCATGAACAGCAATAAAATATTGCTGATCACATGTAGTCGGGCAAATACGTCCTGCAGGCTCGTGGTGCTGAGCAAAGGCGGCACAGTAAACAGGCCAAACACGCAGAACGAGTGCCGCATCATTAATACACCGGAGCACATCACAATAGTCGTGAGTAAGTAAATGAACTTATGTGCTGCACAGGCAAGCTTTGCCTGATGTTGATTGAGTTGTTCGAGCTGGGTCGGTGGTGTGCAGGTAATTCTATGTGCCAGACGCCAGAGGAATAGCGGAAAATAGACGAAGGTCAAAGAGACATTGAAGGTACTGAGTGTTTTCTTGATTATGTTGTCCACTTCAAATAAAGCCATGTAAAAACCAGAAAGCATTGCCCACAGGATCACGGCGGCTGAGATCCAGTGAAGTGCACGTGCCGTGCGGTCAAACTTATCTGTAGAAGTTGTGTAGGTCATTTTAGCAGTCCTTTTTTTACTCACGCTACGCTGTGGAGAGTTAAAACACGGTTAAAACTCCGATGCACTGAACCTGGTACCATGGCGGTTGAACCGGGCAGTGTGTCTGTGTGGCCATTCCATCATCCGTAAACCAGTCTGAGTCGGCATATTCACCCATTTCGTACTAAAGTTTAGAAGGTCACTGCGCGAAATTGAGATGTCTGAATATGAAAAAAAATAAAGTACTAAGTGTTATCGGATCAATGCCTTGCATTATCCTCGATGCGAACAAAGCCGTGTGCCAGGTTGCTGTAAAAGTAGCAGGTGGCGTCGCATGACTGGCTATTTTATACAGGCTTTTATTTATCTGGCAGCCGCCGTCATTATGGTGCCGCTGGCAAAAAAACTGGGACTGGGCTCGGTACTTGGCTACCTCATTGCCGGGGTGATTATTGGTCCTTTGTCCGGGATGGTAGGCGAAGAAACCATAACAATTCAGCATTTTGCTGAGTTTGGGGTGGTTATGATGTTGTTTCTGGTCGGACTGGAGCTGCACCCTCAGATGCTTTGGCAAATGCGTCACCGATTATTAGGCCTGGGCGGGTTACAGGTCACCGGTAGCGCCGCTCTTTTGGCGCTCATTGCTTGGTTACAGGGCCAGCCTGTGAGCGTCGCAGTGGCAATCGGCTTGGTATTCTCTTTGTCGTCTACTGCAATTGTACTGCAAACCTTTAATGAAAAAGGCCTGACAAAGACAGAAGGCGGGCACAATGCCTTTTCAGTGTTGCTGATGCAAGATATTGCCGTGATCCCCATACTGGCATTTATTCCGGTTCTGGCACTGCCCGAGTTGGTCAGTGCTGCACAGACGATGCAAACCACGGCGCAGCACCATGAATCACTGAGCTTAGTGGCTGGGTTGCCAACCTGGGCCTATGCCGGTGCGATTTTTGCCAGCATCGCAGGGGTTGTCGTGATAGGGCATTACCTGAGTCGCCCCTTGTTTCATTATGTTGCTAACTCAGGGCTACGGGAGATCTTTGTTGCAACCGCCTTGTTGCTTGTCATTGGTATTGCCGCTTTGATGAGCCTGGTGGGGTTATCCCCGGCTTTAGGCACCTTTCTGGCGGGTGTGGTACTGGCCAACAGTGAATTTCGTCATGAGCTGGAATCAAATATTGAGCCCTTCAAGGGCTTATTGCTGGGGCTGTTTTTCATTACAGTTGGGGCAGGTATTAACTTTGCCATACTGTCTGAGCATCTGCTCCTAATCATCACACTCACACTAACGGTGATGCTGGTCAAAGCTGGCGTACTGTGGGCGCTGGCAATGCTGTTCAAAATTCGCAACAGTGATCGCTGGTTATTTGCTCTGAGTTTGTCTCAGGCTGGCGAGTTTGGTTTTGTACTTTTGAGTTATGCATTGCAAAACCATGTTATTCCGGCCGCGACTGTGAGCTTGCTACAACTCGTTGTGGCCTTATCCATGTTTCTGACACCTATGCTGTTTATTCTCTACGACAAAGTCATATTACCGCGCTATCAGCAGACCACTAATCCTCAGGCATATGATGATATCCAGGAGCAGGGTCAGGTGATTATTGCGGGGATTGGTCGATTTGGTCAGATTGTAAACCGATTACTGATCGCCAATGGCGTACACACAGTGGTCATGGATCTCGATGTGAATCAGGTTGAGTCAATGCGTCGGATACAGGTCAAAGCCTACTTTGGAGATGCGACACGGCCTGAGCTATTGCACACAGCCGGTATTGAACAGGCCGCGTTACTGGTTGTTGCCATTGATGATCGGGAAAGTGCCAGAGCACTGGTGCATGCAGTTAAGCAAAACCACCCAGGCGTAATCGTACTGGCCAGGGCGTTCGACAGGGGTCATCACTATGAATTGAAACACGCCGGTGCCGATGTGATTGTCAGTGAGACGTATCATTCAGCATTAGACTTGGGGGCTAGCGCACTGACTTGCCTTGGTTTTGAACCTGCACTTGCCGAGCAGAAAAAACAGGCTTTCTGGGAAACCGAAAAAGCAGCATCGGAGCAACTGTATGATACCTGGCAACATGGCAGTGAAGGGCAGCAGTACGACCACGATTATCGTAAGCTCTTTATCCAGACTGAAGAGGCCATCAAACAAGCGATGCAATCCGACATCGCCGATGAACAGGGGCATGGAGGTAAAGGGCGCTGAGTAGGATCTACAGCACCAATACTGGCGCAGACAATGGCAGAGCTGATATGCTACGCGCTTTTAGCGACAACTGAGTAAAAAACATGATTGACGACAAAGAACTGATCAGCACGCTGGATGAACTGGAGGCCTTTTTGAGGTTGGTGGAAAGTGGCGGTCTGGGCCTGAATAATGCCGCAGGTGTTGCACTGGCGACCAATAATAGCAATGGTCGACCGTTTGTAGCAGTACTGGATGACAATCATCAGCTGATCCTCGGCCGCTGGGTCACTCAGGACGTGTTTGACAATGGTAAAGACCTAGTACGTCAGGGGCCGAAAAAAAGCCACTAAAATTCCACCGCTCAGATGTATCGGGTCGCTTTGATTTGTTTGTGACGAACTCAATACGGGTAAATTTGAGTATAGTTTTATTCGCGACTACCAACCGAGCAGCCGCTAAGATAAGCGGCTCTCATCCAGATGGAAAAATGCGACCTGATCGGTCAGTACTCGTGCCTGGTTTTCCATGGTTTTACCCGACTTTGACGTGGTTTCCACCAAAGAGACATTTTGTTGGGTAATGCCATCCATTTGCGCAATGGTTGAACATACTGCGGCGATACCGGATGCCTGCTCCTTACTGGCATCGTCAATGTTGGCGACCATGTCGCTGACCTGTGCAATCGACTCCGTCAACTCATCGAAAGTTGTACCAGACTCGTAAACCAGTTTGCTGCCTTCGCTCACAGCATCGACGCTGTTTTTGATGAGTGTTTTTATCTCTTTGGCTGCGCTGGCACTGCGTTGTGCCAGGTTACGCACTTCACTGGCCACGACAGCAAACCCTCTGCCTGCCTCACCCGCTCTGGCAGCTTCAACGGATGCATTCAGTGCCAGCAGGTTGGTTTGAAAGGCAATTTCATCAATCACGCCAACGATATCGGAGATTTTTCGGCTGTAGTCTTCGATATTGCCGACAGCACTGATGGCATCCTCAATGGTGTGCTTACCACTAACCGCTTTTTCACGGACAACCGTTGCCCGTTCAGAAGCTGTGGTTGCGCTGATCGCATTGTTTTTCACGGTTGCGGTAAGTTGTTCCATAGTGGCCGCTGTTTGCTCCAGACTGGCTGCCTGACTTTCAACACGGCTATTGAGCTCTTCATTATTGCTGGCGATTTGTCTGGCGATGTCAAACACTTGTGCAGCACCGTTGTTAATTGTCTGCACCAGCTCACTGAGTTTATCAAACAGTCCATTCATCGCCTTGGTAAGGACAGAGAAATCCTCTCCCAGTTCTGCCGTGATACGATGGGTTAAATCGCCTTGCTCAAGCGCAAAAATAGCATCTTTGATATGCTGTACGGCTTGCTTTTGCGCCGTGATATCTGTGGCATATTTAACGACTTTGACCGGGCGACCATGCTGGTCCAGTATGGGGTTATAGGTTGCCTGTATCCAGACCTCAGTCCCATCTTTGGCAATTCGCATGTACTGTCCTGAGTCAAATTCACCACGGTTGAGCTGCGCCCAGAACCTTTGATACTCGTCACTTTGCGCCTGTTCCGCGGTGGCAAACATACGGTGATGCTGGCCTTTTACCTCGTCGAGTGTATACCCCATGGTGGCCAAAAACAGGTCATTGGCCCAGACAATAGTGCCGTCCATTTCAAACTCAATCACCGCCTGAGATTTATGAATAGCCTTTACTTGTCCCTCCAGATCTGCCGCTATCTGTTTCTGACGCGTGATATCCATGGCGTATTTAACGACTTTTAGGGGGTTACCTTCATCATCACGGATGAGATTGTAAGTTGCGCTGATCCAGATTGGTTTGGCATGTTTACCAAGTCGAAAAAACTCACCAGACTGAAAATGGCCGTTTTTAAGGTCAGCCCAAAACTGCTGATACTCTTCGCTTTGCGCATATCCGGACTCAACAAACAGTCGGTGGTGTTGCCCGATGACCTCCTCTTTTTGGTAACCCATCGCTTCTAGAAAGTTGTCATTGGCGTCTAAAATGGTGCCATCTAACTCGAATTGGATCACCGCCTGGGAGCGGTTTATGGCATCTATCTGACCCTGTGCTTCAAAAGCCCTGAGTTTGTCTGCGGTGATGTCAGAGGCGAACTTCATGATCTTCCAGAGCCGGCCATTTTCATCGTAGAGAGGGGTATAGTGTGCCTGGATCCAGACGGGATCGCCGCGCTTATTGATTCTCTTAAATTCTCCAGACTGCAGTTCGCCCCGTCCCAACGCCTGCCAAAAAGCGGTGTACTCGTCACTGACAGCATCTGCCGCAGTGACAAACATCCGATGGTGCTGCCCCTGGATCTCCGTCAGCTGATAGCCCATGACATCGAGAAAGTTCTGGTTTGCGGTCACTATGGTGCCATCCAGGGTGAACTCAATAACCGCCTGTGCATCGCGGATCCCGTCAATCTGGCTGGTCAGGTTGATCAGGGTTTGGCGCTGCTTTGAAATATCGCTGGCATACAGCAGGATTTTCGATATTTGTTGCCGGCTGTTTGCCACGGGAACGAGCTTAGCATGTAACCAGGTGAACGTTTGTTCATCAATTTGCCAGTTAAGGTCACATTCAACAGACTCGCCCGCACAAAGTGCTTCCCAGTGGGTTTCATCAAGCGGCTTGTTGACCACAAACTGCTGATAATGCTCATTGAGCAAATGCTGTTTTGGGGTTCCCACCAGGTTTGAAAAATGGTTATTGGCATTGAGCATGGTGCCCCGCAGGTCCAGCTCTGCCAAGGCTTGTGCGTCTGACAGCGCCTGAGTGATTAACGCGCTGTCCATCAAAGGCTGATACTGTGCAGTAACGTCCTGAAGCACAGCAAAGGACTGTGTACTATCTGCCAAACAAAATTGCACTGAGACGGTGTACAGAGACCCTTCGGTATTATGCATGCTACAAATCAGGGCTGTATGTTGTTCAGGGCTTCGCAGTGCATCACAAAGCGCCTGATACTCGCTTTGATGATTGCACAAGGCCGACAGCGTTTTGGGGACCGCGCTGTTTGCTAAGGCCAGCATCGCCCTGAAAGCCTGACTGGAAGCGAGTATATTGCCCTGCTGGTCGAGTTTTAGCCAAGGTAATGTTTGCGGTAAGGTGACTTGTGGTTCGGAAGTTTTTGTTTTAGCAAAGCCAAAGAGCGCCATATCACATCCCAGTATGTTGTCATTTATCTATAAACACTATAGACAAGGAATAACAGGGCACCAAAGTTTGACATATTAGATTCTGTTTTTATGGGGCTGGCATTTGGTATGCAGCCCCAGCACATGAGTCTCAGGTATCGCTTTCGTTGACCAGAATAACCTTACGATGCGGGAAGGGGATCTCGATGTTGGCCTTATCGAGTGCTTTTTTCACCTGTTCAGGCACGGAATAGAGCACATCAAAGTAATGTGCACCTTGGCAAAATGGCCTGACCAAAAAGTCGACAGAGCTATTGTTGAGTGACTCCACTTCAACAAAAGGTGCAGGCTCCGATAAAATATGAGGATGAGCCTGCAATACGGATTGGATCACGGCTCTGGCATCATCAATACTCTCACTGTACGCAATGCCAAACCGCATATCAACACCACGAATACTGTGATGGGAATGATTAACAATTTTGCTGCCCCATATATGACTGTTCGGGATCACTATCTGCTGGTTATCAAAGGTCTGCAATATCGTAGTAAACATATCAATTTCAGTCACTTTACCAAACTGGCCTGCGGTGTCGATAAAGTCATTGACCTTGTAGGGGCGGAAAATGAGCAGCATGACGCCCGCTGCGAGGTTGGATAAAGTGCCTTGCAGTGCCAGTCCCACCGCAAGCCCGGCGGCACCGAGCAATGCAATGATCGACGCGGTTTGCACGCCGAAACGGTTAAGCACTGCGATGCCGACAAAGGCCAGCACAGTGTATTTGGCGACACTACCAAAGAATTTAAATAACGTGTCATCCAGCTTATCGTAGCGATTCGCAACAGACACCACGGCTTTATAAGCCTTGCCCGCCAGCCAGATGCCAATGATCAGAATGAACAATGCCAGTACTAAGTTAGTCGCCCAGTCAACGGCCACAGGTAAATATTGATTGATATCGATTTGTTCTAGAAAGCTGTCCATAGACCAACCTCGGTATTAGAGTTTAATGAATCGCCTTTGTGCGCTTAAAAACTAGTTGCTAACCCGAGATTGTTCAACCTGAATGGGATTAGATTGCAAAGGAGGAGAGGATTTGCAGCAGCAGGGAGAGTGTGCATTCCCTCCTGCTGCGCAGCACTATACCAGCCCCATAGTCACGCCAGCCAGTATAAAAGTGATCACCAGCCAGACAATATGCAGCTTCAGTTGTTTTAACAGGTAAAAACCCACCAGGACAAGGGCTATGTCTTGTGCTGACTGCACTGCACTGGTAAAGACTGGCTGATAGAGGGCTGCCACCAACAGGCCAACCACGGCGGCATTGACGCCGCTCAGTGCGCCTGCAATGGCGGGGCGTGAGGACAGTAGTTGCCAGTTTTTGAGCACCCCCAGCAATAACAAAAAGCCAGGCAGAAACACGGCCAAAGTTGCCAGTAGTGCACCTGTGATTGGGTTTGCTGGCATGAGTGTATAGCCGAGGTAAGTTGCAAATGTGAACATCGGGCCGGGAACAGCCTGAGCTGCCCCATAGCCGGTTAAAAATGCATCCTGACTGAGGCCGTCGCCAAGGATATTTTGCAGTAGTGGCAGCACCACATGACCACCCCCAAACACCAGGCTGCCAGCCTGATAAAAGTCATTAAACAGGGCAACAGACGGGTTCATATGGGCAACAAAAGGCAGGCCTAAGAATAAGCCGGCAAATATAGCCAAAGGCAGCCAGTTAGCCTTAAAAGGTGAACCGGGACGTGTCGTCTGGGTGTTCCCTTTCAGGTAAAGCATACCAACCAGAGCCGCCAGGATCAGTACACCCATTTGAGTCATAATTCCCGGCAGCAGCAACAGGGCTATTGCCGTGATCAAACACAGGCTGACTGTGAGCGTGCTTTTGCAAAAGTTTTTATACATTCCCCAGGCGGCATCAGCAACGACCACAATGGCAAGCAGTTTCAGACCATGCACCAGGTTCTGAAACACATCCGTGTCAGTGACATGGCTGGCCATCAGGGCAAGGAGCACCATGATCATGACCGACGGTAAAGTGAAACCAAAGAAGGCCGCACAGGCGCCTCCCAGACCACCGCGTTTGTAGCCAAGCGCAAAGCCGACCTGACTTGAGCCCGGGCCGGGTAAGAACTGGCTCAACGCTACCAGCTGAGCATAGTCAGCATCATCCAGCCACTTGAGTTTCTCCACAAAGGTTTGGCGAAAATAACCAATGTGGGCAGCCGGGCCACCAAAGCTTATCCAGCCGAGTAAAAAGAAGGTTTTAAAAATAGTGAACATAGTAGCGTGTGCTCTGTTATCAGGACTGACGATAGAGTAAAAAATGACGTAGAATGATTCAAATTAATAGTTTTGATTCAGACTATGAACTATATAGGATTGAGAGTATGAGCTTCAATGATGTGCCATGGCGCCAGATAGATCTCAATTTACTGGTCGCATTTGCCTATTTATATCGTTGTCGCAGTGTCAGTCAGGCGGCCGAGCAAAGTTGTGTCAGTCAGTCGGCAATGAGCCACAGCCTGGCAAGACTAAGGCGCTTGTTTGACGACGAGCTGTTTGAGCGCAAAGGACATGTCATGGAGCCCACCGAATATGCCCATCAGATCGCCCCTGCTCTGGAGCAGCTGCTGGATACTTTGTCCGAGACGTTGCTCAATAAAGCTCAGTTTGTGCCGCAAAAGTATGACGGGGTTTGCCGCATCGGCCTGACTGATTATGCTGAACTCAACTTTGCGCCTGTGATTTACGATCGCATTCGTGCAGAGGCGCCTGAAGCGCAGATCAGTTTTGTTAACGTCAATCGCAGCAACTACATTACCCTGACCGAGAAAGAGAAGTTGGATCTGGTTATTGGCAGCATTACCGAACCAGACGAGTCTTTTGACAGTCTTATCTTGTACACAGAGCGTCATGTCTGTCTGGCAGACCCTGTACAGTTTGCAACACAAATACCTCTGGATCTGGCGGCCTTCGCTGAGACTGAGCATGCCCTGGTCAGTCCGGATGGGCGTTTAACCACTCAGGTGGACCAGTTGCTGGCCAGAGCGGGATTAACCCGCCGGGTAACTGTGGCGAGTCGTAATTTTCTGACGATACAACGCTTGCTCAGACAGCGCCGCCTGGTTGCCATTGTGCCATTAAAAATGGCGCAACTGGCATGTGAAGATGCAGGCCTGAGGTACTTTGATCCACCATTGCCAGTGCCGGACTTCGACATTGCTATGTTGTGGCTGAAGAAACGTCAGCTGGATGACAAAAGTGTATGGCTCAGAGGATTAATAGGAAATGCGCTGGCAGAGCCGACTGTGGTTGATGATACAGAAAAGTGAGCGGGCTGTGGCTAGTAGCAAATAACTAAGGTGGCTATGGCGCGAGTCCATAGCCTGGTCGGCTACCGGCCGTTGCACTCATTGGTAGGGCAATCTTCCGTGTAGGAATCATCACATTCACCCGTCCCACTGGTGTTTTGGCACTGATCTACAATGGAGAAATGACCTCCTGCAATCTGGCGAGTGGCGGCTTTGTTGAGATGCGTGCTGTCCAGCGTCAGTGACTTCAGAGGTTTTTTTTGTAAAGTGAGTATCATCTTAATTTCCTTGATTAGTCTATTCGTGTGTAAGGGCTAGATGCCACCGCAGTGATTGGGGCAGGCTTGCCCTCCGGACATATTGGAGGGGCCAAACCCACCAAATACTTGTGGTGTGAGTTGCAGTTTTAATGCCTGCTCTTGCGCAGATAATGTCTTCAACTTTTTCTTAACCAGACTTATTTTCATTTTATTTTCCTTATAATGTTCAACTGTACCTTATATCGGTTTAACCCTAACACAGTTAGAATGAATCGGGCAACTATAGCGTATATTCGCCGATATCCAGATATTAAAGGTCTATGCTGATGGGAGCCGATGAGGCTCCATCGGCACGACACGCCTCCAGCAAATGTTCACTGAAAACCCCTGCTGCAACGACTATCTCTGTAGTTTTATTTTGGATCTCCTTCAGGCGTTCGGCAAAGTGTTGCATGCGCTGTGTTGAGACTGATGGCCTTACTGTACAACTGCGAATAATCGCCAGGCTTATTTCATTGATGGCACTGGCTTGTGCCAGAGTTGTCTGCAGTCCATGCAACGTCGGGGTTTTGGCAAGCAGAGGCGCTAATAAACGGTAATCAGTATGCCAGGCTTTAAGCGTGGCGGTAATGTGCTGCAACGCGTTGCTATCGCCTTGTCTGAACTGTGCCAGTTTTTGATAGAGCATTAGCATGGTTTGATTCTCTACTGGCAGGAAGTCCACCAGCTGATCCAGGGGGGCATTTTGATGATACAGCCCCTGCTGATATTTTATGTGATGGCGGGTATAGTAGCTGGCAGGCTCCAGCTGTTCGGCAAAACGTGTCAGCACTGCCAGGTCTGCATCACTGGACTGTGAGCTGAGCAGTGATTGCAGACCCCGGCGAAACTGCTTGTCATGATGCAAGCCAATGGCATCGGCAAAAGTATACAGTGCATGAAGGCGCTGATACATGGCAGCTTCATGACTCACTTTTCGCTCTGACCAGAGACGCTCAGCGATTGTAAACAGGCGCGGCCAGCTGCGTATATCGAGGTTTTGCTCCGTCACCAACTCACTCCACAGCGTCGCCTCGCCGCCTAAAATATTGCTTTTCGCCTCTGCGTTCATGGCACTCAGGAAGGGCATATTTACAAAGTCAGCATGAGAAAAATGTGCAGCCAACTTACCTGTCACCGGATAGACTGCGTTACCAATGAGGATCCGCCCTGAAATACCTGCCGTTTTATCGAGTGTCAGCTCGGCGCGGGTCGGCCCCATCCAACTGTCAATAGTGGCATTGAGTCGCGACAGACCTGCATCGGGTGATATCAAGTGGTTATCGAGCCGGGCTTGCTTAAACGGCCTGTCATTCAGTTGTATGTAGGCATGGCGGACCGATTGTTGTTGTGTCACCAGTACCAGTTTGCCCCTGACTGCACTGCCTTTGAGCCTTGGCATGGTAAAGTCCCAGGCCTGAATCGCGTCCTGAGTGTTTACCGGGTGTGGTTGGTGCAGATCAGTATCGAACGGTTCATTACGATAGTGGTAGCTGGCAGGCTGTGGCTGGTCGATATAAAAGCCGGCTGACAACAACGCAGGGTATCCCTGAGCCGCAATTTGGCTGAGGCTGGCTTTACCGCGCCAGGATTGAACCATTACATCTTTATCCAGCGCGGGATGAAATATCTCGTCCCAGCCCATCATTTTTTTGTTGTGACTACGCAAGATGGCCTGTACTTTGTGGTTAAAATGAGCCTGAAGATCGGCATTCGTATTAAGCTTATGCTGATGCATATATGACTGCACACGCTCACTGTTCTGCCAATGTTTTGGATCTACTTCATCGCCCCCAATATGCAAATAAGGATCAGGAAAGAGCTCGGCCAGTTCAGCGACAATGGCGTTAATAAAGGTATAGACCTCGGGTTTACTGGGGTCCAGCAATGGCTCAAACACGCCCCATCCATCTTCCATCTGATAGGGGTTCACTTCTGTCATCAGCTCGGGATAGGCAACCGCAATTGCAGAGGCATGCCCGGGCACGTCAAATTCAGGGACCACCCGGATCCCAAGGTTGCTGGCGTATTCAACAACCTGCCGGATTTCGGCCCGGGTATAATACTGACCGTCTGACGCAAGCTGGTGTAGCCTGGGATACGCTTTGGATACGAAGCGCCAGCCCTGATCATCCGTCAGGTGCCAGTGAAAGACATTGAGCTTAGCTGCGGCCATACCACGCAACTGACGCTTAATTGCCGGAACCGAAATAAAATGGCGGACGCTGTCGAGCAGCAGTCCACGCCAGGGAAATCGGGGGCTATCTTCTATATGCAGAAGCGCCAGTTCGCGACTGTCGCGGGCAAAATAGAGTAGCTGACTGAGAGTGGCCAGCGCATGCAAGGCACCAAAATCACTCGGCGCGCTAATCGTTATGCCAGTTTGGGTGATACTGAGTTGATAGTGTTCATTCTGCCCGAGTTGTGGATGCTGGTGAGAGGCACCTTGTGGAGTCTGTACAGTCACAACTAAGGGCAATGAGGGCTCGGAGGCGGCAGCCGACACCTGATAGCCAAACTCAATGAATTGCTCTCGATAGTAAGCCTGAATAAATGCGCTGCGCTGAGCTGACAGACCATTTAGCGACAGTATTAACGGCCGGTCTAATGTAAGTGTTTGTGCCGACTGCACGAGTGAGGTGGGCGCAGGCATCAAAATTGGCGTGTGGTTATGCGCCTGAACCTGCCCAGTAGTAAGCATCATTAAGCAAATAAACACGCTATAAAGCAAAGCCTTAAGATGAGTCATCATAGTGATCATGTCCCTGAAAACATCGAGCAAAAAGAGGTCTATAAAATCGTGTTTATGGGAACAGTGCAAATGAGAGATTTTCAATCAGTCAGGTAGTGTTGCCTAAGCGTTGTAATCCTGCGTACTGTTTTCAGCGCAAATCCGGATTAGTACCATTAAAGCGATTAACAAAGCCAGCTCAGGACTTTTGCAATGCCCAGACCTTAAGTGTTAACTGGCCATTGCCGAATTCAAAGAGCCTGCACAAAAGCGGGAGCTGATTAACATGTCAAACAGCGGGGCGATCGAAAACCAGGATTATGACAGTAAAACTAATGTGTTAAAAGAAACGACTCGCTACCCATGCCCATTCCCAGAGTAGGGTCGGGGTACCTCTCTTGAGATCACTGGTTAGCCTGTTTAATAAACAGTGAGCCTCAGCCGGTATGACCACCGGCTGAGACCATGATTAGAGTTCATTAAAGACTTTGGCTCGCAGTGCTTCGCGAAACGCGTTAACCATATTGTGCTTGTCTTGTTCTGTTTGGCGGTTAAATACGCGGTTGTAGAATATGCTGATGCTGACGTCTTCTTTCGGGTAGTAATAGCTTCTTGATATATAGCCATTGTTGTAACCGCCATGCGTATAAGCCACTTTACCTGACAAAGACGAAAAAGTGCTTTCTTCTGTTTTGCGCACAATCCCGGCACCGTACTCCCTGGTTGCATCCATGGTGTTCAGGTTTTCGAGCATTTGCATTTTAATCGCCGCGTTAAACGGTGCCTGGGTTTTACCAAAGGCGCTGAAAAACAAGCTAAGATCTTTTGGTGTGCTCACCATTCCCCCATCTGCAGCTCGATACCCCAGCTTGATGTGGCGGTAGCTAGTGAGGCCGTCCTCTTCCATTTCATAGCCATGTACCAGTTCGCCAACCACAGCTTCCCTCTGATAGTAATAGGTTTCGGTCATCCCCAGTGGCTCCAGGATCTGCTGGCGAATCGCAATAGCAAGGTCGTAGCCCAGTAAGTCATCCAATATTATCCCCAGCAACAGGTAGTTTGTGTTGGAGTAGTCGAAACGACTATCGACTTCAAACTGTGCTGGTTCATCATAAATATAGCTCAACATTTCAGTGACTTGCCAATCATGATTGGGCTCTGCTTTGATTTTATGCCAGAACTGCGGAACACTCAGATAGTCCTTCAGGCCGCTAGTATGACGCAGCAGATGACGGACCCGGATGGTACTGGTATTAGGCAAACGAGCGTTAATCTCTTCGGGCAGGTAAGTGTTGATTGGGCTGTCAAGGTCGAGCTGGCCTTGCTGGGCCATGAGGTGTGCCAGCGTCGAGACAAAGCTCTTAGTATTACTGGCAATACGGAACAGATGCGCCGGTTTGAGTGGTTCATTGGTGTCTTTATTGGCCAGGCCACTGGTGTAGGTTGAAGACCACCCAGGTGTATCTATATAAACCGATACGCCAGTTAATCCTGCGTCAACGACCTGATCAAGCAGGCTTTGATAATCAGCATGGATATCAAACTGAATAGGCTGACTGGAATCACTGAGCGTGACGGGCATATCAGCCGACTTAGGCTTTGAGGAATGGGTCACGTTATTATCACTGCCGCAGCCACTGAGCATCAGACAGGCGGTACAAACCATCATTGAAGGAACTTTCATAGCTTTGCCTCTTGTTGTTTTATTCCGGTTATATCAGCCACTTTGCAGGCGAGTGTCCTGATCGATAAGGAAACACAAGTATAAGGTTCAGAAGAGGCGAAGATATCAATTTAAGGTATTGAATTTAAAAGTTAACTTATTTCCATTGGCTATGATTGAAGTGGAAGAGTCAACGCTTGATTTAGCGCTGACCCTGAGCTGGCAGGTGGAAGACGCTCACAATTACAGGCGCTTTATTTCTATCATACCTATGTAGTCACCTGACTGGGCATGCACCCCTTGTGAAAAATCGCTGTCACTGGGGTCGCTGGTAAGTAACATTATCGGCTCCGCGGGGCTGGTGGCCTGGTTCGCTGAACTAAACCGCGGTCCGCTGTCGCTGCCTGCATCATACACCTTAAGCTGAATGGTCTGACTGTCAATCCACTGATTGTCTGTGAACAAAGGGAAGCTTTCTAGGCCTATAAACCAGTCCGGACTCGGGGCGACCATGGAAACGACGCTCAACAGAGGGAATTGCTGACTGGCTTCAAAGGTAAATGTGACGCTTTTGGCACTGCCTGAGACGCCTGATTCATCAATGAGATAATTTGAATGTCCTGCGTTCTGAATGGTACTGATTTCGTCTTTTAGTGCGGTCTTAGATCCTGTTTCAGCCATGCTGACCATACCGGCAGAGGCCGTGGTGTTAGGTTTAAAGATAAACCCGTCTTGATTATGGGTGAGTCCGACCAAAGGAGAAAAGTGCGAATTACCCGGGAAGTTGGTGGGAAAATTGTCGGACTCCCAGGTCCGGGTAAATGTGAGTTGATAAGTCACGGTTTCTGCAGCCTGATCACCATTATTGGCATCTGTGCTGTCGTTGCCACTGGTGTCTGAGTCTGAGCTTGTATCCGTATTATTTTGCGTATTTGTGCTGGTCGTATCACTGGCCTCTGTGTTTACCGTGTTACTGGTGCTGGTTGGTTCTCCACCACTCCCTCCACCACAAGCACTCAGAGTAAATAATACCAGTGCGCAAAAAGGTATACTTGCTATGTTCATATTGGCCTCGTGTTAGTGAGTCAGAATGTCGACAAGAAGACCCGACAACCGGCAAGGTTATTTCACTTTTTGTACAATAAATGTACTTTTAATTTTGCGGCAGGTTATTAAAGACGCCAGTGGTGTATGCGTCCAGTATCTTTAGTTTGTACCTACATGAGAGATCCTCAACTGTTTTTCTACAACGAGTATGTAACACTCTTAAGGCATTTCGTTATTCAAGGAACCTATATGAAATCTCTAATTTTAACGGCACTTTTGAGTGGCACAGCCATGGCTAATCCTTTATTGGGCAGCTGGGAATTCGTCGAAGGACAGTATGCAACAGAATCGGGTATCGTCTCTGCCAAGGCGCCCGAGCTAACCTCTGTTAAATTGATCACACCCACGCACCATAGCTACATCACCCAAAGCCAGGGGAAATTCAAATACGCGGGTGGAGGAACCTATGTACTCAAAGGTAACCAATTTATTGAGACCTACGAGTATGGCAATGTCAGTACTCTGTTGGGCAGAGAGATGGCCTTTACTTATAAGGTTGAAGGAGAGCTGTGGCACCATGAATTGTATGAAAATGGCAAGTTTGTGGAGCGGGAGATTTGGAAGAAAATAAAATAGCTTGGCTATTTCGTCAATGTGCGGACACTTCATATGGCATATCTAATTTGTTGTGTTATTTGCAATTATAGGTGTCCCCCCTAGACTAACAGTAAGGTCAGTGTGGTACCGGGGGCGTCATGAAACTTTTTGCATGTATGGGGGTGGTGATCTGGCTGTCCATAATATCACCCGTCAAAGCGGCAACAGTACAGGTCGTCACCGAATATTTATACCCGTACCAAATCAAAAATGAAGATGGCAGTTTAGGTGGATTTATGACTGAAGTCGTTCACGCGCTGTGCCAGCAGGCCGGTGATATACCCGATATTAGCGTGATGCCCTGGGCGCGTGCCTACCAGACAGCCGTGACGACAAAAAATACACTGATCTATTCGATAGTTCACACCGAAGCCAGAAGTCCCTATTTTCACTGGATTGGTGAAGTCAAAACGGATCCTATCTATTTATGGGGTCTGGCTCGACGCTTTCCCGCGCAATCTGACTCGCTGCTGTTACTTAAAAATCATCGGGTGGCGGTTCTGAGAGGCTCTAATGTTGCTCAGTATCTGGCAAAACGTCAGTTTTCTCATCTTAAACCACTCAGTTATGAAGATCAGCTGCTGCGGATGTTGGAAAAAGACCGCCTTGACCTGGTGGTCGGGACTGAACAAACCATCTGGCAACGGGCGAACAAGGCTGGTATGGATTTCAATACCCTGGCCAAAGTTGCGGAGCTGACAGAGCTCAATACAAACCTCAGTATTGCCTTCAACATTGCCTCTGACCCTGAGCTGGTTGCCCGCTACCGTGATGCGTTTTCGACCATCAGCAGTAACGGCAAGTTAGCGGGGATACAGCAAAAATGGTTTGACTATATTCAGGTTGCAAAACACTAAGCCAGACCCGGTATAGTCCCGGGTCTGGCTGCGCTATTTACTATAGAATTTTACTTACTAGAGAGTGTCACCCAAAGACACAGGTGCTGAGGTTTGTGCTTTGATGGCATCGAGGACACCGACCAGCGTTGCATGCTGACTATCCGGGTGTGCACGAAGACTGATACTGGTAAGTTCGCCTTGCGCACCAAGACGGGCAATATTGATACTGACAGTATCTATATCGATTTTTCTGTTGTTTAGATAAATCTGGTTTTTTGCGTCAATCGTAAAGACGGGTGTCAGGCTCGGCACAATTGAGGTTACGGCCTGATCGGTTCGATTGATTGGCAGGGCAGTTTCCCGCATAAAACTTGCGGTAACGATAAAGAAGATCAGTAGAATAAAGACAATATCCAACATGGGGTTCATGTCTACGGTTACGTCAGAAGCGCCAGAATGATGTGCAGATTTAGTCATAATGTTAGGTCCTTTTTTGTTATTTCCTTTTCAGCGTAGACCCTATATGTTAGTTTAGGTTTAATGTACCGTTAATGTTTACAAACTTTTACTTTAGCCTGAGTTTGACGCTGTGTACGCGCATATATCAATTAAACATCACCGATTTTGGGGCTAAGGACTCAATTTGCATTTATATCGTCATTTAGTACTAAAGTTTAACGGTTATGGGTCGATTACGATTATAATGTAAGCCATTGTTGTTAGTTTAAGCGTTTGGCTTAAGCGACAAGTTAAGACATCTATAAGGAAAATAGCATGAAAGTGAACACGCACAGTGGCGGGCCTGCAGCGCAACTTGATCTGCAAAGCAAGGTGGCCTCTTCAGGTAACCTTAAAGACGCAAAACAGCCCGTTTCCAGCTCACCCGGCTCAGCACAAAGCACACTTGCCAAAGATGTATATCACGGCGCACAAGCGCCATCACCGGCACTCGTTTATGATCGGCCTCTGACTATCACCTCATCGGAAAACCAAGAAACACCAGAGCAATACAGTGAGCGAATGGATGCTGCAACTGGACTATTGTTTGCTGTTTCGATCCCTAAAATTGCAGAGGATATGAGTGCTGAGTTTGCCAAAGTGACTAAGGAAATTGAGCAACTATCTCCGGGGCTGAGTGACAAAGGCTGGGGCTTTTCCGTCAATGAAGACGGGGCACTGGTGGTCAGCGGTGATGACCTGACAGACAGTGAAAAGCAACTGCTCGAAGAGAAGCTGAATGAAAACGAAGAGCTCGTGGCTTTGGCAAAAACCTTTCAGGATACAATGATGGAAGGGATTGAGTTGCTTAAAGGCCCCAATGAAAGTGGGGACTACTGGGCCAAATACGATATTAATCGCAGCAACTTTGCCGACATTATCGACTTTAAAGCACTGATGGAAGAAAGTAGCCAGAGTGACGCGCAAGTTAAACTGGGTGATGCGAGACTTAACCAGTTTACACTTGTAGATAGTATTGGTGGTCAGTTGCAGCGTAATGCCAGACAGCTATAACTGCTTTTGATACGGAACAGGCCAGCAGACTGGCCTGTTTTGATGTTGGATTAATTACGAGTGCTCGATACTAAATCCTGATCACACAAGTGACCAATGTAGACATATGGGTGCTGAGTACCACCGATGCCAATGACTTTCTCTTCATAAGAATCGATTTCAATCCGCCATGCACCGACCAGGAAGTCTGTGCGCCAGGTATTTCTGTAGCCCATGCTGTATGACGAGTGCTCTACGGTGTAATCACTAAAGCAACGGCCTAAGTTAACACCACCAGATGCTTTACCATTTGCATCAGATGTTACGACAAAATCTTCATATGGGTTTCTGACGTCATCAATTGAGTCAAAATCTCGGATCAGCTTAAACGTGGCTTCAGCGCCTTCGACAGGGTGGCCTTTGGAGTCATTCAACGTGACTGTCCAGTTAAGATCCCGGTATGCCTGAGTGGTCAGGTAGGGGGCTTTAAATGCTGAATATGGGATCCGCTCTACCCCATGTTCGCCACTGACCGAGTCATGGGAAAACGACGCGACCACTGAGCCCAATACGAGAGTATATTGATTAGCCGGGTTATTTTGTAGATTTGGGTTGCCACTCACCCGAACTACAACACTTTGGTTTTCCTGCAGCTGAGAAATAGTCTCGGCTTTGTTTACGGCGACGGGTTGCCAGTTACCACCATTGTATATTTCCAGTACAAACTCATCCGTTTTCGCTTCGTCCTCGAGTTTTACAATGAGGTCCTGGCCCCGCACGGCGGTGAAGGCGAAATAGTCGTAGTCGAATACGTTGTCTATGTTTCCTTTCACACGGTTTTGTTTGTCGGGCAACATGGTGACAGTCGCAATTGAGTCATTCGCTTCAAAGTCGTCAAGCTGAGCCTGAGTAGATGATATGGCGCCAAACTTGATATCGGAGCTATCCGTTGCTATCACATCCATCAGCCAATAGTAATGACCAGGCTCCGTCAGAGCGGCGGCCAACTCATCGGCATTCGCTGCATTGGCAGAATTGGCCATCAGGGTAAAGGTATTGTCCGGGTTGTGACGCACTATGCTGAGATTAATATTGGTGTCGGCTGACTGACCGAATAGAAACGCTGTCGTTTTACCAGGCTCTGTGACTTCAAAGTGAAAACAAGGTTTCTGTCCTACCGTCATACCGCCGAAAGGGTAAACGGTGTTGAGTGACAAAGTCTGACACATGGGGGTGATGGTACTGGCTGCAGGGGTATCTGCCTGGGCCGCACGTATAACCGAGTTAAATAAGTGTGTTTTGGGTGTCATGTCCAGTGTTGACGACTGAGCTGTGACTTTGGCTCCTGTGCTAAGGTGATACAATGCATCTGTGGGTAATTGTGATGCAAGAGCTAGGGTAGGCATGCATGCTAAAACACTCAATGTTTGCATTAATTTCATAATCAAATATTTCCTTTTTGTTTTTTATGTCGTTCATCGACGGTTCCAAAAGTGGAACCTTTTGCATTATGCATATCCCTATTTTAAATACAATATAATGAGTTTAATTGTTTGATTTAAGACAAAAATAGTAATTGATCAGTCTCTAAAGTGGTCGATAACATGCTCAGAGGATTGCGGGGAAAGCAGCCAGTGCAAAGCGCACCGGCTGTATCAGGTAATTTTAGCGTTTCTTCTTTTTGCCCTGCACGGCTTTGAAGCGCGGGTTATCTTTGCAGATCACATACACGCGACCGCGGCGTTTGACGACCTGACAACCCGGGCGGGATTTGGCACTTTTTAATGAACTGAGTACTTTCATGGTGATTATCCCTTTTTGCCAGCAAGATTCTTAAAGCGGCGATTGAATTGTGCAACCCGACCATCGCTGGCAACCAGTTTCTGCTTACCGGTATAGAAAGGGTGAGATTCACTGGAAACGTCAATAGGTACATACGGATAAGTCACGCCGTCTACTTCTACTGTGCGATCGGTTTTAATCGTGGAACCAACGATAAAATACTTGTCTACCGAGGTATCGTGAAAGGCAACTAAGTGGTAATCAGGATGGATATCTGGCTTCATTTTCTTCTCCAACAATTCAGTGCGTGTGTTATATCATAACAAAACATAAATGGGAATGGTAAATGAAAGTAATTCGCAATTGTATCTCCGGGTGGGGAAGAATTGGTTTATACCAATTTGCTTAATCAAGTGTTCTATTTTGAGGCGAGAAAATAGGCTCGATAACAAGGCGAAAATTTTGCTATTTAGTTGTTCTAAATGAGAAATTTTTAACGCCGTTAGCGCCCTATTTGCTCCTTCAAATTGAACAGGTATTAAGTGAAATTGGTATTAGGTGTGGCTACTTGAGATGGCATTTGAACATGTCATCTCAAGTAGCTAAGTGCAGGTCAGGGCAAGGCGTTAACGGGTAAGTTTACGGGCTCTGAAATTGCGTCCTTTCATTTTTCCGTCGCTGATGACCTTAACAGCCTGATTGGCGTACTTACGCTCCACGGCAACATATGAGGACATAGCTGTGACCTTTATCTTACCTATTTGATCGCCACGCAATACCTGGTTAGCGGTCAGTGCACCCAGGATATCACCCGGACGCAGTTTGGCTTTTTTGCCGCCATCAATTTGTATGGTTACCATAGGGGCACGTTTAACTTGATTCGCAAGCACCTGCTCGCCAGGCACAGGAGTCGGTTCAATCTCCAGGCTGAGGTAATCTTCCAGCATATTCACTTTATGGGACTCTTTATAGCTCATCAGTGAACAGGCGACGCCGGTTTTGCCAGCCCGGCCGGTACGTCCGATTCGGTGGACATGTACCTCGGGATCATGGGCTATATGATAGTTGATAACCATATCAACATGGTCAACATCGATACCCCGTGCCGCCACATCGGTTGCAACCAGGATGGTTAAACTGCGATTCGCAAAGCGTACCAGCGTTTTATCACGATCTTTCTGATCCAGGTCGCCATGCAGGGCCGCGCTGTCAACGCCATAGCTCTGCAACATATCACTGACATCCTGACACTGTGCTTTGGTATTACAAAACACCACCGCTGCCTCGGGCTGAAACTGACACAGTAGCTTATGAAGTGCAGCATCCCTCGCTTCATTGTCGGCCACTTCATAGAAGTGCTGCTCTATGGTGCTGTGATCATGCTGTGCAACAACTTCCACTTTAACCGGGTCGCGCATAATATGACCCACCAGTTGCTCAATTTTGGCCGGGTAGGTGGCGCTGAATAACAGGTTCTGACGCTGGGGTGGGCAGTGTGACACGATACAGTCCAGCGCTTCTTCAAAGCCCATTTCCAGCATACGATCTGCTTCGTCCAGGACAAAGGTATTGACCTCATCCAATGACAGACGCCCCTTACGCAGGTGCTCCTCAAGGCGACCAGGTGTTCCAACCACGATATGGGCACCATGCTCCAGCGAGCCAATTTGTGGCCCCATGGGAGCGCCGCCGCACAAGGTCAGTACTTTGATATTATGGATGGCACGTGCCAGCTTTCTAATCTCTACGGCAACCTGATCTGCCAGCTCGCGGGTAGGGCAAACCACCAGGGCTTGCACCCTAAAGCGTTTTACTCTCAGGTTGCTAAGCAAACCAAGGGCAAATGCCGCGGTTTTACCAGAACCGGTTTTTCCCTGACCTATGACATCTTTGCCGGCCAGGATCTGTGGCAAGGTCTGGGCCTGAATTTCTGTCATGGTGTGATAGCCAAGCGAGGTCAGGTTATCTAACAAAGACGGTGATAGATTGATACTGGAAAAGGGCGTAGAGGTACTCATAGCGGGCTTCTTTTTAATTGAAAGAGTGAGTATAACATGACACGCAGGCAGAGCGCGCAATACCGTGCCTGCCTGGTGACATAGGGTGTCGAGATTTAAAGCGCTCCGAGAGGCTCTTTAGTTTGGCTTTTTCTGTGCCGCAGATTTATTGCCGCCGGGTTTGCTCTGATTATTGGCAGGACGTCTTCTGCGGCGTTTTGGCGCAGCGGTTTTATCATTTCCGGATTGCGACTTTTGGCCGTTTCTGGGCTTGTCTGCCTGTTTGCGCTGTGCGGATTGCTCCGCTGTGGCTGCTTTGGGTTTCTTAGGCTTTTTCGGTTTTTTTGGCTTAATCGGACGAGTGTCCAGTTTTGACTCAGGCACCGGGTTTTGTGGCTCGAATCCAGGCTCTACAACGCGTGGGATCAACTGCTGGATCAAGCGCTCAATGCCGAACAGATCGCTGGCAACATCTTCACTGACAAACGAGACAGCCTCACCGGTGGCACCGGCACGACCGGTACGGCCGATACGATGTACGTAGTCCTCGTACACATTGGGCAGGTCAAAGTTGACGACGTGGGGTAATTCCTGGATATCCAGGCCTCGTGCCACAATGTCAGTGGCCACTAAGACGCGTAACTCACCATTTTTAAAGCCTGCAAGTGCCTTCATTCGCGCACTCTGGCTCTTATTGCCGTGGATCGCTGCGGCGTTAATTTTACTCTTTTCGAGGTCGCGTACCAGGCGATTAGCGCCATGTTTGGTGCGGGTAAAGACCAGCACCTGTTGCCAGCCATGTGTGTTAATCAGGTGTTTGAGCAAGGCGGTACGACGGCTTTTATCTATCGGGTAGGCCCACTGAGTGACGCTTTTGGCGGTGCTGTTGGCCGGTGCCACGGAAATCTCAACGGGATCCTGAATAAGTCCCTTGGCGAGGGAGCGGATCTCATCAGAAAATGTGGCCGAGAATAGTAAATTCTGGCGTTGTGATGGCAGCAACTTAATTAGGCGTTTAATGTCGTGGATAAACCCCATATCCAGCATTCTGTCGGCTTCGTCGAGCACAAAAATGTCTAACTGATCGAACTTCACCGCATTTTGTTGGTATAAGTCGAGCAACCGCCCCGGTGTCGCCACCAGTACATCGGCCCCTTTGCGTAGCTTCATCATTTGCGGGTTGATCTTCACGCCACCGTAGACAACCTGGCAGGACAAAGTCAGGTGTTTACTATACAGTTCAACACTTTGCCAGACCTGATCCGCCAGCTCGCGGGTCGGTGTCAGGATCAGTGCTCTGACTTGGTTGGCTTTTACTTTTGGTTTGCTGCTCAACAGCTCCAGCATGGGCAGGGTAAAGCCTGCTGTTTTGCCTGTGCCTGTCTGGGCTGCGGCCATAATATCCCGGCCTTGTAAAATGGCTGGGATGGCTTGCTCCTGAATAGGGGTTGGTGTTGAGTAACCCTGATCGGCTACGGCTTGATTAATTTCGGGAGATAAGCCAAGACTGCTGAAGCTCATGTTTGTGTACTCTGAAGAATGCGGGCCGGAAGAGTACAAGATTTACCCCAACATAGCAATTTTTGTCATCAGTTTGATGTGGATATATGCGCGCGATATACGCACATTATGAGTGCCTTGAAGATCAGTCCCGGCTCAGTTTAACGATTACTCAATCCGGTGAGTGAAAGCGTGTAAGTGAGCAAATACGACTAATGCGAAACCCGGCACCAGAGATGAATATGATCACGTCTTTTATATAGGGGTGAAGCCTGGACTCAGGAAGGCGTGATGACACTCGAAATGCCAGGCATTTCATTTTATGACTGGAGCTCACTGTTCGGTCAATAGTTCAGCAACGGGGATCTGGTAAAAACGAGCCAGGTCGCCTGCTGTGCGGTAATATACCCGGTTACCGCACTCGGCACGTTTCAGCGTGGCAATTGACACACATAAAGCCTGATCCTGGCAAGCGCATGCCAGTTTCTCCTGACTCAGGCCGAGACCTTTTCTTAGCTCCTTGAGCCGATGACAATTGAGTTTGACTCTACCGTCCATTGAAGTGCTCCTGACTGGTTTGGATGCTAAGGCTAGCAGCCCTGAACGCTTTTTGCCAAATTGTTAAAGCCAATTAAAGTGTCCACTTTTTACTACACACTGTCAGCATTTTTTCACCCTAATGTCTTAGATTTAGGGGCAAAGAAACTGATACCAAACTGATACTAAACTGATACCAACAAGCGTGTGATTCGCATCTACACTGAGTGCCAGTTGAATAAGCCCCGCATGGTGCGGGATTACTGGAAATAATAAGGAAACAATTATGTCTCAGACAGTTCATAACCTGGGTGCCTATGGTTCAGTTGTACTGGCGAAAGATTTCAGCAAAGACTTTATCAATGCGTTTGAGCACATTAATCAGCGCGATGGTGTAAAAATCACCCCACTGGCAGGCCAGTCTCAAGTAGTTAATGGTATTAACTATGCGTTCTACTGTTTGGTTGAGCCAGTTGTTGCGCCGGACGTGGCAAAAGTGAACAAACTTGAGCTTATCGTGATCCATGCGCTGGATGACAAATACACCGAAACAGCAGAGCGTATATTAAGTCGTCCCGTACTTGTTCCACCTATCGGTTCGTTCGATGGTGTAGCACTGCGTGATGAGTTCACCGATGCTGAAAAAGCGGCGGCTGAGCAGATTGAATCACTGGTTGGTGTACGTTATGACATTCTGGCGGCTCAGCAACAGGTTGTTGCAGGTCTGAACTTTGTATTCTATACAGTGGCTACACCAGCCACACGTAATGGCCAGGCTTTCTTCGCTGAAATTGAAGCGCACCGAAACTTGGACGGCAGACTTGAAAACTTCAATCTGATCCCGGTTCAGCCATAACCTTAACTTTTGGCAACGTTGATGTTTTGCCGCCCGGTTGATCCCGGGCGGCTTTTTCGTTTTTGCCTGTCTGTCAAGGGTAGCGTAACCTCAAGGCCGGTTGGTTTATAAAGTCATGATGGGCTGTGTCGTCAGAAGCCAATAAAGCAAGTTTGAAGGAACTCATGCACGAGCACACTTGTACCCGGATGTCTTAATCATTGCTTGCTATACTGAGTGGAAACACTCTGAGGGAACCAACAATGAGAGTCATTCTGCTCGCTATTTTACTGTTTACAGCACAGGCTTCAGCCGATGAAAAACAAGCCCCACCACTGAACCCCGCTTACAAAGGGGAGCATGGTATGGCGCTGATGAACCGAGGTTCACGCATTTATGCGACTAACTTTCCGTCGTACGGCTTACCCAATGATATCCATGTCGTTTACCGACTGGAGAACCCGGATGTGGCTTTTCTGAGTCTGGTTCGTGATGCCAAGCTAATCACCATTAAACCGGAGCCGTTTAATTTGCAACGACTGGAGCGGGGAGAGGAAGTTATGATCACCGCAGATGTTTATGAGGGACATTATGCGCGTGGAGGCAGGCTGGTATACCCACAAAGACAGTTGGTGCTCAGTGATAAACTTTTTGCCCGAAAGCTCAGCAAGTTGGAGCCTGCGTCGCAGTGGCATGAGTATGACATGATTGAAATCAACAAAACGGAACGTATATATGTCCACAAAATACAGCAAAGACCCAGTTTTAACCACCTGATTTTTGTAGACTTAACGGGGGCGTGCCTGCAAAAATTCCGGGCTTCTAAACGGGTACCCAGCGAAGGTGAATTGGCTTATAAGTTTATTAACTGCGGGACACTGAAACAGCTTTTCTATGATGCTGAGAGTTATATGTGACAGGCGGCATAGAGCCGCCCACTTACCCACAGTAGTGTGTGCCTTTTACCTTAAAGTATAATATTTAAGGAGATGTTCGATGTTGTTGTTCATAGCCATCGCCTGACGCGAGTGCGGTAATCCTCGTAATGTTCAGCAAATTTATTATGCATAGCCCGTTCTTCATGGCGTATGTACCAAAAATCGACCACCACCACAAATAACAGGGTTAACCCGAGTGACCACAGCGTTGCACCACACAGCAGCGCACAGCCGAATAGCGCACTACTCAAACCCAGGTACATTGGGTTCCGCGAATAAGCGAATGGCCCCTGTGTGATCAATTTATCCGGTTCGCCAAAGGTCATGATGTTTGTCTCAGCCTGCTTAAAAAGCCCTTTAGCCGCTTGTGCCAGAAAAAGACCGCCAAGTAAGAAAGGTAGCCCGAGCAGGTTGTAAGGGGTGAGTAGAAGGTGTGTCAGTTCGTTATACCAGCAACCGACTATGATTATAGATACAAAAAAAATCAGTAATATTGGGGGCAGTAATCGCTGCATTGTGGATCTCCATTCATTGAGGGGGTTGAGGCACTCTAGCAAGCGGTTTGCAACGTGGCCTTAACCTAAGTTAAGCCCATTTGATTTCTTATTCGGGACAAGGCAACGTCGGTGATCCCCAGATACATGGCAACCTGGCGTAATGGGATCTGGTGGTAGGTATCGCTGAATTCGAGCAAAAACGCCTGATAGCGCTCGGTGGCACTTTGCATCAAAAAAGCCGCTTCGCGTTTTTCTTTTTTAATCACCAGACGCTCGTACAGATGCCGGACAAAAGTGGCTACTTCGACGTGCTGTTCCGACAATTCGAGCAGTGTGCTGTAGTTGATAACCGCAGTGGTACAGTGGGTGATGGCTTGCGTGGCAAATGGGCTGGGGCAACCGGTCACCAATGAGCTGACGCTGGTAAATGCGCCGCCTGGCTGGACCAGAGATTTATTGCGCTCGTTACCTTGGCGATCCAGATAGAAATAGCGGCCAATACCGTCAAGTAGAAAAGAGACGGTTTTAACCCTGTCGCCACAGGCAAAAATTGCGGTGTTGGGCGGGTAATGCTGAATGGACATAGCGTGTGACAGGCGAGATATCAAAGACTGTTCGAGGGGGGAGATCTGGTTCAGTGTACTGTGTAGTAAAGCAAAATGAGACATGTCCATTGTGTTTCTAATTCCATTTTTTTGGGGTTATTATGCATGTTCATGGTGGGAGCACCAAGGGAAATCATGACCACACGGTAGCCGTTTGCCTATGGCGCAAGGTAGAGCCCGACAGTGGGCTCTGATATGGCTGATGTTGTGTCGTCCAGCGGGCGTAGTGACAATCAGACGATGGTTTACTGCGCAGGCTCTGAATGGGTTGTGCCAACGTTCAGGTGAACTTTTATAATCACGGCCTTTTAAAAATTCGAGATTTGCGGCTCAAAGTGCACCCGCATGGAATACAAAGGGCCGCACAAGTAGCCCTTTTTGGTTGGGTCGAGTTAAAGCGGATTGCCGTTTTTGTCAAAGGCATCAAACTGGTGGCCATCAGGCCCACCATCTCGGGGTGGGATGAGCACATCTATAGCGTTGCTGCCAGCCACCGCATTGGGGTCGGTGAGTGAGCGCAAGAAGGTGGCCAGGTAATGTATTTCATCACTGGTGAAGTGTTTGATGATGGCATCATCGCCTCTGTCTGAATTTGCTCTGTTCTCGGCGTTAAGTGCCAGAACAAACTCTTCGCCTCCACCAACAATCTCGCGGCACTGCGCTGTTGTCAGGTGCTGAAATTGTGGCAGCTGGCAGGTTTCAACATTGTGATAAAAGCTTTCCAGAGAACCTGTTACGTCATTATAGTGTTCGATAACACGCTCTAGTGTGGGGAAAACACCTTTATCGCCGTAAGGCGCAGTGATCCCAACATTGAGCAGGCTCGGCATGCGGAACTGGTTTTTGGCATTACCATCGGCGACGGCGTTAGGCCCAATCTGCGGGTAAAGCGGACCGCGGGTTTTTTCCGGGGTAAACATCACGCCATCGTGGCAGTTAGCGCATCCTGCTGAGGTGTAAAACAGTAATGCTCCGCGTTTTTCTGTATTGTTGAGGCGAGCCATGTCACCTTCGATGTAGTTGAAAAAAGGATTGTCGATAAACAAGAATGAGGCCTGATAAGCCGCAAGTGCTCTGGCGATACGCAAGAAATCAATCTGCTCGTCGCCGTAGGCTGCTGCGAAGTGGCTTTTCCATTCATCGGCCAGACGGCTGGCAATAAATTCACGATAGACTTGCGGGGATTCAAAGCTGGTTGGATCGCCCATTTCAGCGGCTGCGGTGACAGGGAAATGAGCCTGAGCCATTAACAGACGCAAGGGATCTGTATTGGCAACCTGGCTGTTCATCAGTCGGGTTACGTCATCTTCTGGGGTCATAATCGGGGCCGTGGATACCAGGCCCACTTCACTTTCACGGTTGCTCTGACGCAGTTTTACCCTTTGATCCCAGAACATACTGTTGACCCACAGGGCCGTGTTGCAGATCTGCGGCGAACTGCGTCCAACAGAAGGGATAGTACTGCCGTCGGTGCGGCCCAGTCCGATGACATCTGGGTTCTCAGCATTGACGCCGATGGATAAAGACAGGCCATCGCCTCCACAACCTTGTGCAGGGTGGTGGCAAGAAGCGCAGGAGGTATCATAGTTTTGACTCAGCGCCTTACTAAAGAACAGTCGTTTACCCAGATCAATCAGTTTCGGGTCTTCCTGTCGACGATAGCGGGCCACATAGGCCTGCATATCTTCCAGCCCCTGCTGCAACTCATAATGTTCAATGACTTTGCCCATGCAGGTATCGAGCTGCTCATCCGTTACGGCATTGAGGTCGTTAGTACCGCACAAATCGACCAAACGCGCAATGCCAATATTTATTACTGAACCATTGCGCATGCCATCATTGCTATCACTTGCCAGCGTAGTCACCGTTTCGGTGTTTGACGGTTCACTGGTGAGCTTGTTTTTATCTTTACCCTTGGCAAAAGCTTGCACAAAGTAGCTGTATTCAGTACCCGCCATCGCACTGTCATCCTGGTAAAAGGTGAGTGTGGTTCGGGCAATGCGTTTGCCATCCCGATAGATGCGATAGCCTTTAATGTTGCTGGTATCTTCCGGTGCCTGCCAGCTTAGCGCAACTTGATTGCTGCTGTGTACTTTTGCTGTGAACTGTTGTGGGGTGGGGAGTAGGTTGGTGTCTGCCTGAACGAATGTTGACCATAAGCTCATAGGCAGCAACCATAGCCCGAATATTCTTGCTTTCATAGGTATGATCCTTAACAACAGTGTGTGGTTGGGTAGCGCTTGCACACTGCTGTCTGTAACGTAACTGAGAGTGTGTATTGCCCCCGCGGCATATCGCCGGGAAGGTCATTATTGTGTGGAATATAAAATTGCGATTCCAACATTAGTGTAGGAATGAAATAAGGAAGAAATGTGTATATTTTGACTTTTTAGTCATCCTTTATTCTGTTTTTTGCCATTTTGTATCTAGAGCATTTATTCAAAAGTGACGTTTTGCCCCTGAGGTATAAAACTTTCTAGATCAGCGTGTTACCATGTTCCGATATTGACATACATAAGCAAATTGGGTCAGCCCACATTAAGTGTGGGCTTATCATTTAGAATGCAGCTGATAAGGGATGTTAAAAATTCTAAAGTGGGATCTTTTGTATCACCAAATTGAACAGGTAATTATTTTCACGTTCAGTTCGTTTGACCGTCATAAGCGCCTGCTCCTGTGTACTTTTTCGTTTAAACAGGCCATCTTTGTGATTAAGCGGGTGATCCGGAAAGTACAGTTGAGTCAGTAGCGTGTCATAACCCAGCTTAGACGCTTTAAGGTGAATATGCGGTGTACGTTGACTACTGGCATTGAGCGGGTAGGCACCCGGGAATACGGTTTTGAAACGAAACCGCCCTTGTTTGCCACTTTGTATAATGGCCCAGGCCTGAAAGTGTTCATCGATAGGTGCCTCGCTGGTATCGTGAGGGTGATGATACTTACCAAAAGCATTCGCCTGCCACAAGTCTAACGTGACATCTTCAACGGTATGTCCCTCGTGATCAAATACTTGCCCGGCTATTTCTATATGCGTTCCCTGAGCCACACCTGATTTTCCGGCCACCTGGGTCAGATCAGCATCCTGGTCTTTTTGTGGGATAATGGGGTAATAGGGCCCTTCCATTTCTCTGGGAGTCAGCATTGTTTGAGCCTGTGCGGCGGAGGCAAAAGCACCTGCCAGCGTGCCTGCTGCGAGATTTTTAATAAAGTGACGTCTGGAATTGTGCGACATAAAACACCTGAATTTACGTTGTTATCTGCTATTCAGCTTAGGATGCGGTGTATTCTGATGTCTTATTAAAAAGCTATTTTTTACTTAAATAGATTTATGTTTGGTGCAAGTAAGTCTATAACAATTTGTAATATATAGTTTTATTTCCGATCTGCGTCACTTTTACCAGTGAATGCGTCTTTGGAACAGTTTGGGCTTAGCTTAGGTTAAATGTGCCTCCATATGCTTTTGGGTTCTTGAGTTGATGTACCGATCACGGTTTTTCTACAACCAGATAAGTGTGAACCTCTGGGTACTGGTCGAACTCTAAATGTCTGATAATGCAGCCCATGTCGATGAATAGTTGTAAGAACCCGGTTACACCAAGTGACGAATAGTAAACCTCTGGCCCCATAGCATTGTTAGTGTGGCAACCAGCCTGCGTTGTGCCACCAAATGAAAATATAAACACGCCTCCGGGGTTGAGGCTGTTGATGATCTTAGCGAGCGCCGGCTTTTGCTCCGATAAAGGTATGTGCCAGATGCTGTCCCATGCTGTTATAAAGTCATATTTATCTGGCAACATGTAGGTGCAAATATCACCCTGCACAAAAGAAATATCTGGATGCTTACGCCTTGCCAGAGCGAGCATCTTTTCTGAAATATCTAAACCAGTTGGCTTAAAGCCTTCATTAACCAGCAACTCGATAAAACGACCGGTGCAACCGCAACCAATATCCAGCGCATTGCCGCGATGTTTAACAAAACGAATCGCCCTCTGGTGTTGTGCAATGCCATTGGTCATATCAAACTCCTCACGCTCCCAGAGGTGGGTAATTTGATTGTAGGCTTTTCCTATTTCTTTTGGCTTCATGGCTGGTTTTCTGAAGTTAAAACACCTATGGGTTTACTTACAACGAGTGCCGTTATCAACAAACCGATACGCCACAAACTGATTCTTTCCATTATTGGGCTGATTCGGAAAAACTGGAGCATGCTCAAAACGGCCATTTAAAACATCATGCCAAAAACACCTTACTTGTTTTTGGGGATGACTTTCTGAAATCGTCTCTAACTTTGACCGAATATCCTCGTCATCCAACAACAGCTCTGCAAATGTAAAAGTAACATCTATCTCATAAGCGCTCATGTTATTGTTGTCCAACATATCGAGTATGACAGGCTTATATTCTGTTTTGTTTTCCATAAATATCTGTACAGCACCATCATCCCAACCTGAGCCCATTAAGTTCATCTTATGTAATAGAAAGATTTGCACAGTCTTGCTCGTCAAAACAGCGATATAAAGCAATAACAGTAAGAGTAATAAGTTTCTAAAAAACTTGACTAAAGCCACGGTATTCCTTTGTTGTATAAAGCTAAGTAGAGCACTTTATCAAGGTTGAACCTTTGATCAAGTGCTGTGTCCAATTACCAGGCTAAACTAAATGCTGAAGTATCAGCCTTCTAAGTCTTTTAGGGTGTGAAGAAATAGAGCGATTGGGGATGGTACTTTTTTAAGTCCATCTGCCGGTTCTTGCATCAACTTCCCTCCGGGCGTCTTTTTGGAAAGATCATAGAGCAGTGTTGTTAGGTACTCGCCTTGAACACTGTGGCTTAATCAGTCACCGCCGCCGCCATCAGAGCTTCCACCGCCGCCAGAATCGTCGTTACTCAGCTCTATACTAACTCTGGTTTTACCTTTTGATGTGCTGAAGGAGCTCAGAATGAAAACAACACCTCCAGCGGCCAATAACCAGCCTATTTGTTCCGGTGACGTTGAAGTCAGTTTTTCATATCCGATATAAGTAAGCGCACAGCCTGCAATAAATGGTATTAATTTCATCAGATTACTCTTCCAGTTGAAGCCCTGTATTATTGATAAAACACCCACTCCAGAAATTGTGCGTTATACCAAAGCAGGTGATATTGACATAAGTACTTTCGGGCAACTCCCTCAAGCTGAGTGTCTTTTATTTCAGAATTAACGCCCTCATTTTGGGTTGTGACGATATAGAGTTGTCATTTTTCCATTGCTACTCTTAAAAGTAAAAACTTTGTCATTTAGCTTAATGATTTCATCGCACCAATGCGTACCAGTAGGTATAAATTCAGGGTGAGATGTTTTGCTGATGGTTAAACAGCTACTAAGCTTAAACTTATGTTTTACTTGATAGGTTCCCTCGAGCTTGTACTTTACTGGTGTCTCGGGAATTTGCCCCCAAGATTTAAGGCTGCCATCAGCGAAGTACTGATCATATCCCCAAAATGTTTTCCCTCCATCTTCTGAGTTTCCCCAAATTCCAATCAAGTCTTTTGGATTTATTTCGCTCGCATTCGATGAAGATATACCAATAAATAAAGCTGTTAAAAAGATAAGTTTTTTCACCGTTCCTTCCTAAAAATTATAGTTGTGCACTCACCACAATTAATCTGTTGGTACACCGTCTGACTATATTGAAAGTCAGCCATTTAAGGTTATATGGGGTTTTAACCTATCAACAATCACAGGGCTCCTCAAGCGGCTTTACTTTGCGCAAAGCAAGCTCAGCGGTAAAGGAGGCTAATCAGATCCCGCATGTCAATCGCTACTTTCATGTTTAGTTAGTGCTTAGAACAATAGCTCGCAGCAATTTGGCCTTATCTTCCATATCAGCTCAGGTATGCCTGTTTATTGTTATCTAGCCACGTTCGGCTATTCCTTGTTCCAGGCACTCAGAATTTAGTCTGCCCTGCGGGCTAATCACACTACGCACGGCGATAAATAAGCATACGGCAATAGACACACTCATCATGACCCAGACGGCAATCATGATCATCACCTGATATTTGATGGCGACCATGGGGCTGGCACCGCCGAGGATCTGGCCGGTCATCATGCCGGGCAGCGATACCAGGCCTGTAGTGGCCATGGTTGCCAGAATAGGTGCCAGTGCTTTTTGCAGCGCATTTTGTACAAAGGGCAAAGTGGCCTCGCGCACCTGTGCACCCAGTGACAGTGCGGCTTCATATTCAGGCCAGCGGGTTTTAAAAGCATCGAAAAAGTGTTGCAGGCAAACGATGTTGGCATTGAGGCTATTGCCCAGCAACATACCGGCCAGCGGGATCAGGTACTGTGCATGGTAATAGGGCGTTGGCTGGATAATCACCAGGGTGACAAAGCTTAACAGGGGTAAGAGTCCGGCACACAACCCGGTAAACACGGCCACAAAGAGCGGACGCCTGGGCAGCCGGGCTTTACTGACAATAGCGCTACTGCCGATGAGTAGCATCACCAATAACCAGGCGAGGTTCACCCAGAGATTATTGAGGGTAAACAGATATTCCAGATACAGGCCGACCAGTAATAACTGTACGGCCATGCGGATCAGTCCAATCACGGCTTCTTTGCCAATATTGAGCTGATACAGCGCGTTGATAGCAAAGGGCAGCAGCAGGGTCAGGCTAAACAAGCCCAGCTGCCACCACTGGATGTCGATTACCTGTTGCATCTGGGTGTCTGGCTAATATAAGTGTTTTAATTACAGTCGATTATTACACACAATTATTATACAGAAAGCCATTTAAAATCACCCGGTGGCCTTACTTGCGAAATAAGCTGCTATTGCAAATCACTCTGCCAGTAGTTTGCTTACCCGGGCGTGCTCGGCTTTCGCTTCGGTCATGATTCGGTCGATCAAGACCTCAACGGGTTCGATGTCACGGATCATTCCCTGTGACTGGCCAATAAACTGGACGCCGCGTTCCAGATCGCCCCTGATTGTGGCGGCTTCCAGCTTTTCGGTGGCGGCGCCAAAGAGGGTCAGCATACGGATTTTGTCGAACTGAGCCAGTAAGCCCAGTAGTAATTTCCACAGCGGCATATCGACCATTTTTGAGGCTTTAAAGGACTTAAAAACGGCCACGATGGGGTTCATCGGGCGGCGGGTGGCTTTTTCTGCCATCGGGGTTTTCATTACCCGGGCGTAGAGGCCATCGAAGTTCTTAGAATAAATGGTGTCGGCGACCTTTTTATCGACCACCGCCTGTTTAACATTCTGATGGACCGGGCTTTGTGTGCTGGTTGCCAGCCGAGAGCCCATGGCAACGGCATCGGCCCCCAGCGCCAGTGCCGCCAGCAGGCCTTTGCCATCGGAAAATCCACCTGCCGCGATAACGGGAATGTCGACCAGCTCAACAATGTTGGGCACTAAGCAAAGGGATGTGACTTCACCGCCATGCGCGGCGGCTTCGTGGCCGGTCACCAGCAGGGCATCAGCGCCACTTTTTTGCGCGGCCAGCGCGTGTTTTTCGGTTACGACTGTGGCGATGGTTTTGCCGCCGTAACGTTTTACGGCTTCCACTATCCAGTCGCCTTTACCCAACGAAAAGTTAATCACCGGTACTTGCTCAGCCAGCGCGACTTTGGCGTTTTCTTTTGCGCCGGGCATCAGCAAGGTGATCCCAACGCCAAAGGGTTTGTCGGTGAGGGTGCGAATTTTGGCAATGGCCTGACGGGTTTGCTCCTGCGTCAATGGTCCGGTGGCTAAGATCCCCAGGCCGCCGGCATTGGATACCGCTGCAACCAGCTCAGGAACTGAGATCCAGCTCATGCCAGGTAAGACGATGGGTTTTTCTATGCCCAGTAAGTCGGTAATAGGTGTTTTCATGTTGATGATTTTAACTGGTCTGACGTGTTGTAAGCATACCGGGAAAATCGCTCAGAAGAAAAGTGAATATTGCACCAAAGCGCACATTCGACGGTTAGGGCGTTTTCTCTTGCACGGATAGTTGTACATCCTTTTGTGTATCGACTTTTTTCTTACGCTTCTTTTTTAGTCGTTTGAGTTCGGCCTTTTTTACGTGTTTGGCAATCCACTTGGCCATTTTGCCCATCAGTATGGGCGGAAAGTCGTGCCCCAGGCCCTCTACCACTTTTAGCCGTGCCTTGCGGATCTCGGCGGCGGTTTGCTCACCTGCCGTGAGCGGAAAAATCGGGTCGTGGGTGCCGTGGATCACTAAGGTTGGCGCCTTGATCCGGGTTAACAGGTGGCGTCGGTCGCCGCTCGCGGTGATGGCGGCCAGCTGGCGTTTAAACCCAGCCGGATTATGGGCCCGGCTGATATGCATGGTGGCCTGCTCTCGCAGAGTGTGTTCGTCTCGCGGATAGGCGGGGCTGCCAATCAGCTGATTAAGCCTTACATTATATGAAATCGCGGCCTGTCGACAGTTATCGCGGGGCGTGATACGTGCCAGTTTGATCAGAACCCCCAGGCTTTTCCCTGAGATCAACTGGTTGTTTGAGTTAGACATGATTGAGGTCAGGCTGAGCACTTTTTTGCGCTGCTTGGCGGCCAAAATCTGCGCTATCATACCACCCATAGACGCGCCAACCAGGTGAGCTTTTTTAATTTTCAGTGCCTTCATCAGTGCCAGTACATCGTCTGCCATATCTTCGAGCGAGTAGGGCGCTTGTTTTCCAAAGGGGACCTTGCGGCGTAACCAGGTTTTAAACAGGTTAGGGGTGCCGTAGTCGTCCAGATGGCTCGACAAGCCGCTGTCGCGGTTATCGAAGCGGATCACTCTGAAGCCTTTGTCTACCAGACCAAAATACAGCTCATCGGGCCACACCGTCATTTGTGCGCCCAGCCCCATGATCAAAATAATGGCGGGTGCATGTCGGTTACCACAATCCTGATAGCTCAGGGTAATGCCGTTTGAGGTTTTAATGCTGCGCATAGGGTTTTTTAGTGCGACTCTACGGTTAAGAAAAAAGTATAGCGCATAGAGAGTTACAATCTTGAGCTGAAGGCGAAATGAACAAGAAAATTTTTACGAAAAAAGTAAAAAATTGACTTGCGTACGAGGGGGAATACATCAATAATCAGCGCGCCACAGCTGGTGGTTATTTAAACTAAATTCAGGAGCAAAAAGAGTATGGCAAGCAAACGCAGCCAGTCCCACGAACATTTACGGGGCGACATAAAAGACAACGCTTTAAAAGCATTGGTAACCAGCCCGCTGTTTAGAAGCAAAGTAGAGAAAAGCAAAAAAGGCAAAGGCAGCTACCGTCGTAAGGACAAACACCAGGGCCGAGAGCCTTACCTTATGGCAGCTTAGGCGAGCAATAAGATAAGGCTTTCGACAAACAGCTGTTATATTACTAAGCTTGTGGCTGATTAAATAAAAAGGAGCAACCAGATGGGACTATTAAGTGGGTTACTAGGCAATGCCAGCGAAGTAGACAGCGATGAGCTGGATAAGCTACTCAACGACACCCTGATTGAAGGGGAAAGTGTAGCGCAGGCGTACAAAGTGATCCGGGATATGTTTGTGTTTACGAACAAGCGCCTGATCCTGATAGACAAGCAGGGAGTCACTGGCTCGAAAGTCGAGATGCTGAGCATTCCGTACGGTAAAATCACCAAATTTAGCAAAGAGTCGGCGGGTCATTTCGATCTCGACGCGGAGCTGAAAATTTGGATTGGCTCAGAGCCCGAGCCGCTGACCAAAGAGTTTAAAGCGGGCGATAACATCAATCAGGTGTATAAAATCATTTCTCAGTATTGCCTGTAAACGCAATACCATAGGTTTTTGCAAAGAGGTCACCACGGGCCTTATCCAGGATAAGTGCCCGGGAGTCCGGTACTCTTTGCAGCCACCCTCGCTCAAGTGCATCATTTAAAATCCAGTGTCCCAGGCTACCTGCCAGATGGTTACGCCGTTCACTCCAGTCCAGACACGATTTACAGATCGGGCGCTTTTTTTTCCTAAGCGTTTGAACGCAGACACCCAGTTGCTCAAAAAAGGCGATCCCCTTTGGAGTCAGCAGGGTTTCAGCTTGTTTGTCCTCTATGTAGTTAGCTTCAGCCAGCGCGTCATAAAGCTGTATACCCAGCTCACCCGCAATATGGTCATAACAGACGCGTGCTTGTCGTAAGTAGGGGTCCGCTGGCCCTGTGTGTGTTTTCAGTGTTATTTCACTACTGAGCGTCAGGAGTTGCTCAATTAACCCTGCAACCTTCAGGCTTTTAAGCTGGAAGTATTTGTGCCTGCCTTGTTTTCTGACCGCCAGTAGCGAGCCTTCAACCAATTTCGCCAAATGGCTGCTGGCAGTCTGAGCAGTTATATCCGCTTCTAATGACAGCTCCGTTGCTGTCAGCGCTTTACCCGACATGAGAGCGATGAGCATACGGGCTCTGGCGGGCTCGCCAATTAAACTGGCAATCAGGGTGATGTCGGGTTCGTGCATAGGAATAGTTCGATACAGGCCGAAGCATAGCTATTGGGTGGTCTGTATAGTGCCTAAAAACACTAACGGAGACAATGTACTATGATCACTTGTTTTATCGAATATCAGTTAGACCCGAGCAAACTGGCGCTGTTTGAGCAATATGCCCGAAACTGGGGGGAGGTCATCCCAAGGTGTGGCGGAGAGCTGGTTGGCTACTTTTTGCCACACGAAGGCACCAATTTTGTGGCTTATGGCTTGATCAATTTTGCCAGCCTGGCCGAATACGAGGCGTATCGGGTTCGACTCAAGGCAGATCAGCAAGGGCGGGATAATTTTAACTTTGCCCTTAAAGAGCGGTTTATTTTGCAGGAAAAACGCAGCTTCTTATCTTGTGTTCCGCAGACGTTTTTGCAGGGAGTGAACGCACAGTGATAGCCGTTATTTTTGAAGTGACCCCGCACAGAGAAAAGCGGCAGGTTTATCTAGATGTTGCGGCGGACCTTAAATCCAGGCTACAAGAGATAGACGGGTTTATATCCATAGAAAGGTATCAAAGCCTGAGCGACTCCGATCGGTTATTGTCACTTTCATTCTGGCGTGGTGAGGCGGCGGTACAACAATGGCGAACACAGGAAGAGCACCGAGCAGCCCAGCAACAGGGACGGGAGCACATCTTTGAGCATTATCGCATTCGCGTGGCTGCGGTGGCGCGCGATTACGGCAGCCATGACCGGAAACAGGTGCCTTAGCTAACCGTCTGAGGCAACTCAATCACCATTTTCAACCCGCCCAGCTCACTGTGCTGGGCATAAATGGTGCCCTGATGCGCTTCAATCAGGCTCTTGCAAATAGCCAGGCCCAAACCTGAGCCGCCTGTACGTCGGCTGCGAGATTTTTCTACCCTGAAAAGCCGTTCGAATATTTCGCTCAGGTGCTCATCTGCAACACCCGGTGCGGTATCTTCCAGGGTGATGTAGATGTGCTTTTGCTGCTGCCAGACTGTCAGCCGCTGTTTACCTGGTTTATCCGTATATAGCGTACTGTTGGCAATCAAATTAGTGAGCACTTGCTTGATGCGATCAACATCCCAGCTGACAGTGACTGCACCGGTGAGCTGAATGCGGGCTTCCCAATCAAAGCCTTTGCCATGCGTAAACTGAGCAAATTCCTGCTCCCACAGTACCATCACTTCTGTCAGGTTACATTGCACCAGGTTCAGGTGCAAACTTTGCGAGTCGGCCATCGCCAGTTGATGAATATCCGAGATAAGGCGGTTGATGTCCGAAAGCTTACGGTTGATGGTGTTGTAAGAGGCGTCTACATCCTGAGCGATATTGAATTGCAACGCCTCAACCTGCAACTGTAAGGCGGTCAGTGGTGTGCGGATCTCATGGGACACATCTGCCAGCATCGCATTCTTTTTATCCACGACTTCTTGTAATAGTGTTGCCCGCTCCGCCGCCAGTTTGCGCTTTTTAACCTGCCGATAGGCAAGTGCTGAAATCAGAATAAACAAGGCAGCTGACGCCAACCACCAGGCGCGCAGCTGCCACTCTCTTTGGCTGAGTTCAGCCTGATGAAGCGCTCTGTCCAGGTTCAGGCTTTCAATTTCCTGCTGCTTGCGCATAAACTCAACTTTGCTTTGCAGGGCTGCCAGAGTGAGATTATGCTGGTTCTGCCCCAGAGCATCACTCAATGTGTGGAAAGCCTGAGTTTCGGTCAGTGCCTGCTGATGTAACTCAAGTGCCTCAAAAGAGATTGCGCGCAACTCATGGAGTTCAAGCCGATGTTTTTTGTCCTGCATTGAAGTGGCAGCAGCCAGTGCTGTGTCGCTCAGTGCGATAGCGTCATCATGGTGTTGTTGTGCCTGCGCCAACTTGATAGTGCTGATCTGCAATAGGACCTCGATTGAGTCAAACTGGTGCTTTTTGGCCAGTGCCAACCCTTGCTCCAAATGTGTTTGTGCTTTACTGAGGTTATTTTGCTTCAGTGCAATTAGGCCTTGCAGGTTGAGCACTCTGGCTTGGCCGGTTTTTGAGTCAACCTCCAGGTAGAGCCCGTACGCTTTGCGTGCATATTGCTGTGCAGTCTCATATTCCTGACGTTCCAGTTCGATATAGCCTATCTTCATGGCACTGTTGCCAATGTGTAATTTATTACCGCCTCGTTCATCAAGTGTATGAGCCTGTTGAAAGTGCGGTAGGGCTTGCTCGAAGTTATCCATTTTCCGATACACTTCGCCCGTTTCGTATAAGGCATCGGCAATACTCGCTCTATCATCCAGTTTAGTGGCCAGCTCAAATACCTGGGTCAAAGTCGCCAGAGCGGTGGTGTAATCACCTAAAATAGCCTGGATAATCCCCAAATTTTGTAAAGCACTGAGATAGAGTAAGTCTTCACCGAGATCCCGTAACACATTGGTTGAGCGCTGAGCGATTTGCAGTGCCTCGATATATTTATCCTGACGTCTAAGAACAGAAGATATTCGTTCATATGACCTGGCCATTAACTCGTTATGGCCAATAGCCAGGGCATCCTCAAGTGCATCTCGGTAGTGCTGCTCAGCCTGAGGAAAATGGTTTTGCTGGTCTTCTATGTAACCTAGCAAAAGCTTTGAAAATACAGGGTAGTATGCATCTTCAAGTTGTATTGAGCGAGTGGAGAGCTGATTTGCTGTAGCTTTAGCCGCCTCATAATCCCCCTGACGTATATACAAAAAAAACAAGGATTCAAGGGCCTGAAAGTGTATATCGGGTGCATCGTGTACAGGCATGTCAAGCAATGACAGATAGGCGTCTATGGCTTCTTGCTGGTTAAGCGTTTGCGCATGTGCCAATTGCTGGCGTGCTGTTTGAACAGCTTCTGATGGTGGGGCTGCTGTGCTGTTTTCAGCGTAAACTATCGGCACGTCGGACATGATGAGTAGTATTATCAGCGTGCCTTTTTGAAGCCATGCAAGCGGGTGGGAAAAGCCTAATACGCGGCGGGTAATACAGATATTCAGCATTGTTTCCTCAAAGCAAACACGCACACAGGGCGAGCAAATTATGCTGATATACTAACCCGATTTATCCCGTGCTCTCAATAGCTATAACTTTTCCAGGCGGGCGACGAGCTCTTTGGCCGGTACGTAGCCAGGTAACGCTTCTCCATTTGGTAGCAAAATGGTTGGCGTGGACTGAAAGCCAAATTGCCTGGCCAGTGCGACCTGGGTATCCAGTGAGTGTTTACACGCTGCGTTTTCAGCTGGGGTTGGCGTGCTGCGCATGGCTGCGTCCATTGCCTCGTTAGGCCTTTTAGCACAAAGGGTTGCTGCTGTTTTTTCGTAGGCTGGACTGCCTGCGCGACCTCTGGGGATCATAACGTAATGGACGGTGACGCCCAGCTGATTCAATGCAGGCAACTCTTTGTGGAACTTACGACAATAAGGGCAGTCGATATCGGTAAACACAGTTATACTATATTGCTCGTTGTTTGCCGGGTAAGTAAGTAGTTGCTCATAAGGGATGTTAGCCATGTTCTGCTGGTTGGCGATTTGCTGTATTTTGGCAATATGATCCACCCGGTTACGCACATCAATGACACGACCACTGAACAGGTAATTGCCATCTTTTGATAGCAGTAAGTGTTCATTGCCCAGGGTGAGGCGATAGAAATCGTCCGAGTAAGGGTGCAGTTTAAAGTCAATGTCTGTCCCCGTCAGCGCCCGCAATTTATTTTTTGCTTTTTCCATAGGGGTAACAGGTGTCTCAGAGACTGGGCTTAGCGACTGGGCAGCCAGAGGTGGGGCGCTTAGCAGGGCTGTACCAAGCAGTAAGGTAGCAAACTTACAAGACAAATTCATGGTGATTATTTCCGGTTGTGATTAAGTTACACCGGTTATAGCGTGTGTTGCCACACAGGACTTATAAATTCGTCTTAAGCTACCTATAATATTCTATCAAACTAATAAAATCAGCATCTTAAGCCAATCTCTCGCGACTTGTCTGAACGTCATGGTTTGCAGGACATAAGCGCATAGAGGTCGGTCCCGGCTGGGTAAGCTGCTTGCACAGGGTCGCCTGCTGCGGGTGTGAGTCTGGTGTTGTGACCAGTTGTACCGTAGCGTTTTGTAATTTGGGTGAGTGCAAAGGTGTGGGTTGCGCCAGAAGCAAGTCGGCGATCCGCTGTTGCATGACCACAGCACTGCAAATTGCCTGTTCATCTATGGCCTGTTGTCCCTGAATGGCAAAATCCAGTGCTTCAGTAAATCGGGCCTGGCTGGCAGATAGACGGCTCAGCACGTCGGATGCCTGAGAAAAATAATAGCTATTGGCCAAAGTATGTTTAACAACATTATTGGCATAATGTTGTGCCTGTGCAGTGTCTTTGAGTTGCAGCAGGGTTTCAGCCATCAGTAACTGAGCTTCGATTGAGTCCGGGTTTTCCTGAAGACTGAATGTCAGCCATTGCTGTGCGTGTGCGTAGTCCTGTTGCTCAAAGGCAATGATGGCCTTGTGATAAGCCGTCAGCGCGGGCAGAAAGGTTGGTGTTGTGGTTGCACTATGCTGACTGTTTAGATAGGCGGTGCTGACGGTACCCAGAGACAATACCACTGAGGCCGCCAGAGCCGCTAGCTGGCGCATTGAGCGAGCAGAGACTCGTTTGGTCTTTACCTGCCAGCAGTAACCCTGATTTGGGTAGGTGCGGATCAATTCCTGCTCAGGTGCCAGCTTTCTGAGCTCGCTGATCAGCTGAAATAAACGGTGGTCTTGTACATAGGTATGGCCCCAGACCGCTTCAATGATCTGCTGTTTGGTGACAAGAATATTGGCATGTTGTAACAGGTAGCCTAGCACCTGGGCGGCTTTTGGGCGCAGTTCCAGCGTCTGTTTTCCTTGCTTAAGCGTATGGGTCTGGCAGTCGAAACGGTATGATAAAAAGCGGTACTCGGCCATGTCAGTCCTTCGGGAATGTCCACAATATAGGCCTAACCTTATCATAAAGATGAGAAAAAACGAGTACAGTGGCAGGATTTGTTTTCGCTTGCGAATAAGGTATAACAAAGACACTTTTGCTTTCAAACCGAGCGCTTACTATGTTGCGTCTTGTCATTCAACTGTTTCCCGTATGGGCCATTGCACTAAGTGTGTGTGCATTCTATTCACCGGCGCCATTTGCTTCCTTAAAGACCGCCATTATTCCTCTGCTGGCGTTCATCATGCTGACCATGGGATTAACCCTGACACCTGGAGACTTTCGCCATGTTCTCAGCCAGCCTAAAGCTGTGCTGACGGGACTTGTCTTGCAGTTTAGCGTGATGCCTGTGGTGGCCCTGTTGATTGCTATGTTGTTTCAGTTTGATGCTGATCTGACTCTGGGCATGGTGCTGGTTGGGTGTGTCGCCGGAGGCACGGCTAGCAATGTGATGTGTTTTCTGGCCAAAGGCGATGTCGCTTTATCTATTTCCATGACAGCCATGAGTACCTTGGCTGGCGTGATCCTGACCCCCTTGCTGGTTGAGTTACTGGCCGGTCAGGTGGTGGATATTCCGCTGGCCGGAATGATGCTGAACTTACTCAAAATCGTGTTGTTCCCGGTACTGGCAGGCGTGTTGATCAATCATTTTTTCAGCACGGCAGTGAAAAGACTCGCACCGTTATTACCCCTGTTTTCCGTGGCTGCTATCGTGCTGATCATCGCGATTGTGGTGGCGTTAAATGCTGCTACCTTGCCAACCATAGGGCCAATTGTGGCGTTGGCTGTGGTGCTGCACAATACGACAGGGTTGTCACTTGGGTACCTGGTTGCCAGACAGCTGGGTTTACCTGAAAAAAGTTGCCGAACGATAGCACTGGAAGTGGGGTTACAAAACTCGGGTCTGGCGGTTGCGCTGGCGATGAAGTTTTTTGCCCCGGCCAGCGCGCTGGCCGGGACTTTGTTTTCAATTTGGCACAATGTCAGTGGCTCCGTGCTGGCTGCCTGGTGGCGAAAGCGCAGCCGTGATGCTCAACCTCTGCCAGCCCAGCCGCCACAAGAAGTGCCGGATGCTTAGATAGAAATCATGATCAGGCCTAGAGCACAGAGAATGGTCAGACCGATAAAAAGATTAGCAATGTTACTGGTGTCACCAACCGGCTCAATACGAACTTCAGGTTCTGGCATCTCTTTATGGGTCATGTTGTAAAAGTCGGGATGACCCACCTGCTCCTCCAGCTCCTGATCTTCCGCCCAGTCAAAGTGCAGGTTCAAAAATACCAGGACTTCTATATCCAGTGGAGTGACCTCAGCTCGCTCCGACTTTTGATAGTTCAGTATGGCGTAAAATATCCGGTGCGAGGCTGCTCGACGGTTTTGCACATCCACGCAGGCAGGGTGCTCAATCAGTAACTGCCAGGCGCCTTGCTGATTGCGGCGATAGGAGTTATCCAGCAGCTCCGCCAGCTCTTCTTCAAACTCCTGCATTTCCTGATTGTTAGCAGGTGTGCTCGGTTCAACATGGCTTACGTGTTGTTCCTGGACGGAAAAATCGGGTTGCTCCGGTGCTTCGGGTAAAGTGGCTGGGGGCGCAGCTTCTGGTTCAGCCTGTGTGTCAGGCTGGCTGTGCAGCGCATCTGTTGAGCCCAGTTTCACGCGTTGCTGTGGTTGCTCTTCCAGATAAGCTAAAGCCGCGTCGTAGGCCGCACGCAGTTGTTGAAACCCCTCAGGGTCTTCATCGGGTTTACATAACTTAAGCTTACTTGTGTAGGCACGTTTTATGGTTTTTTTATCGGCACCGGGGTCAATGCCCAGTACTTCCCAGGGATTGTCTGTCACTTTTACTCACCTAATTCTTCTAAAAACCGGGTAATTTCCTGATATGCCTGATCGATACGCTGGCTGTCCTGACTGCTTAGCGCAGCTTCCCAGTACGTGATTAATTCTGCGATTTGCTCACGGTATTGGGCACGGCTTTGTTCGTAGATGCGCTCCAGTTTCGCCATCAGCAGTCGGTTACGTTGCTGCGCTCTTGGGTGCACTTTGAGCTTTTGCATTTTCTCTTTTAGCTGGCTCTTTTCCCTGTCCGTCAGCGTGGACGATGATTGCTCAAAGGTCTGGCTGAAAGTTTGCTGTGTGCTTTCTACCGTAATGTCTACGTCCAGCAGGCCACTGATATCGTAAGTAAAGCGTACCCGGATCATTTTGTCACCAATGTCGCCTGACTTGGGCAGCGGCACATCAATTTCACCCAGTTTGATATTATTTTTGACATAGCGGCTTTCACCCTGAAACACCGTCACCAACAGCTGCTTTTGATCTTTGTGGACAGGAAAAAAAGTACGCTCTTTGCTGCATGGTAAGACCGTGTTGCGCTCGATAATGGGGGTAAAGTATCCACCGACCTTGCCATCGGTATCGTGTTCATTGTGGGTATCAGTGCCCAGGCTGAATGCAGAAACGTCGGTCAGCACCACATCATCCAGGGCGTCATTTTTATCCACCAGACCAGCCTGAATACCCGCGCCAAGAGCAACTACCAGATCAGGGTCGAGCTGGGTGGTTGGAAAGCACTTGAGCGCTTTGATAAGGCATTGTTTATAGATATTCATGCGCGATGCGCCGCCAACCATCACAATGTGGTCTATGTCTGAAGGGCTCAGACCTGCGTCATTAAATGCCCGCTCAATGGGTGAGAGTAAGCGGTTTAGCAGCGGCTGACAGATGTCGCGCATTTTCTCTTCAGTGAGCTCGTAGCTCAAGGTTTGTCCGTCTAGTTCTATATCAAAGCTTGATTGCTTTTCGCCACTCAAACGACATTTACACTCGTCAATCAAACGGGTCAGGTTTTGTTGCTGATGTTCGTTAAGTTGCTGGGGTTCCAGCTGGTGCTGGCGCAAAAAATCTGAAATCAGCAAGCCGGTAAAGTCTTCACCACCCAGGTGATTGTCGCCCGCGGATGCTTTGACTTCCATCACCCGGTCGAAGTATTCCAAAATGGTCACATCAAAGGTGCCGCCGCCCAGGTCCAGGATCAGATAATGGGTGTCATCTTCTTCGGATTGCAGGCCATAGGCCAGCGCCGCCGCCGTGGGTTCATTGATCAACCGCAACACCTCCAGACCGGCGAGTTCGGCTGCCAGTTTGGTGGCCTTGCGCTGATAATCGTTAAAGTAGGCTGGCACACTGATCACGGCTTGCGTCACAGGCTGTGACAACTGGGCTTCGGCATCTGCTTTAAGAGATTTGAGCACCAGGGATGATAACTCAGCAGCGCTATAATGTTGCTTGCCCAGTGTTACGGTACGCTGCGTACCCATATAGCGTTTAAATAGCGCGGTGGTTTGCAATGGGTGTGAGATCAGCCGCTCCTTTGCCGATTTGCCTACCAATACTTCGCCGCTGTTGTCGATACCAACTACTGAGGGTGTCAAATAATCGCCCAAAGAGTTGGGGATTAACACACTTTGTTCGCCATCCCAATAACTGACTGCACTATTGGTTGTGCCTAAGTCGATACCTACCGTGATCATCACTACTTCCTGAGTTTGTAAAATCAGCGCTTAGTGTATTGACTTTGGGTATGGGAGTAAATCACTGCTACCGTTTTTGCATTTATTTTCTTATAGTCGTAAATCGATGAAAAAATATTCCAGGTAGTTGTACGTCTATTCTGTACACCTTGTCAGTGCATGGCGCAGGTTCTTGGAGCTTGTACGCGTGCTTTGCAGCATAAAAGGTAACGAATTTTTTCAGTTTCAGCTAAGAAGAGGTATCTCAGTTATGTTTCCACAAGCGCCCAGTGCCGTTGTGATGATCCGGCCACACCATTTTTTGCCCAATGAAGAAACCCGGGCCGACAACAGCTTTCAGTCTCAGGACCAGCAATTTGACGGCGGCATCAGTCAACAGGCCTATGAACAAGTATCGCGTGTGGCAGAGCAGTTGGAGGAGGCGGGAGTAAGGGTGCACTTATTTGAAGATCTGGGCACGGATACGCCCGATTCAGTATTTCCTAATAACTGGTTTTCGACGCATGCAGGAGGACAAATTGCCATTTACCCTATGTATGCGAAAAATCGTCGCAGGGAGCGTCGCACAGACATTATAGAGCTGCTTAAACGTGAGTATCGGGTACAAGATGTAATCGACTATTCTGGTCTGGAATACGACGATCTGTTCCTGGAAGGCACGGGGGCTATGGTGCTTGACCATATCGAGCGTGTTGCTTATACGGCGCGATCTAAACGCACGGATTCACATGTGCTTGAGCGTTTTTGTAGTCACTTTAATTTCGAACCTATGGTATTTGATGCCATCAGTGAGCAGGGCGTGCCTGTCTATCACACCAATGTCCTTTTATGTGTTGGCAGTGATTACGCGTTGGGTGGGTTTGACATGATTGTGGATCCAAAACGGCGCGCAGAAATTAAACAAAGATTGCAGCTCGCAGGTAAAAAGCTGATAGAGTTGAGTGAGGCACAAATCAATGCGTTTTGTGGCAACGCCCTGGAACTTAGCTCAGACAAGGGTCGTATTTTGGCGCTGTCACAAACGGCATATGATGCACTGGCGGCAGAACAAATAGCGGTACTAGAATCATGTGTCAGCTTATTGCCGCTGAACGTCTCTGCGATAGAACTCGCGGGCGGTTCGGTGCGCTGTATGCTGGCGGGTGTGCACTTGTCCCGGCGTTAGACGCCGGGAACAGTAACAATAATTACAACAGGCAGGTGAGTATGATGGCATTTATTGTAGACCCGATTAACAATCTTCTTTGGGGACAGGGCCAGATACTTATTTACCTGCTGCTGATCGCCGGAGTGTGGTTTACCTGGCGACTGAGATGTGTCCAGTTTCGCCATTTTGGCCACATGTTCAGCGTGATGAAAGGTAGCATGAGTGGAGACAGTTCTGGGATCAGTTCTTTTGCTGCATTGTGTACCGGCCTATCTGCGCGGGTGGGCACAGGAAATCTCGCCGGCGTCGCAATGGCTATATCTCTGGGCGGTAGCGGTGCGGTATTCTGGATGTGGGTCATTGCGCTGCTTGGCATGGCGACCGGGTTTGCGGAAAGTGTCTTAGGTCAGTTGTATAAAGTCCGCGATGAGCATCGTGAGTTTCGCGGCGGTCCTGCCTATTACATTCGTGCTGGCCTGGGTAAGCCTAAACTGGCGGTGGTGTTTGCGCTGTGTTTATTCCTGGGATATGGCTTTAGTTTCAGCGCCATGCAGGCTAATACAATTGCTGAGGCACTCAATAATACCTTTGCCATTAATCCGCTTTATACAGGCCTGGTGATTGCCGCGCTGGCTGGCATGATAGTGTATGGCGGCTTGCGCAGTATCGCCCGGTTTGCTGAACTGATCGTGCCATTTATGGGCCTGGCGTTTGTCGCAACGGCTCTGGTGATCTTAATTATCAATATTACCCAAGTACCTGCTATGTTGCTGGATATTATTCAGTCGGCATTTGGCCTGACCGAAGCCGGTGCAGGGGCATTGGGCGCTGCCATTAAAAATGGTATTCAGCGAGGTTTGTATTCAAACGAAGCCGGGGCAGGCAGTGTTCCCCATGCTGCTGCAGGCGCGACACCTGTGCCCAATCATCCGGTTGCACAGGGATATGTGCAAATGCTCGGTGTGTTTATAGATACTCTGGTGTTATGTAGCTGTACTGCTGTGGTGGTGCTATTGTCAGGGTTACCTGTCAGCGGCGAAATGGCGGGGATCAGTCTCACTCAAAACGCCATGCAATCGCACTTTGGAGAAGCGGGCGAGTATCTGATAGCAGCTGCAATTACCTTGTTTGCTTTTACCTCCGTGGTGGCCAATTACGCTTATGCAGAGAGCAATCTGCACTTATTTAAATTGGATAACAAAGCTGGGCGCCTTGGTTACACGACGGTTTACCTGGCTATGGTATTGTGGGGCGCAAGCGCTACCTTACAACAAGTCTGGAGCCTGGCAGACATGGCACTGGGGTTAATGACCTTAGTGAATATTTACGCCATCATTCAGCTCACCCCGACCATTATGAGTCTGACCAAAGACTATCAGACCCAGAAAAAGTCAGCCCAGACAATCCACTTCGACCCCACCAATGTCCACTACCAAGGCTCCCTACACGAGGATGTTTGGGTTCAGCAAGACCGAAGCAAAGCTTCGCAGCTTGCTGAACGCTCAGCCATGGATGGATGAGCCGGAAGCCCTCCACAAGGAGGTGTTTCTACTCGTAGCTAAGATTAAGTATCTCTTTTTTGCGAATTGTGGTGCAAAGTCAGGCTTCAGCTTGGTCTTTGCGTAAGGTGAAATGAGCCATTTTTACTGCTGCTAGGTAAGTAAAGCCACAAACCATGACAGAGAAATCAGCCCACTCGGATTACAACTTTGTATACTTACCGCCATCATGTGTTTGATACTGGCGCTGCCCATAAACTATTCGCAGTGTGATTTGTGATGTTAGCCTGTAAGCACATACCGGATCCAAGCCGGCATGACCATGGTGTAGGTTGTTCATGTTTACAGATTGACTGTGAGCATCAGCATACTAAGCTTTGTCATTGTGCATGATGTGTAATCTACCAGGTATTCATGTGGTTTGTGTTCACCCCAGAGTGTCGTCATAGCTCGGAGGTGAGCACTTCATACTCACTGTTTTCACAGTATTGAACTGAATTGCTACTCCAATATCGCAAACCCGCGAAATTCTCCAACCCGTAAAAAAGATCATAAACTTTCTAAACCACAGAGCCTTTTGGCTCGTAATGTCACTAACAAATAAAGCTGGACCAGTCCTGAGAGCACATAATGCAGTTAACGAATGATGAGCAATCAAGAGTCATCGAGATGGCGTGGGAAGACAGAACGCCGTTTGAAGCCATTGAGCAGCAATTCGGATTAAACGAATCGGCGCTGGTCCGACTAATGCGTACTCACCTTAAGCCTGCCAGTTTTCGACAGTGGCGCAAGCGGGTGAGTGGTCGGGCAACCAAGCACGGTAAGTTACGACCAACAGGGGTTTCCAGAGGTTATTGCCCGACACAATATAAGCATCGCTAAGCAGAGCGCGTAATTTAAGCAGGCTGGCTATCAGGCGTGGCAGCTGGGCGTCTGCGGATAAAAAAGGCACTCAGAATGCTCAGTAGCAACACTGTTGCTAAGCCGATCGCCCACAATAGGATGCCTGAGCGCGGTGCGCTTTGCACCTGATAGCTGGCATTAAAGCTCAGGCTTAAAGGCGTTTGGGCTGTGTAAGTGTATTTTTCGCCGTTTCGGGTGCCAAATTCTGCAACCTGAATAGACAGCTGGGTTTCACTGGTATTGGCTGGAGCAGTGAAGTACAGCCGGGCAAGGCGACCGCTACCGGCAGCACTTTGTGCTGGTGCGACCTGGCTTGCGATATACTGGATCTGTCCTGTTTGCAGATCCGCTTGGTTACGCAGGGTGTAAAGGTGTTTCTTATTGAGAAAGTCACCCTGTTCCAGTTGTGTGCCCTTGGCTTTAGCGTCCTGATCAATAAGGGTGACAGACTTGGCGTCGTAGCTTAGGGTTAGCTGTACGCCGTAGACTTCAGGCAGGTTTTCCGCCATCACATCCACATAAAATTCGCTGCCGGTTTTGATTTGTGAGTTAGACGTTTTAAGGTAAATACGCCCTTGCTCTGCAAAAGCACTCAGGCTCAACAGTAACGCCGCAATACACACCATATATTTCATCTTGTTGCTCCTTAAAATTGTTGTAAAGGGGTTAGAGTTAAACCCTAACCCCATGTATTAATTACCAGCTTTGTGGTCCTTGCTTACCAAAGTTGGCACCCAATAAAGTGAGATCCTGCAGGTTGATTGCAGTGTCGCGGTTAAAGTCGGCGGCCATCACATAGCCGTTTTGTTCGCCTTCAACAGAGCGATAAGCCCCCAGCAGTAGCGTCAGATCAGCAATGTCGATGTGGTTGTCGCCATTGCTGTCACCACCCACCAGGTTGATCTGACCAAAGTCGATATCGGCCTGGCCCGCCGCCAGGTTGACCTGCTTTTCGGCCGTGAGGTATCCCGGAGCACTTAAGGTCATAGTGACGTCACCCAGACCAACGCGCACAGAGAAACTGCCATCCGGGTTGATGGTGACGCGCTGTCCGTTAATTAAGAGCGTGACAAAGATGTAGTCGCCAGCGGTGCTCAGGTTGGAAATATTACCCGTTAAGGTGACGGACTCCGCGATGGTGAAGGTGTAGTCGGTACTGTTTTGTAGCAGGTAATTGCCTTGCTGGTCGGTCATTTGTGCTTGCAAGTTTAGATTAACGGTACCCGCTTGCTCAGCAATCAGAGTGACAGCGGCAAAGTCGCCTTCGCCCGATTTAGCGGTGGCCGGGGCCATCAGCGCCAGTGCGCCATCCCATTGGTTGTCGCTAATACCCATGGGTACAGACAGGCGCTCATCTGAAGGCAGGAACTCGCCATATTCACCACCAGAGATACGAGCTTTGCTGGTGTCACTCAGGCTGACGACGGCATCCAGACCATAAATGTCAGTACCTGATACTTGCAGGGGTAGTGTGACAACATCGCCTTGCAGCACCTCTGTTTGTGGCAATGAGAGTGTCATTGTATCGGCTTGTACTGCTTCTAGCTGGAATCTCTGAGCATAAATATCGTAATCATCGGATGCTAATCGACTAGACCAGCTAACGACAAAATCATTGTCGCTGATTGCGCTAATGACAGGAGCTATTTGACGGTCTTCGGTGGTTGTGTTAACTAAGAATTCACTACCATTGCGACTGTCATCGCTGTTAAATGCTTGCGCAAATATTCCTTCCCAAGAGCCATCCTGCTGATAGCTTTGCCATGTAATAACATAGCCTCCATTGTCAAGCGCTGTTGCTGAAGGAAGTGACATGTTGCTATCTGTATGCGAATTAACCAGAATATCTGCACCGGCAAGGGTGCCATCTGCACGAATGCGGCGGGCATATATGCTTGGTTTATTTGAACTGGGGTTTGTGCTCTGCCACGCAACGATCAAATCATCATTTGCCAGGCGGATGATTATCGGTGTCCAAAAACCACTAGAAGCCTTGTCACTGACACGGATGACAGCTCCTCTGGTTGAACCATCTGAATTGTAAATTTGTGCGTCAACGCCGCTTGATGAACGCTTTGCCAGAATGAAGCCATTTGCCTCTAACCCAGCTGTGCTTGAGTAGCGCCAGGCTTCGTCCAAAGATATTGTTGAGTTCACCGGTGAGCCTTCGGCACTATAGGTTTTTAAAAGTAACTGATTAGTATAGGTTATCTGGTTGTATTCAGCCCAGCTGAGCACGAAACCGCCGTCGTCGAGAGCACTTATGAAAAGGTCGTTTACGTTTCTTGCGCTAGTTGAGTGTGCAGATATTGTGTTTCCTAACGCAGTCCCATTTATGTTAAAACGCTGCGCCAATACAGTAGAGCCTCCTGGCCCACCTCCTGAGCTTGTCTGCCAGGCAACGACAAAACTGCCGTCTTTCAGAGTCGCGACTACAGGTGTCTCCTGAGCTCCATAAACATCCGCGTTTACCCTGAACTCGTTTCCTACGAGCTCACCTGAAGTGTTGTAACGCTGTGCATAAATGCCGTCACTGTTGCCATCCTGCTCAGCACTTTCCCATACTATGATGAAATGTCCGTTACTGAGGCGGCTTATGGAGGAGCCTATCTGGACATCAGCAGTATGCGTATTGACCAAAAATTCATTACCAACTTTTATAGGTGTTTGTGCCTGGCTAAGAAAGGGCAGGCTTGATAAAAAAACGGGCAACGTTGCACGAACAATACGTGTGCCCAGAGAGAGGGTTTGGGCTGAGGTAGCTCGTTTTTCTGTTGCTTTTTGAAGTACCATTTTCATTGTCGTTTCCTTGAATGCGTTGGGTAAGAAGTATTGCAAGTACACTTCATCGAAATGCCGGCATAAATTACAAATACAGCTTGCCGATGTGAATAGGGTGTTTACCCTATTTCACTTTGTGCATGGTTGCTTTGAACATTGGGGTGATCTAATGGAACACCCCGCGTTATTACTACCAGCTTTGTGGTCCTTGTTTACCAAAGTTGGCACCCAGCAAGGTTAAATCCCGCAGGTTGATAGCGCCGTCGCGGTTAAAGTCGGCGGCCATCACATAGCCATTTTGGTGGCCTTCAACAGAGCGATAAGCCCCCAGCAGTAGTGTCAGGTCGGCAATGTCGATGTGGTTGTCACCATTGCTGTCACCACCCACCAGATTGATCTGACCAAAGTCAATATCGGCCTGACCTGCCGCCAGGTTGACCTGTTTTTCGGCCGTAAGATACCCAGGTGCACTTAACGCCATAGTCACGTCACCCAGGCCAATGCGCACAGAGAAACTGCCATCCGGGTTGATGGTGACGCGCTGTCCGTTAATTAAGAGCGTCACAAAGATGTAGTCGCCAGCGGTGCTCAGGCTGGAAATATTACCCGTTAAGGTGACGGACTCCGCGATGGTGAATGTGTAGTCGGTACTGTTTTGTAGCAGGTAATTGCCTTGCGAGTCGGTCATTTGCGCTTGCAAGGTTAGGTTGACGGTACCCGCTTGTTCAGCAATCAGGGTGACAGCGGCAAACTCACCTTCGCCCGATTTGGCGGTGGCGGGGGCCATCAGTGCCAGCGCGCCATCCCATTGGCTGTCGTAGATACCCATAGGCACGGACAAACGTTCATCCGACGGCAGGAACTCACCATATTCCCCGCCAGAAATACGGGCTTTGGTGGTATCGCTTACGCTAACAACTGCATCCAGGCCATAAATATCGGTACCTGATACGTGTAGAGGCAGTGTGATAACATCGCCTTGCAGCACTGTGGACTGAGGCATGGAGAGTGTCATGGTATCGGCTTGTACTGCTTCTAACTGGAATCTCTGTGCTCTGATATCGTAATTACCTGACGATTCTTCATGTCTCCAGCCAATGACAAAGTCATTATTACCCGTCACGCTAACAACTGGTTGAAGTTGCTCGCGATCTGTCATGGTATTGACCTGTATTTCTTCGCCAACTTTGCTGTCTTCGGCCGAAAAAGTCTGAGCAAACACCCCTCCTTCACTGCCATCCTGCCCATCACTCACCCAGCTGATAACATAGCCACCATTTTCCAGCGCGTCAATCGTAGGGGTTTCCTGTGTACCGGTACTATGGGTATTTACTCTAAACTCAGTGCCTTTGGCAGTCCCACTGTCGTCAAAGCGTCTGGCATAGATGCTGGTCTGGTTGCTGCTTTGCCAGGTGACGATTAAATCGCCATTGTTTAAGCGGCTAATGGCGGGTGATGAGTGTTGATAACTTGAATTTTGACTGACGGGAAATGCAGCACCAATGCTTTTTCCATCGGCATCATATCGCCGAGCAAAAACACCTTTGGCATCTCCAGCGCTTTGCCAAGCAATTACCAAACCTCCGTTATTTGTGCTGGCGACGGCTGGGTGGAGAGTATTGTATGGCATTGCAATTTCAGAGCCTACACTATTGCCGTTAGCGTCGAAGACTTGAGCTTTTACCCTGTTGCGCTGCTCGTTGCCTGGGCCATTCTTTTCTTCCATACTAACAATATACCCGCCGTTGCTGAGCGGGGTAATGGCTATATCACCGAAAAAATCAGCCGAGCCATTATGTATCACTGATTCATTTCCCAGAGGGCTACCGTTGGCTTGGAAGCGTTTTGCATGAAGGGTGCTTCTCCCCGCTCCCTCATTTTTACGCCACACAATTACAAAGCTACCGTCGTTTAACTGAGCAACTTGAGGTGCTGGTTGAGTATAGGTGTTTGCGCTATTGACTTTAAACTCGTCACCAAGGGGCTGACCGACAGCATTAAAGCGTTGGGCATAGATACCATAACTATTGCCATCCTGACCGTAGCTACTCCAGGCAAATATATAGCCGCCATTATTGAGCTTACTAACCGCTGGTGAGCTTTGAGAATTTTCGGTGAAACTATTAACGGTATAAGCTGCACCTGCTTTAAGTGGTGTCTGTGCATAGCTGAGTAGTGGCAATCCGCACATGCCGATCAAAAGCGCTTTACGGGTGATTTGTGCTAACACACTAAGTGGCGCCTTGCGATTTGTAGCGTGTTTTGCTGATCTCGATTTCATTGTCTGTTCCTTGAATTCCTATTGATATCAAATTGCATTTGCATCTCGATGAAATGCCCGGCCAAGGTACAAGTTTGATTTGCTGATATAAATAGGGTATTCCCCCTAATAGCTATCCTGGGACAGAAAAAAGGACAGCCGGGCTTACCCTCGTTAGGTGCTCATGCAGGTACTGCGAGCCTTAGTTTACAACGATAAGCCTTCCTCAATCGCAAAACGCACCAGCTGAGCTGTTTTTTTAAATCCCAGTTTTTTCATAACCCGGGTACGGTGCGCATCTACTGTTTTGGCGGAGATAAACAGGGCCTCTCCAATTTCCTTGTTGGTTTGGCCCAGGGATATATGGTGAATAATTTCTTTTTCCCGAATGGTTAACTCAAAATCTGCTTTGTTATTACGATAACTTTGTAATTCAGATTGATGACTGGCACTGATATATTGCCTGCCAGTGTGTACAGTCTGAATGGCTCTGATAAGTGAATGAAATGCGTCGCTTTTGGGTAAGTACCCATGTGCGCCCGCCTCGAGTGCATTGTCGATCACTTTTATGTCGCTATGCATAGTGAGTAAAATCACTCGGGTTTTAAGGTCTCTCGCTTTGATGCGCTGGCACACACTGAGGCCGCTGACTTCGCCCATTGTGATATCAAGAATCGCGATATCCGGTTCATGTTTAAGAATGCACTGCCAGGCCAGTTTACCTGAATCGACATCAGCAATGACAGTGCCGACCTTGGCTGCTTGGATCAGTGCAAGCAGTCCCTGCCTGACGATATGGTGGTCATCCGCAACGATGATTTTCATTATTGTTTTTATTGATGGGTAATTTCTTATATTTCAACATATTACTGACTCACTTTGAAATATTATCGGTACTGAGCAAAAAATTGTTTTAAATATTAACTGTTTTTATATACAGTTGTGTATATGCAGTGTATTTGTTAACAAAACAGGAAAAAAATGAAGTATATGGGAAGTTGTCACTGTAAAGCGGTGCAGTTTGAATTTGAAAGTGAGAAGCTCACAGAAGCGTTACAATGCAATTGCTCTGTTTGCATAAGAAAAAACGCCATAATGTCGAAGCAAAGCTTCTCGGAACATGCCTTCACACTGTTGTCGGGTAAAGACAGTTTAAGTACCTATCACTGGGGCGATTGTGATGTTAATCACTATTTTTGTAAGGTGTGTGGTATCTACCCCTTTCATGATACCAGCTATGAGCCGGGCTGTTACCGGGTCAATCTGGGTTGTGTCGATGGACTTGATCCAAGGGCGCTTGTAATTACTGAGTTTGATGGTAGAAATCAGTTGTAAAGCAAATAGCCGCCTTGTGGCGGCTATTTGGCTATTTCACGGGTTAGTTTGCTAACAGAACTTAAAACTCCATCTGAAAAGTCAAAGAGACCTGACGAGACTTACCAATGTATTGCTGACCATAACTGGTGAACGTCTTGCCCTCGTTGTCGGCTTCTTTGAAATAACTGCGGATATAATCTTTGTCGAATAAGTTTCTGACATCCAGACGCACGCTGTAGTTATCCCATTTGTAACCTACTTGTGAGTTCACAATTAAGCGCTCATCGTTCACTGGTTCATTATTTAGGGCATACTTGTCCGCTTCCAATGACACTTTAGGGTTCATATAAGCTAAGCTTGACCCTGTGTATTTGGCGTTCACGTTAATGTACAGACCACTGTCAAAGGTGTAGTTGGATGCCACATTGGCTGTCCGTTTAGGTGCATCGGCAAACGGACGACCGGTCTGTGGGCCAAATTCCGTGAACTTGGTTTTTGCCAGACCAGCCCCCGCGGTTATCGACCAATTTTTGCTTGGGTAAAAGAATACCTCTGCTTCCCAGCCCCTTACCTCAGATTCACCGGCATTGACGGTTTCTGTGTCGTACAGTGCACCAGAAAGGCGCTGTTTTACCTGCTGGTCTTTCCATTCCAGCATAAATGCGTTGGCATTGACTACCAGTTTGCCATCCAGCCATACGGAGCGGAACGATAACTCATAGTTGTCGGTGTACTCTGGCTCGTAACTAAAGATACGAGAGCGGGCCATGTTAAAGCCCACCCCACCTGAGCGGTATCCTTTTTGGTAAATAAAGCTGGTCGATATATCCTGATTAAAGTGATAAGTCGCCCCCAGTTTGGGTAACCAGGCATTAAAGTCTTCAGTCGACTCAGGCTCTACGCCAGAGGCTGAGGCAGCAAATCCATTCAGATAAGCATTGATCCCAGTCACAAGCGGGCTCAGTTGCGCTGGTACCTGAGTTGGGTCAGGTAAGTGGTTATCTATAGTGTAAGCGTTGTCTGCGCTATTGGTTTGCTCTTCTGTGTCGTATCGCAGGCCAGCCAGTAGATCGATTTGATCTGTGACTGACCAGGTTACATCACCATAAATCGCCGCAGTCTTGATTTTTTGTGTTAAACCGTAGTTCATATTAAGGACAACGGGGTCGATATTAGGATACAAAGGCGCAGCCATCGCTGCCGTTTGCGCTGCAACTTCGACAGGTAGCCCTTGTTGCATGAGCAATCCGGTAACAGCCGTTGTAAAGTCCGATACACCCACCGCTTGTTGCAGGGTCAGGATACGTTGTCCCTCAGCCCGGTCATCAACATCAACTTGTGATGCGTACAAGCCAAATGCGGCCTGAATGTCGTCAGATTCATAGGTTAATCTGAGTTCCTGACTAAAGGTCTCATCCGTACGGCGATTGGCATTGTCTTTAACTATCTGGGTAGGTTGCATATCGCCATCCCAGTTATAGCCATAGTCAGATTCGTTGTATGTGGTAATGGAGTGGAATGACGTTGTCTCATTCACATCCCAGGTAACTTCCAGGTTATAGATATCGGTTTTGGTTTCTTCCCAGATTGGGGAGTTGAAATCTACGGTACGGTCAAACGGAGACTCACCAAAGTCGTAAAGACTCCAGAAAACACCGAAGCGATTGTCATTGTTGGTGTAAGTCAGTAGCACATCGATGTCGTCGTTTGGTTCAAACAGCACTTTGGTGCGCAGGGTCTGACTTTCTTCGAAATTAGACGTATCACCGCGAGTAATGTTGTCAATGTCACCGTCGGTTTCTTTGTCTTCATAGCTGATTCTGAATGCCAGCATATCGTCTATCAGGCCCATACCACCGGCGAACGCAAATTCCTGCTGACCATGCTGGCCAACGGTGGCTTTAAATTTAGCGGATGGCTCATAGGTTGGGTCTTGCGAGCGGATCATAATGGCACCCGCCAGCGCGTTGCGCCCTTGCAGAGTCGACTGGGGACCCCGGAACACTTCAACCTGTGCCAGATCCCAGACAGACAATCCGCCACTTTTAACCATGCGAAATGGCAACGGTGCACCATCGAGGTACATACTGGTTAAGAAGCTACTGCCGCCACCTGATACAGAGAACGAATCAATGCCACGTATTCTGAAGCCATCATTAAAGTCGCCTGATACGTTTGGCATCATGGAAAAGACATCATTGATATTCTGTAGATTGTGCTGTTCCATGTCCTTGCTGGTAACGACTGCAACACTGCTTGGGGTATCTTGCAAAGTCCGGTCTATTTTTTGACCTTGTACAACAATTACATCCAGTTCTTTTGTTTCATCTGCAATAGCGGTTGATGCAGTAGCGACAGAAACCAGTGCTAAACCAACAGATTTAGCCAGAATATTCAATTTCATACGTTAAGCTTCCAGAGAGTTTAGAGAGTTAAATCATTTTTCGGGAATAATACTTGATTATTCTAAAAATACAAATGATATCCACTATCATTTGCAAATGCGGACCTAAATAATCTCTTTCGTTTATCTGACCGTTCGGTAGTCAATTGATTCGACAATCTGATGGTTTGCACAGCAGCGATGGTGCTGATGCCGAGTTAGAACTTCTGGTTGGGGCATCTCATTGACAGGACTTGATTTGCAATGCAGGCTGGTTAACAGTCATTCACGAAAAGGAGTGCACCCATTGGCTTAATGCCAGGCGGGGTTTTATGGAATGTGGCGAAACAAACCGTGAATTGGGTAGTGCGCAACATCAGAATCAGAACTTTCTAAAATCAGGCTTTTCTAAATAAATCATACCTCTAAATGTTTTTGTCTCGTATTTTTGTAGCATCGCAGTCACCTGTTTCGGCTTTTTGTCGCATTTTATTTGAGCGCCAACGCACACTTATTGCACTGCCTCTGCAAGTAACATACGGTTAATAAGTTTTTTGAAGTGTTATGTTGTAACGCTTTGGGTAATCGACACAATAATAATAGGGAAAATGTATGCAACAACTAAAACTTGGCCGCGCGATGCGCATTGCCTTGCTGGGTGCAGCCACGACACTGTGCAGCCTGCCTGGCCTGGCCGCCAAAAGTGATGAAGGGGTGTTATCAGCTGCCACCTTCAAGGGGCTGGAGCTGAGAAATATCGGGCCGGGCTTTATGTCGGGCCGTATTGCGGATATTGCCATCGACCCCAAAGATACCAGTGTTTGGTATGTGGGTGTGGGCTCCGGCGGGGTATGGAAAACCAATAATGCCGGTGTGACCTGGCAGCCTGTTTTTGACGATCAGCCGGTATATTCGATTGGTGCAGTGGTGCTGGATCCAAATAACAGCAATACTGTTTGGGTCGGCACAGGAGAGAACGTTGGGGGTCGCCATGTCAGCTTTGGTGACGGTATCTATGTGAGTCATGACGGCGGCGCAAGCTGGACCAATATGGGCCTGAAAAACTCTGGCCATATTTCAGAAATTATCGTGCATCCAACGGATTCAAATATCGTCTGGGTAGCCGCTCAGGGGCCGCTATGGAGCAAAGGTGGTCAGCGCGGATTGTATAAAACCATCGATGGCGGTAAAACCTGGGACAAAGTACTGGGTGACAATGACTGGACGGGTGTAACCGATGTCGCAATCGATCCGCGCGATCCGAATGTACTGTATGCCGCCACCTGGCAGCGCCACCGAACTGTAGCTGCGTATTATGGCGGCGGCCCGGGTTCCGGGCTACATAAATCAACCGACGGTGGTAAAACCTGGCAAAAACTATCTCAGGGATTGCCTAACGGGGAAATGGGTAAAATTGGCCTGGAAGTTTCGCCCATCAATCCGGATGTGGTATATGCCGCCATTGAACTAGACCGCCGTACCGGGGCGGTATACCGCTCTGCTGATCGTGGTGCGTCCTGGGTTAAAGGTGCCGATGCGGTAGCAGGTGGCACCGGACCGCACTACTATCAGGAGCTCTATGCCAGCCCCCATTACTTCGATCATATCTATCTTGCTGGTGTGCGTTTACACGAGTCAAAAGATGGTGGTAAGTCTTTCAAAAGAATGGAAGAAAAAGACAAGCATGGCGATAACCATGCAATGGAATTTATCGCGGGTGACAAAAATTACATGATGGTGGGGTCAGATGGTGGTTTATATGAAAGCTTTGACAGCGGCACCCACTGGCGTTACCACGAAAATCTGCCTGTGACTCAGTACTACAAACTGGCACTGGATGACGACAAGCCGTTTTATAATATTTACGGTGGAACACAGGATAACAATACTCAGGGTGGCCCGTCTCGTACACTCAACAGCCATGGTATTCTGAACACCGACTGGAAAGTGGTGTTATTTGGTGATGGCCACCAGCCAGCAACCGAGCCTGGTAATCCGGATATTGTGTATGCCCAATGGCAGCAGGGTAACCTGACCCGTTATGACCGCACTACGGGTGAGATGGTGTATATCAAGCCGCAGCCTGGCAAAGGTGAAAAGCCCGAGCGCTTTAACTGGGATGCCCCTATTCTGGTCAGCCCACACAAGCCATCGCGTTTATATTTTGCCTCACACCGGGTGTGGCAATCTGAAGACCGTGGCGACAGCTGGACGCCAATCTCGGGCGATCTGACCAAAAATCGTGAGCGTATTCATCAGCCTATTATGGGTGGTAAGCAAGGCTGGGACGGCGCCTGGGACATGTTTGCGATGTCGCAGTACAGCACCATTACCTCTTTGTCGGAGTCGCCATTGGTCGAAGGCCTGTTATATGCAGGTACCGATGATGGCCATATTCAGATCACCGAAAATGGTGGCAAATCCTGGCGCAAGGTGGATGTAAAACGCCTGCCTAAGGTGCCAGATACGGCATTTATCAACGACATTAAAGCCGATCTGTTCGACCCGGATACGGTCTATATTGCGCTGGATAACCACAAATTTGGCGACTATAAGCCTTACTTACTGAAAAGTACCAACCGTGGTAAATCCTGGAAGTCGATTGCCAGCAATCTGCCTGATAAGCACTTAGTGTGGCGTGTGGTACAGGATCACGTTGATCCGGACCTGTTGTTTGCCGGTACTGAATTCGGCCTGTTTTTCACCATTGATGGCGGTAAGCGTTGGGTAGAGCTGACGGGCAACGTACCGACTATTTCGTTCCGCGACCTGGCCATTCAGCGTCGTGAAAACGACTTAGTGGGTGCCAGCTTTGGCCGCGGCTTCTTTGTACTGGATGACTATCGGGCACTACGAAATCTGTCGGAAGATAAGCTGGCGCAGGAGTCTCTGTTATTCCCGACCCGAGATGCACTTTGGTACATCCAGCGCACCCCGCTGGGCGGTGGAGAAGTGGGCACTCAGGGCGGTAATAAGTACCGTGCACCTAACCCGGACTTTGGTGCCACCTTCACCTACTACCTCAAAGACGACATTAAAAGCCTGAAGGCACAGCGTCAGGCAAAAGAAAAAGCGCTGAAAGAAGACAAAAAGTCATTTGGTGTCCCTTCGTGGGAATCGCTGGAAGCAGAAAAACGTCAGCAACAGCCGGCAGTGTGGTTTACTGTGCGTGATGCGCAAGGCAATGTGATCCGCAAGTTACAGGGCAAGGCCAAAAAAGGTCTGCACCGTATCAGCTGGGATCTGCGCTGGCCAGCACATCAGGCCATTGGCATGCAGGGCAATTATTTCTCGCCGAATCCGCAAGGCCCACTGGTTACGCCAGGCACTTACAGTGTCAGCATGAGCAAAGAAGTAGACGGTCAGGTAACTCAGTTGCAGGCACCGCAAACTTTTGAGGTGGTACAGCTGAATCAGCGCAACGCGCTGAAGGAAATTGATGGCGAAAAAGTAGCAGCCTTCTGGAAAGAAGTGGCAGACGTTCAGCGTGTGGCCAGTGCCACAGGTCAGGCACTGGGTAAAGCAGTGAAACGTCTGGATATGCTGGAACAGTCGCTGGATCGCACCTCAGTGGCACCGGGTGAGTTTGACAGTCAGTTTGCAAACATTCGCAACCAGCTGTTGGCACTGGATAGCCGTCTGAATGGTAATCCAGCGAAAAACCAGGTGGGTGCCTGGAATGACACGCCCACTGTCGGTGACCGTCTGTTCCATGCACTGCTGGGAACCGGTCTGTCCACCTACGGACCTACGCCTTCCATTCGCACCAGCTTGGACCTGGCAACGGAAGAACTCAGAGCGATCCGCAACGAATTGCAGATCATGCTGAGCGACACCATTCCGGCATTTGAGCAGCAGTTGCAGGCCAAAGGTGCCCCCTGGGTACCAGGCCAATCACTGCCGCAGATCTAATCTGCCATTGATGATAGTGAACTGAAAAAAGGGCTCAGCTGAGCCCTTTTTTGTTGCTGTTATTAACCTCTTCTGGTGGGAAAAAGTGTCGATAGCAAAAGCCCTCTCAACGCTTAGTAACTGGTTTAAAAACGTTAAAGTAGCTGACAGATCAGCGAATTGGCAGTTATTTGAGCGCTTTCGTCCTCGAGGTTTAAGTCAACAGGTAATTGAACAAGCTCTGTCGCTTGCCCGGGAGCAGCATTGCTATAAGGTGGGACTGCTCTTTGGTGCAACACGCACCAGTGCCCACACGCTATACGTTAAGGTTGGATGTAAAGCGGGTGTCGAAAACGGGTTTGTTATTAAGAATCCGATGGCAGCAAATTAAAAGGATCGGGTTGCCCCTTTAATGGGTAAATTTATTCGCAGAGCTTTCGTCTTTATGCTGTTATATGTCATTATTTTTTACCTATGAATATCGTGAACTTATGGTCCTCTGGACTGGTACAGGACAAACCTCGCGAGAGCGGCGCCCTGCTAGGTGAGTATCAGCACCCTTATTTTAATAAACGTTTTTCTCTAAAGCTGATTGGTCGCAATGACTTAGCACGTTTTTGTCGTTGGATGAATGACCCCAGAGTTGCGCAGTTCTGGCAACAGGCCTGGAGTGAAGAAAAACAGTGGCAGTATCTGAGTGATAAACTTGCTGATGCCCATACTTTACCCCTGATTGGTTATCTGGACGACCAGCCCTTTGCTTATCTGGAAGTTTACTGGGCAGCCAGAGACAAGCTGGCAGGTTATTATGATGCGGCGCCCTATGATCGGGGGATACATCTGCTGGTGGGGGAGCAAAGCTGCCGGGGACCGGATAACTTTCGCTGCTGGATGACCTGCCTCAGCCATTTAATCTATCAAAGCCAGCCTAAGACCCGGCGCATTGTGCTTGAACCCAGAGCCGATAACACTCGTCTGATGAAGTACATGGCAGGGCTGGGCTATCACAAACAGTTTGAGTTTGACTTTCCCCATAAACGTGCCGCACTACTGATGGGGCACAGGGCGCATTTCTATGAGCATATTTTTGCTAAATATGACGAGTGTGAGTCTGTTGCTTAGGCCATTGGCATACTCCAGATGAAGGTGTATGGTGCTATAACAATGTCTGCAAAGGAGTATCAATATGGACCATACACAAGCTCATGCTTATCTGCTCAATAAACCCTTTTCTTCCGTTGGTCAGCCTTTTGGGCCCGGTGTTGATGTGTTTAAAGTGAAAGACAAGATGTTTGCGACACTTGCTCCGGGCAAATATGACGAAGGAGAGATCCGTCACTGGTGGTTGAATCTGAAGTGCGATCCGGATGAAGCGCATGCTTTGCGGGACATTTTTGATGCGGTTATTCCCGGTTACCATATGAACAAACGGTTGTGGAATACGGTGATCCTGGATGGCTCTGTGCCTCGTGGAGAAATAGAACGCATGATAGATAACTCGTTCTTGCTGGTGGTGCAAAAAATGACCAAGAAGCAGCGCGAGGCCATCATGGTGCATCTTTAGTTTTTTATACTTAATTGGGTTATTCTTATTGGCGAATAGGATAATAACAATTACATGGCACTATGCGTTACCAGTTTGATGACTTTGAGTTCGACAGCACTGATTTGATTTTGCATCGCGCAGGTGAAGCGCAGGCAATTCGTCACAATGAAGCGAAACTGCTGGCTTTACTGCTGGAAAATACGCATCGCGTGCTCAGCAAAGAAGAGATACTGAATGAGGTTTGGCAGGGGAAAGTGGTCTCTGATCAGGCTGTATTTCAAAATATCAGCCATCTACGGGCTGTATTCGGCAACGATTCTATCAAAACCTATGCAAAGCGAGGTTATCAGTGGCAACGTCCGGTAAATGATCCGGTAAATGATCCGGTAACAGGTCCAAATTCAGGTCTTAGTGATGTTCAGGTAAAACCGGGCGTCACATCCGTTGCAGCGTCAGCCCCGGGAGATCGCTCTGGGATCAAGTGGCTAGGTATATCATTGTGCTGTTTATTGATCCTGGTTGCTGTGGTTTTTATCAGCCAGAGCGACGAGCCAGAGCAAGCGTCCTTTGCGCTGACGTACCTGCCTTTTGAAGGTGCCGAGCTTGAAAAGTGGCAATTGCAAGATACAGCCCGGCTGGACATTACTGCTCTTTCCACGCTCTCTGCTGCGCACTTCAGAACATCACAGGAACTGGTTTATCCCAAGATTGCGGCGCAGCATCCGGTGATCCTCACGGCCAGTGTGCGCCAGATTGATGCCTTCTGGTACCTGACTTTTTGGTTAAAGGGCCCGGCAGGGCAATGGCAGGGCGTATTGCATGGTGAAACACCTGAAGCGGTGCAGCAGCAGCTCTATCATCATCTCACCCAGCCTGTGGTCCGGTCTTTACTGCAAAACCCTCATTCTCCGGACCTGAAGCTGGCTATGCTGACTCAGGCTCATCAGGGAGCACCGGAAGATTTGATCCTGTTGGGCGCCTTGGTTAATGCCTACCTCGATGTTCGGGAGCTGGAAAAAGCGATGGCAATGGCTGAGAAACTGGCGGTGCTGGCCAAAGCGCAAACTAATTCACAGCAACTGGGCCGTGCACTGGCCTATCAGGGCGAAATTCTGTTGCGTAAAAACCTGGTCGACCTTAGCCTGATTAGGTTAGATGCTGCGCTGGAGGCGCTGGCAATGAGCCAGGATCTGAGGGCACAGGCAGATGTCTGGCACAGTCGATCCTGGTTACATCATTTACAACGGGATTATGAGCAGGTCAAAGCCAGTTTGTTGCACTCGGCACAGCTGGCACGGCAGGCGAAGGACATTGCCAGGGAGTTGGATGCCCTGACTTACCTGTCGATTATGGCGAGTAAAAACCAGCAGGATAATGACAAATATCTTTACCTGCGGCAGGCGGAGGAGAAAATGCGGCACTATGCATTGCCGATTTACCACTTTGCTAAAGTGCCTTTCCACTATGCCATTTTTGCAGACAAGCCGGCTGACAAAGAGCCTCACTACCGACGGGTGCTTGAATATACCGCACTGACGCCGAACCATTGGGTGGCTCAGTCCAGTCGTAAATCGTTGGTTCGCTACTATCTGAGTGAAGGGCGCTATGACGAGGCCAAGTCTCTGATTGACAGTGTGAGCCAGGACAATGCAGAAAATGCCTACCTGGCGGTGATGTACGCTGCGGCTGCGCAAACTCAGGCCGAGCTTCTGCCCCTTGCGCTGCGTGCCTTTGAGCTGGCGCAGTTATCGGGAGATCGTCGGATTGGTCTCGATGTGGCCTTGTTGCTGTGCCAGATGCCGGTAGAATCGGGTGTAAATAGCGATTTCTATGCGCACTATATCAGCGAGCACGCGACACCAGACTGGCGAACTCAAAATGAAGCACAGTTACTGGCACTCAATCTGAATTCAGTGGGTGTTGAATGACGTGCCAGACTCAGCGGCTATCAGGGCCCTGAATCTGGCTGATTAAGGAGTTGTTAGTAAACGAAAGGGATCAGTTTTTTGGTTTTTGCCGCGTACTGATCAAACTTCTCGCCATATCGCTCTGATAGGTAGCTATCAAGTGCTGGGATATGGAAGCTGATGAAAGAGTAAGCCATAAAGAAAGGCAGCAGCAGCGTCCAGTAGTTGTAGCTCAGCAAGCACCAGCCCGTGAACAGCACCACATCACCGAAGTAGTTAATGTGCATTGAATGTTTAAACAGTCCTTCGGTGTAGCACTGACCTTTGTTGGCCGGGTCCTGTTTCCACCATTTGCGCTGGATCTCTGAGCCACTATTGAGGTAAGAGCCAACCGCCAGCAAAACCAGCGCAACGATATCCAGCGTACCGAACGGAATAGCCTCACTTCTGAATGCGCCGCCGCCCACCAGTAACAGACCGATTTCAAACAGGGCCATAAAACACAGCAGGCCCAGCGCTTCACCCCAGTCAATTCTGCGCTGTAACAGATATAGCACAGTAATGGCATGGCGTATCCAGTAGACAAATACACAGCCAAGCATGATCAGGGCTCTGTCCTGATCAACCAATACCCACTGTTGAGAGAATAGTTGACCAATGTGAGTCCAGCCATCGGCCATTGCCAGCCAGGCACAGAAAAGGACCAGGCCAAAGTGCAGACCGACAAAAGTCCATCTTTGCGCCAGCGTGCGGCCGTGTTCGCGGTTGACCCCGCCTCCGGCGTTTTGACTGTCCGGGGTCTGATTTACTGTTTCCATGTTTTTTCCTTCAATCATATTAACTTAGAATTAGATGTTGGTTGCTACTGGGGCTCAGCAGTCAGTTCAACAGGTTGCACTGGACGGGTGCGGTAGAGCATGTAGTTGCACAAAGAGAGCAGTGCCAGCGTGGCGGTGCCCAGAGTTATCCAGTCTGCTTGATTAGTATCGATAGCCCAATACAAAATTAACCCGTACAGCAGCTGAGTGACCGCTTCCATATGCAGGCCCAGCTTGGCGCCGTCAAAGACCAGGCCGTTGAAATGACACAGCCAGAAAAACAACAGAGACATACTCACCAAAGGTAAGGTTGGCAGATCTCCAAAGTAACTCATCAGGTAGGTAAACAACACCACTATGCTGCTAAAGCGTACAAATGCAGTCCATTTGGTGCGTTTGCAAATATACGGATCTTTGGGTTTAAAATCTTTAGAGCGTACTTTGGCGCTGAGTGAGTAAAAGTCGGCTTTATTAGCCTTTTTAGGTAGCCAGGCTGGTGGTGCAAAAATAGAGCAGAACACTTCAAAGACTGAGCTGGAACATTTGATCTTTTGCCAGATGGTTTTTAAATAGTAGGAGTTGATCACCAGAGGACTAAAACTGGGATATGACTCGCGCACGCCATATACCACTGGATCGTCATCCAGTTCTCGTTGGTACGTGCCAAACAAGCGGTCCCAGATGATCAGAATACCGCCATAGTTTTTGTCTATATAGGCGCGATTGCGGGCATGGTGGACACGGTGCAGCGAAGGCGTATTGAAGATTTTATCGGCGCGGGGCGTCTTTTTCAGATACTTGGTATGAATGCAAAATGCCCAGATGATTTGCGTATAGCTGGCTGCCAGGAATACTTCCAGCGAAATACCCATAAACGCCATCGGGATAAAAGTCATCCACATAGTCAGTTCAGTGAAATAGCTGATCCGAATGGACACGCCAAAATTAAAGTTTTCCGCGGTATGATGCACCAGGTGATCGGCCCAAAACAGCCCTATCATGTGGTGAAAGCGATGATTCCAGTAGTATAAAAAGTCATAGACAAAGAATGCCAATACGTAAATTAGGGGGTTGCTCTGATCCAGGTTAAACAGGCGATACTCATTATAAACCAGGGTATAAAGTGCCACGACAGCGAGCAGAAAAATAAATGATAAACCCAGATTGCCAAGCGCAATGGTGGCATTTGTGAGTGTATCGTTAAGGCGATAGTTTTTTTGCTTACGCAAAAAGTTGATGGTTGCCAGAATAAATAGCGGCCCCAGATAGAAGGGCAGGGTATACATTACTTCTTCGGTAAAGTTGAGATCCATGTTAATCCCTTAGTGTGTCGTCTGAATAAGTGTACGGCTTACCATGCAAAGGCAGATAAGTGCGCATATCTCACCCATATCGCCACAATGGATGTGTTGTAAGCATCTAGTTGTGGTAGAGAGGTAAAATATTTATATCTATGTTAACATTAATTTATCTTTTATTTCACGTTTTTTGTGTTACGCCACATTACAGTGAACAGTATTCTGTTGCAGAGTCTTTACTTTCATCCTATTTCAAAGCTGAGCGTTTGGTTAACATTATGTTTTCTGAATGTGAATAAAAAATGGATCTAGAATAAATCTTTTGTTTTCATTTCTAAGAGGGAATAAAACTTGAGTATTTGCTCAACCTACGTTTAACCGTGCCGATAGAGTCTTTGGGATATAAACAAGGAAATGAAAACAATGAAAAAGCATATATTACCGTTACTGAGTTTGATGGCACCAGCCGTAGTTGTGCAGGCCGCTGATACGCCTACAAAAGTTGTCAGTCAGAACTTTGATAACGGTTATGTCGGGCTATTTGTAGCAGATGGCACATTGAGCCAGTTTGAAACCTCTGCGTTGGATCCGATCAGTGGGCAACAAAGCCTGGCAATGACCAGTGAGGGTCATTATCGCGTAGGTACAGAAATGCTGTTGATGCGTACTTTTTCACAGGCCAGTACACTCAGCGTTTCTTTTGATCTCAGCACGCCATTTACAGATGAAGCTCAGAAAATGCCTTATGCACTGGCACAGTGCGTATTTGAGATTGAATATGCAGATGGCAATACTTACCAGTCATATGTGTCACGTAACGATGATATTCCGACCTACAAAGACAGTGTCTATTCACACGATTGTCATATGACTGTGCCCGAAGGGAAGTCTGTGTTTAAAGTTACCTGGTTCCTCGAAAGCTATGCAGCACCGGGTGAAACTGTGTATCTGGATAACCTGGAACTCAAATTGTTTGAGGGAACCCATCAGCAAAATGCAGCAGTGGAGTTATTCAGAGAAGGGCGAGAGTTTTCGGCCTGGACGGATGAACAGATCTCTACCTATTTTAGCAATGCGCCGATTTTAGAGCAGATGAATGGCACTGCAAGTTTGCGTTTGGCCCAAACCAGCAATGGCAGCTACAAAACGCGCTTTGTGTTACCAGAGCCAGAATTTTCTCACACTTACCCTGAGTATGTTGTTTATCAGACGAGTATTACTAACCCAGGGTCCCAGCCAGTGAGTGCACAGCTATATGCCAGTGTCAGCTATCAAAAGCAGTTCCGCGGTGGCGATCACAGTGCTGCGTTTGCGCCTAGTTATTATATTGCGCCGAATAGTACAGCCTTGGTACCCGTTATCGTTGATTTAGGAAAGGACGGTCTGACAACCGATATTACATCTACCGAACTGCGTATTGAGTCTGATGGAGCGGTATTATTAAATAGTCTCACAATGCATTCTGGAACCAGCTTATCAGATGGTCTGGTGACCATTGCGACGTCTGGTTTCGAAGCCGACGCGGGCGGCTTTGAAACCAGTACACCACAAGACGTCACCCTGATTAATCAGAGTCAACAGGTGATCAGCGGTGAGCAAAGCCTGGGTTTTGAGATGAGCCCCTGGCGTCAGGCGGGTTTTACTCATTACTTTGGTTGGGGCAATCAATATTATGCAGACAAAGTCTATACTCAGCTTGCTGTGCAGTTGCAAGAAGCTGAGAAGGAGACCCCTGTCAGAGTCTGTACAGATGTCTATTACATGGGAGGAAGCAAAGACAGCAACTGTGAAGAGCGTATTCTGGGCGTTGGCAGCTTCGCGTTGCATGATGTATTCCCGGTTGACTCCACAAAAGCATTGTACCGGATTCTGGTTAGAGTGCGTGCTTATGGTAATGTCAGTATTAAAGGTGAAATGGACAACTTTGTATTGGGTTACTGGCCTGCGATACCTCCACAGTAACGGGTATACGCGAAGCGCACAGACTTATCGGTGCGCTTCGTACAGAGCAGCTAATGAGCACAATTGTTATGATGAGCTGTTAAGCAGAGTTTATAACGCTTATTGGATCTTATGATAAATACCATAAAACAGGGTTTGCCAGGACTTGCCGTTATTACTGGAAGACTGCCAGTGCTGGTGAACCGTGTCGTTCTTTTTAGGTTGCCAGGTAATGCGATGTAAAACGGGCTTACCCTCACTGTCCTGCCCGGGACCTTGCAATATCATGCCGTTATTGTCCCTGTTGCCATTGAGCTGCAGCAGTAACCCCGCGTTGTCAGTCCAGCTCTGGTGCCACTGTTGTTGTTGCTTGTCGAAGATATTCAGACTTTTACCCTGATAGCCGGAAACAGCCTGATATTCTTCTAAAATCACACACCCATTGAGTATCTTAGTGATTTTGCTGTTGCCTGCAAATTGCCCCTTGGACATGACCCGCCATTCCCCTATCCAAAAATCAAAGGCATGATACTGAGGGCTGTCACATAACGAACGCGCATGGACAGAGGCGGCGCAGCAGGTGAGTAAAAGCGAACATAGGATCTTTTTGAACATGTGGCGATACATTCCGTATTGTGGACTATCTGAGTGACAGTCAAATCCGCAATTCTTAATAAAAATAGTCAGTTTTACGCGAATTAGGCAAGGTGGGGAAAGCGAGTTTCCCCAAATTCATCGTTATTCTTGATGCAGTGCCAGCCAGTTGAGCTTCCAGTTGGTGTCGTGAGAGTGGAGTTTTAGTTTATGTTTACCCGCAGCCAGATAAATACGTTCTCCTTGCTGTGTTTGCCAGTCATGGTATCCGCCTGTACCACGGACCGTGTGCGCAGAGATTGGTTTGTCATCGATTTTAACGGTAAACCCTTTGCCGTCGCGGGGTCCGGCGATACGGTAGCTAAGACGATAGTAGCCACTTTTGCTAACGTTGATCTGATAATCAAGCTGAGCATCCTCAGCAATGCCATCGCCACCGGTCAGATTTAAGCGTCCATCTGTGTCTGAAGTGCGGGCGGTATTAGCACCAGTCACGGCGTAAGCATACTCTGCCTCGATGCGACCTGGCACCGACAGCGCTTTGCCGCTGGTTTTGACCAGGTTGCTGTAATTACTTTGCAGGTTGCGACGCACTGCAACTACCGTATATTCGTATACATTGGGAGAGGCATTGGCATCGGTAAACTGAGTATCAATGACATTGTCGGCAATCAGTTCAAACATCGAGCCTGCGCTGTGATTGCGATAGATTCGATAACCTGAGATATCCTTTTGCGTACTGCGGTCCCAGCTCAATGTGGCGTACCCATTGTTCTGCGACAGGGTTAAGTTAGTCACCGGCTGAGGGTAGGCAAACTGCTGATCCCGGCGTCGCTGCTCCTTTTTTTGTACCATGAGGAGTTGCTGCTGGAATCGATGGGAGGCTTTGCTTTGCTTCGGCGCAGGACCGTCCAGTGCGACACGAAACCCTTCGGCGGCACCAGCAAAGTCTTCGGGCATACTTCCGCGACGGGTAACCGGCCAGATATTCCAGTGCCAGCTGCTGCCTCTTACCGAGCGGCGTTCGCATTGACCTGATTGAAAGGCGCGGCCATTTTCGCTGGCTTGCTGATAATTGTCCTGGTAGCAATCACCCAGTATTTCAGCGACATTGCTGAGCATATCGTGCAAACCGTAGGGGTTTGGCTGGTACATACCGACGACACTGGCATAGGTCGCGTGATCAACGCAATCGGCAAACCCGTCAACAAAGTTCACATAAGTACTGTTGGTGGTGCGTTGTAGCTCGTTTTCACCACTGAGATCTGCTGTATTCTCGTACTGACACACCGAAGGATGCTTGGGGTCATCGCCAAAGTAAAAGCCGCTTGTTGCCCCCCCACGTGCTGCATACTCCCATTCCGCTTCACTGGGTAGTCGATAGGGCTTCCCCGTCGTTTTTGCCAGCCAGTCTACATAAGCTTTGGCGCCAGTCCAGCTTACGCAGATAGCAGGCTGGAAATCGTTGACTGTCAGGCTGTTGTTATCCCAGCTGCCCGGTGTGTTGCCAATAAACCAGCTATCAAGTTGGTGATAGCATTCCTGGGGCGCCACAAAACCTGTGGCTTCGACGAAGCGTCGGTACTCTCTGACCGTCACTTCATATTTGCCCAGACTGAACTCGGGCAGTGTGACCGGGTGAACGGGCTGGCTGTTTTCATTGTCAGAGCTGCCCATTGCGAAACTGCCTGCCGGAAGTGTGACCATAATGGGCTCAATGGGGGAGGGAGAATTCCCAGCTAGTGTCGGTGCACAGATTGTCAGCAATATCAGTGTTGAACAGGGGAGTGTGATTTTCATGATTATTTTTCCTGTAAAAAAGACGCTTTCACCATGCCTAACCAGCGAGGGTGAAATCCTAGCGATTTTTTACAAAGTGAGAAAAATAGAAATATTTTAGATTGGGTTAAATAGAAATTATCAACTAACGTATTGATATATTTGTTTATTTAATTTTTGGAGGCGCTGCGAAATTTAAGTCAGCGTGAAAATGCAGGGAAGGTAAATGAAACACGTTGAAAGAAACTCTGGCCGCAGGGTACGGCCAGATAAACAGGCTTACTGTTCAGCAGCCTGTTTTGCCAGGTACTCGTCATAAGTCCCCTGGAAGTCAATGATCTGACCGTCTTTAATTTCCCAGATACGGGTGGCCAAAGACGATACGAACTGGCGGTCGTGTGACACGAAGAACAAGGTGCCTTCGTACTGTTCCAGTGCCATATTCAATGATTCAATGGATTCCATGTCCATGTGGTTGGTCGGTTCATCCATCAACAGAATGTTAGGCTTGTGCATCATCAGCTTACCAAACAGCATGCGACCTTGCTCACCCCCGGAAATCACCTTAACTGACTTTTTAATGTCGTTTTGTGAGAACAGCATACGACCCAGGAAACCCCGTACGACCTGCTCGTCGTCACCTTCCTGCTGCCATTGTTCCATCCACTGAAACAGGTCCAGGTCTTTTTCGAACTCGTCCGCGTGATCCTGGGCATAGTAGCCAATGTTGGCGTTCTCAGACCACTTAAACGCGCCCGACTTAGGCGCCATACGCCCGGCCAGGGTGTTAAGCAAGGTTGTTTTACCTACGCCGTTTTCACCAATGATGGCGACTTTTTCACCCACTTCAACTAAGCCATTGAGGCCACTAAACAGCACCTCTTCATAACCTTGCGACAGGGTTTCCAGCTCCAGCGCATTGCGGAACAATTGTTTGGACTGCTCGAAGCGAATAAACGGGTTTTGACGGCTTGAAGCTTTGACTTCTTCCAGCTGGATCTTATCAATCTGTTTGGCACGCGACGTGGCTTGCTTCGCTTTAGAGGCATTCGCCGAGAAGCGAGAAACAAACTGCTGAAGTTCAGTGATCTGGGCTTTCTTCTTGGCGTTGTCAGCAAGCAGACGCTCCCGCGCCTGAGTGGCTGCCAGCATGTATTCGTCATAGTTGCCCGGATAAATACGCAGCTCACCATAGTCGATATCGGCCATGTGGGTACATACCGAGTTCAAAAAGTGACGGTCGTGCGAGATGATGATCATGGTGCAGTCACGCTGATTCAGTACGTCTTCCAGCCACTTGATGGTATAAATGTCCAGGTTGTTGGTCGGTTCGTCGAGCAGCATGATATCTGGTTCGGCAAACAGTACCTGAGCCAGCAATACCCGCAGTTTCCAGCCTGGTGCCACCTCTGACATAGGTCCGTAGTGTTGCTCTGTTGGGATGCCCACGCCCAGCAACAGCTCACCGGCTTTGGCTTCGGCGGCATACCCATCCATTTCTGCGAATTGAGTTTCAAGGTCGGCGACTTTCATGCCGTCTTCTTCACTCATTTCCGGCAAAGCATAAATGCGGTCGCGTTCCTGTTTCACTTCCCATAGCTCTTTGTGACCCATGATCACCGTATCGACCACCGAGAATTCCTCGTAGGCAAACTGATCCTGGTTTAGCTTGGCAATGCGCTCATTCGGATCATAAGAGACGTTGCCTGCGCTGGCCTCCAGTTCTTTGCTGAGGATCTTCATAAAGGTCGATTTACCACAGCCATTGGCACCGATCAGACCGTAGCGATTACCGTCGCCAAATTTGACCGAGATATTTTCAAACAGCGGCTTGGCGCCAAACTGCATGGTGATGTTGTTACAAGACAGCATAAGGGGTGCTCATTAAATTCAATTGCCGCGATTTTAGCATTAAATCGCGGCTGGGGGGGAAGGTTATTGCAGTATAACCTGATATGGCTTTATATAGGCTGGCAGCGAGTAATCAGGGTTTTTTGCGAAGTGCAAACGCGATTGCGCACAAACCCAGGCCAGCAATAAACAGGAACAATCTCCAGAGATTGTTTTCCAAAACAAACTGTGAATGGCTTTTGAGTGTAACCCCATCTTCTTTGATTACTTCATACACGGTATATGCCGAAATATCAGCGCGATACTTGACCAGTAATTGCACATTGTCGCCCGGCTTTAGAGGCGCATTGGTTTTTTTGTGCAACACCATTTGGGTACTGCCGGTGTTTATCTTGATGAAATAGCACTTAGCTTTACCGCAGGCGGTACTGGACAAATAGGGTTCTCCCAACTGACCTGACACCTCTCTTAAGGAGGTTTTATCGGGCAGGTCCAACAGAAACAGGCTCAGTATAATCATCAGCAAACCAATTCCCAGTATGTTGGCTAAACCTTGCTGCCTATCGTCTTCATCTGTGTATTCCGTGATGGGCGAGGTATAAGGTTCTTTGTTCATTCTTATTCTCTAAATTCGTCTGCCAGCTGGCGGAGTGTGTCAGCCACACTGTCTTCTGTCAGGCGGATGAAATCACAATTTGGCGCTATTTGTTCGCCGACAACATAGGCTTGCCGGGCTGCTTCGAGCATGGCAATGTCATTGACGTCGTTACCAAAACACACGGTTTGCTGCATATTCAGGCCAAGCTCCAGCAGTGCCGTGAGCTTGTTGCTGTGTGCGGGCACCAGGTCAAAGCAATGATGGCCATTGTGATGATAGATTTCAAAGTTGTTTAGTGTCTGTTCACACACTTGCTTGACCTGATCATGATGCTCATCCTCTAACACCAGCAATTTCACGATGGGCTCTTGTCTTAGTGTCTGATTGTTGCCCGGTGGGATGCCAAGTTCGGCCACATGTTGATGAAAATGGTGAGGCTTATCGGAGATGGCATACTGCCAGTGTCCGTCAAATAAGTACGCTATCTCGTTGTTATCCAGCCAGCAGAGCAGGGTTTGCACCTGAACGGGGTCGAAGCTATGGGCTTTGATCACGGCTTTGTTCTGACTGAACATGGCGCCATTACAACCAATGATGGGGTGATGCCAGAAGCATTCAGGCAACACCGGCAAGGTATCTCTGAGTGGCCGGGCTGTGGCAAAATACAAGTTGCCACCACTGCGCTCCAGCGCCAGCAGGGCATGTTTAATGTCGTCTTGCATGCGCTGAGCATGGAATACGGTGGTGCCATCCAAATCAAAAACAAAATTCATAGTTACTTCCGGGTACAAAATCGAGTGTTTACTTTGCCAAACTGACAACTTAGTATTTTAGTCATTGGCTCAAAATATTTAAATATTGGCTTAAATTTGACATTGAATACTGGTAAACCTGCCCCGGTGCGATTTGCACTGAATCAGTCCGTACGGGTGAAACATATTGCTGAGCAGGGTGTCCTGTTTGAGTGGCATCAGCATGACTGCTTCGAGTTGATCCTGACACTGGGTGCCCGAGGTCGTGGATTTATTGGCGAGGCGATCCATGAGTTTGCTGACATAGATCTGGCCCTGATCGCACCGGGCGTATCTCATACCTGGGATTGCCAGGTACCCTATGAGACAGCTGAACTGGTAGTCGTGGTGTTGTGGCCAAAGGCTTTGCTGGGGGGCCGGATCCCTGAATTGGCAGCAATGCAGCACTGGCTGGATGGCATTGAAAGTGGCCTGGTGTTTAATCGAGAGACCGCTGAGCGTGTCCGTGAATCCTGTCTGGCGCTTCACGCTGCAAGTCCGCTGCGTCGGATAACTTTATTGTGTGAGATCCTGGATGAACTACAGGCCAGCCCGGCAATCGGGTTCCAATCTGGCTATTCGCGTAACAGTGAGCGTCTGGCCAGTGTGCAGGCATTTATTGCCAGCCGGGTTGATGAGCAACCAAGCCTGGCTGAATGTGCAAGCTATGTTAATGTCAGCACTGCAACCTTAAAGCGCTGGTTTCAAAATGAGCTTGGCTATTCGTTTTCACAGTACTGTGCATTACTGCGTTGTCAACGTGCTCAGCATTTGTTGGCGACGGAGCACCGTCCGATTAGCGTGGTGGCACAGCAATGTGGCTTTAGCAGTGCGGCGTATTTCAATCAGTTTTTTAAAACTCAGACGGGCATGACGCCCACCGCATATCGCCGTCAGTTTAGTTGGCGAAAGCGCTAGTGGACTGGGTCAGCAATGTCATTCGGAATAAGCCTCAAGTCCTCCAGTACCACTAGTTGCTCACTCTGTTCGTTCAATGTAAATGATAACTGGCAAGGATCGCAGGTAAGTGCTTTATCCTCGATATAGTCTGGAGAGATTTCCAGATGGTACGCCCCTTGTTTGAGCTTATCAAAAAAGAAAAACCCGTCTGGCTCTGTGTAAAGTACTGTTTTTTCGCCACTTGTCAGGCGGGTCAGTGCAATCGGGATCCGGCCACTGATATCGGCCTCTTCGCCATTTTTATTCGTCAGTATGATCAGACCCTCGGCCTCAAACTGCAGGTGAAAGGGGATGTCGAGTGTCTGGTTTGCCCCAGGGTGCAGGTTGGCTTCAATCAGGCCAAACTCAGGTTGCAGGTAGAGTGCATCCATTTCGTTGTGTTCTATCTCTAAGGTGGCCGGGCGGTTGCCTGGCAGATATAACAAGGTTTTTTCATCTCCCTGTTCCAGCATGTCGGCCTCATTGCCATTATGCATAATGGTGACATGAGGCAGATGGGGTTCGGAAGCGTCAAAGCGTTGGTTGCTGTTTCTGTCATAGAATGCACGAATTTTCAGTGCGCTGTTGTGTCGGGCGCTCTGGCTGGTCATAGTGTTCAATGGGCTGGGACCATAGAATGAAAATGAGCACGACAGACCAAATTGCCAGCCACTGGCTTCGTGATAGGCGGCATTGGCGCTGATAGCCAGACTATCAAAGGTTTTGGACAGGGTCAGTGATGAGACATTACGGCGCTCAGACAGTGATCGTCTCAGCTGCAAGGTACCATAATATCCGGCAAACTGATGGGCGTAACTTAAAGCGAGCGTGTTCAGTTCAAATAGCCCCCGGGTCTTATTCCAGTTGAGTCTGGCTCTGCCCCAGTTACCGCTCAAACTACCTATCAGTGAATAGCTTTGTTCTCTGGAGTCGCCGCCTTCAATGTGGCCGAAGCTGCCGGCGAGGCTACCGGACCCTGAACGATAGCTGAGATAAGTATCCAAAGATTTGAACTGCACTTTGTTTATCCGGCTGAGGCCAAACGAGGAGCTGGCCTGCCAGTCGGAGAGATTAAGTTCATAGCTTAATGTATTGATCTTTTCTGAGCCAAAGAGGCCAACTCCTTTTTGTGCGGACAGGCTGACGTTGTGTACTTCACTAAGCGGCTTGAGCAACTTAAAGTCATAATACCAGTGTTCGTCTTTACCTGCTTTGACATGCCATTTTGCCTTACCCGGCTGCCCAATACGCTCCCAGCCGAGATAATACAATGACTTTTTTTGTCGCAGGTTGTGCAGCCACTCTTTGCCAAAATTGATCTCATCCTGATCGGTCAGGACATAGTTAAACTGCGGGTTGATGTACTTTTCTTCGGGATTAAAACGTGTTTTTCTCAGTACAGAGGCCTTTGTTGTATAGGCGGTCAGGGTTGGATACCACTGTCCGGCGTTATAACCTGACTTAGCTTGCGTCATGACCTCTCGACGTTCACGCCGTCCGTCGGGATGCTGGATCATCAGATGATAGCTATGCTCTGAGTTATAAATCTGCAGTGGGCGAAAGCGATACTGGCCACTGTCATTAACACGTACTAAATCAAATAATGCGTCGTTACGGTATAGTTCGACATCACTGCCGGGCTCTGCGTGACCTTCAATAATCAGCGGCTTGCCAGCTGCACTGTGCTGTGTCCCGTATTGAATACCCAGGCCGCCGCCGCTGCTATCAAGTAACACACCTGAAATTCCCTGCAAGTCACCAACCTGGTATTCAATCTTATCGGAAAGTTCTCGTGTGAGCAGTAATTTGCCGTTGAGCTGATCCTGATTAGATTCGGTCAGGACAATGTTCGCCTGGTGATGTGCTAAGTCCTGATTTATTGTCACATAGGCGGTTGAGTTTGTATTGTGCTTACTTTGTGAAGCAGACAGCTGTACATCGACATAGGGTGCTGTGTACCACTGGTACTGGTCTTTTAACACCACCTGATTGGCACGTTTTTTATTCATGGCCGTCAGGATGAGTTTGCGCTCTTCGCGCTTTTTTTCCAGGGACTTAGGGTGTCGTTGTTGTGTGTCAACAATGAGTACCTGAGTTCGGGCATTGAAGGTTGACGCTATGTTGAGCTGGCTTAGCTGATCTGTCCTGATATGGGGCTCACCATTCAGAGTGACTATGCTCTCCTCATCGACGGAGAAGTTCACGGTTTCCCCCCACAACTGACCTGACACTTTTTTACCGACAAAATCGATGGTTAACTCACTGGCCAGCAAGGTGTTCAGATTGGCCTGTGATACAAAGTAATGGTCGTAATCTGGGGTAATGAGTTCTGTGCCCTCAGGAAAGATTTGCTTATCAATATACAGATCAGCAAAGATAAAATCGGCGACATCGCCTACTTCCCGAGAGTAGACCAAGGAGGAAAAGCACAATAAGAAAAAGAGATAAAGATACTGCATGCAAAAGGCCCGGCTGGGCCGGACCTTTAGAAAATGATGGGGATCTTACTGGTAAGCCGCAACAAAATCATAAGTAAATGTTTTGGTACCAGGTGCGTTGATGGCAATATCTTTGTCTTCAAGCATTACCACTGCTGACATTGAGACTGACGCCTCACCACCTGCACTCAGCTGAACTGCTGAAGAGAAAGGTGTCAGAGCAAATCTCAGCCCGTCCTGAATTTGGTCAGGCGCAGAATATGAGTAGCTCACAATTGCACGAGGGGTACCTCGTACGGTGAAGATACCTTGCTGACCACCTACATTAGGATCGTTACATAACGCTGAAGCAGTAGGATTAGCAAAGGGCGTGTCTACCGCATAACAGCCGTCACCATTTTTAGATGCTTCGTTTACCAGTAGCTCCGGGAAACTCATTGGCGTTGTTTGCTCGATTTGGATTGGTGCACGTTCCACGACCAGATTAACATCAACCTGATAAGTTGCTGCCACAGAACCAAAACTCATAGCTAATAGTGCGATTGCGCTGGAGGTTTTTTTTAGCATTGTTTATTTCCTTAATTATTATTGGTATACCGCAGTAACTGTGTAGCTGAAAGCGTACTCCCCGCTGCCTGTTTCATAGGCGTTACTGAGTGTTACAATACCTCCTGCACTAAACGTGCCAACTCCTGATTTTTTTATTCTTACGCGCTTATTAAAGCCTCCTGATTTGTTTTGTACTGTAAAGGTTAAACCCTGCTTTGTTTCGTTTCCATATACTTCTATGTCCACGTAACTCCTGGGCTGGCCAGTGATTTCGAATTCAGCTTTATAGCCTCTTAAACCCGGGCAAAGTGACTTTTTAACTGTTTTATTATTTTTTCGCCCATTCGCCTTACAGGTGGCGCCTTCCCAGGTTGCGGGGGTCTGTTTAAGTGGTGGGAAGGTTAGAGGTGTCAATAAATTGATGCTGATCCCGGTGGAAAGAGTTTGATTTTGTTGCTGTTGCTTCAGATATGTCAAAGTATCGACTTCCTCAGCGGTCGTCGATAACAGAGCAAAGCTGGTCAACAAACTGGCTATCATTATTTCAGCATTTGCTCAGAAATAGTGACGGTTTGCTCCTTCAGGAGTTCTTTAGATTCAACATCTTCCAGACGTAATGTCAGTTTTTTGTCGATCAGGGACTGATATTCAAGCGGAACAGACATATCACGCTGGCTTAACTCGGGATATAAGCTGAACTGGTTGATACGAAAAAGCTCTTCTTCGCCTTCCATCACAACCAAATTTGCGCTGGTATGGCCCGGACCCTGTTTATGCAAGCTGACGAGCATATTTTTGGTATCTTTGCTGAAGGCCACAGCACCGAAAGTCAGTTCTGTGCTGGATGACGTATTCTTGATAAAAACAGGAATAATCACTTTGTAATTGGCTCGTACTGTAACGGCACCACTTTGTGGTTGTGACGAACTGGCGCTGAGCGCTTCAACCATCAGGTGGGCACGAAACTCACCGTCAGGGATTTTGCCTTTTTTCATCAGGCGGATTTTTTGAAATTGTTTGGGCAATACGTCTTTGGCAACCCTGGGACCTACACGAAGGTAAGGCTTGGCAGAGAACTGATATTGATCGGCGATTTTCAGGGAGCCCGTAGCATCCATTTTCATATCTATCAGTGAGACCCGGTAACTCTGCAGGCTGTCTGAGGTATTGTAGATGCGTAACTCACCGCGGCGAGTTTCCTGGTCAAGAACCACCCGATGCCTGTCCAGTTTAAAGGTTGAAGCCCATGCCTGAGAAGTCAGGGCCGAAAGTAGCAGTACCAATGTGAAAAATGCTTTGTTCATATAAGGTGCTCTTTGAATTATTAGTTTGATGAGCGCAGCTAAAGTGCCGGTATCATATCCTAATCAGATTTGACTGCAACCATTAGACTGTGAGGGAAGAGTAAGCCAGGGGGAGCCGGCGCTATCTGCCGGCAGGCTCACAGGTTAGTTTTCAGGCATTACTTGAGAGCCAACCTGACTGGAGCTGGGTTGTTCTGTGGCTTGCTTCATACCTCCCAGGAAGGTCAGGTGTCCAAGGAAATCGGGCAGTATACGTTCACTATTGTAATCGCGAATGTCGTCAATTTGCCTGTCATGCAATGCCTGTAACAAGGGGGGAATCGCAAGGTTGGTCCAGCTTTCCAGCGCATCGGAACGCACGAACTGCTCGTTAAAGTGCTCTGCGTCATCAAGTAATTGTTCCCAGAGCTGTTGTTGTATTTGTGGTGGCGTGCCTGCTGTATGTTCCAGTGCATCATTGATCCATCCCAGCCCATATTCGTCGTATGCGGTGAGAATATCGGAGTAAAGACGCCCGCGGTCGGATTCGCTGGGGGGCAGGTCCTGTTGCACAACCACATCATTCTTTTCCGTCTGGTAGTATTGGCGGTGTGCGGACAGGTCAACTTGTTGACTCAAATAAGCGAACACATTGTGCTCACTTTCTTTGTCTACTTCGTTCAGCATGGCCAGCATACTGTGTTTCTCAAAAGGTTTTATAACGGTTGCCATATCCAGTATGCCACGACTCTGAGAGAAGGTACTTTCCTGCAAATGCGTGTTTAGGGTGCTCAGGTCATCTCCTTTAAATTTTCCACTAATGAGTAAGTCGGTATAGCTGTGTAACAATTGCAGATTTTCCGGTGGCTGAGCCAGCTCATACTTCCAGTATTTATCCCGGTCAGATGAGGTCATCAAAATACGCTCACGCCCTTCTTCATCCACACCCACTGGCGAGGTGGGGGCCTGATAGGTGTCACCTTGTTCAGCCAGGCTGGCGAATGTCTGCAAAGTGTCGTAAAGAATGCCATCGGGCAGACTTGAGAGGGCCTCAACAAGCTCGTCGGGCACATGTCTGCGTTTCTCTAGTGCAAATATCGAGGTATTACCTGCGTCTATCAAAATATCTGCAAGCTGGGAGAGTGCATTGTCGTCCAGACGCTCAGCCAGGGATAAAAGCGATTTACTGGGCTTGATATGTTCGAGCTTATTTCTTTGCTCGGGTGGCAGGCGATCAAGCTGGGCTAAAAAGGCATTGATATCGTCTTTATCAGTCAGGTCGCCATAAGCATATTGAGTACTCAGCTGGCCATGCTCATTCTTAGTCATTTCCTGACTGGTAATATGAAAGCGTTTGAAACCGATATAGTCCGGCAGTTGTGCACTTGGCCTTGGATAGGTAAATGCCGCGGCGAAGTCGTTCCCATGCTCCGGTTGCAGTATCGTGAATTGAGCGTCGTTAAGCGGGGTATCATCGGGGGCGCTGGCTGAGAGTGCCTGACTCTGTATACGTTCAGACAGTGCCTGCGAGTTTTCAGCGATAGGGTTGTGCCCGGCAATCGCAGTTTTGCCTGCGTCGCTGTGAAAGTGAAGCTTCATAAATAACCTTATCCTTGTTACTTAAAGTTAAATGGTTATCGGCCGATTGCACCAGGACTTTAAGATGGGAACGAAAACCCCGGTGGGTAACGATGAAAACCGTCAAAATCTCCTTTGCTTAATGGCAACCCCGCCGCGCGGAGGATCGCGTAGGACATTGAAAAATGGAAAAGAAAATTAGGCCAGGCGTAGAATTGAAAATACTTGTCAGGCTCTAGTGTATGCGTCGCAAACCCAGCCACGAATGTGATGCTGGCGGGCATTGATTCCCAGGGATCGCTGCGCAAATTAGTCAGATACTCTATGGTGTCATTCAGTTCCTCTAATAGATTACTCACGCTGATCGTCGGACGCTTAAAGCTGATCACTTCTTTATTGAAAAGTGGGCAGCAGCAGCGCAGTGATAATGCCGCAGCCGTGGATATCTGTTGATGCAGTGGGAACATATCTGGGCACAGTCGCTGAGTCAGCAAGTCGTCGGTCATGTCCTCACGTTGCATAATGGCTTGCAGCTGGTTCAGATAATGTAAAAAAGGCTCAATAATATTGCTCATGTTTCCCTCGCTTGGACAAATCAAAATACAGGTTAAAGAAACTTTCTAGTCGGCCGATAATTTCTCTTGTTTTGTTAACAAAACAACATGCTCGGATTATTGCTTAATTATTATTTTCAAATACCTAGAACAAATGTAGTAGATAAATTAAGTCGAGTTATTAGTTTAATGGAACGTTAAAAAACGTGACTTTAAATGGTTTTTTGTGTACCTTCTTGAGTTCGTTGGTCAGCTGTGTCCGGACTTTATTTTAGACATTAGCCCGTAAAGCTGCCAGCACGGTACACAGGGGGACAGGCATTCCCTGTGCGTGTCTGTTGAAGTGAGGTGCATTCTTGCTTCTCACCAATAAGAATAAAGACAAACCATAAGGAAATTTTATGCTTAAAATGTCAAAGCTGGCGAAAGCTTATTACACGGATACAGTAAAAACTCAGGCGCTGCAACCATTTGACCTGGAAGTACAGCAAGGCGAGTTTGTTGCTGTGATCGGCCCGTCTGGTTCAGGAAAAACCACTTTTCTAAATATTGCGGGGCTACTGGAAGACTATTGTGAAGGCCAGTACACACTGGACGGTAAAGATGTAACGGGTCTGTCAGATAAGCAAAAATCACGCTTACGAAATGAAAAGATAGGTTTTATTTTTCAAGGGTTTAATCTAATCCCTGAACTCAACTTGTTCGACAACGTAGAAATGCCACTACGTTATCGCAGCTTTAGCGCCAGTGAGCGTAAGCAGCGCGTGATGGATGCGCTTCAGCAGGTCGGCCTGGCGAGCCGCAAAGACCATTACCCCCAGCAACTATCCGGTGGACAGCAGCAGCGTGTTGCTATAGCGCGTGCACTTGCCGGCAGCCCCGCATTTTTATTAGCGGATGAACCAACAGGTAATCTGGATTCTAAAATGGCGGATGGCATCATGTCTTTGCTTAAAGACATTAATGCTAAAGGGACCAGTATTTTAATGGTGACGCACGACACCGAGCAGGCCAGTCAGGCGCAGCGGATCATTGAGATAAAAGATGGTGTATTGAGCGAACGTCGTGCCCCAGAGCAAGCAATTGCTTAGGATTACATATGCTAACTTATTACTTTAAGCTGGCCTGGCTCAGCTTACGTAAGACACCCTTATTGAGTGTACTTATGGTAAGCACGATCGCATTAGGTATTGCTGCCGCGATGGTGACCTACACCGTCAGTTATATGAAAACCAAAGACCCTTTGCCTGGTAAAAGTGACCGTGTTTTCACCGTACAGTTAAGTGTCTGGGGTCCTGATCAGCCTTACCGTACGGCCGATGGTCAGGAAGAGATTCCGGAAATGGTTTCCTATCGGGATGCTAAAAACCTCAAAGCAGCTGGTAAAGCGCATCGTGAGTCGGCACTTGGCTTGTTTAAAATGATGAGTCGTGCTGAAGAACAAGCTCAACGCGATGCGCAGATGCGGATGATACGTACTACCCACAACGACTTCTTTGCGATGTTCGATGTGCCCTTTTTGTATGGTGGCGCTTGGTCTGAGCAGGATGATAGTGCAGGGAATCAGGTTGTTGTTATCACGAAAGCATTGAATGAAGAGCTGTTTGGTGGTGCTAACTCTGTAGGGCGCCACATCGTTTTGGGTGACTCCCTGATGCAAGTCGTAGGGGTAATAGACGACTGGTTCCCTATCCCGAAATTCTACTACTTATCTTCTCACGCCTATCGCGATCCTGAGTCAATTTTTACTCCACTTGAATACCAGATAAATCAGGAGATTTTCTCTCGCAATGACGTGACCTGGGCGTGCTGGCAGGATATTGAAGATGTTTCGTTCAGCGACTTTATGGCGTCAGATTGTATTTGGTTATTCTATTGGGTTGAGCTGGAATCGAGCGCAGACAGAGCTCAGTATATGGACTTTATTAACGCCTATGTTGAACAGCAAAAACAGGCAGGTCGTTTTGCCAGAGAGAACCTCAGCCGATTATTTACCATAGACGAGTATCTGCGCTGGGCAAAAGTCCTCAGTAACGAAAATGATATGGCGGTGTGGCTGGCATTTGCATTTTTACTGGCCTGCTTACTTAATTGTATGAGTCTGATGATGACTAAGTTTTATGGCAAAGGGAGTGAAATAGGGCTCCGGCGAGCGGTTGGTGCCAGTCGCCACGATATTTGCTGGCAATTTTTGTGTGAAGCTTTCCTGATTGGTTTGTTTGGTGGTGTGCTGGGTCTGCTGTTTGCGCAGCTGGGACTGCACCTGGTACAGCAAATATTTACTTACCTTAATGCCACCATCATGCAAATGGATTTGCGGATTATGCTCATGACACTTGGGTTGTCTATTGTGACCAGTATTCTCTTTGGGCTGTGGCCGATTTATCGAGCCGCTCAGATCCAGCCCTCTAGTCAACTTAAGAGTCTGTAGGAGCGGATCATGAAAGATTTTACCGTGATTCTTAAAACGATATGGCGCAGCAAGACCTCCCCTTTACTATTGATATTGCAAATAGCTGTGACCTTTACGATATTTGTCAACGCCGTTTATATGGTCTCACAAAAGCACGATAAAGTGACGGCCCCCAGTGGCCTCAATGAGTCTCAGGTGTTTTCGTTGTTTATTAATCTGCAGGAAAAGGGCGATGCCCGGGTGGCGGAGTTTGAGCAGGTCATAAGAGATATCAAGGGCCTGGGAACGGTAGACAATGCCATTCCTGTGACATCAGTCCCTATGAGCGGGTTTGGACGGTCTGTTGATATTGGTTACGGGCCTGCAGATGAGGATAAGCTCACCGCAAGCGGTTACTATGGCAGTAACTTCGACAGTCGCGACACACTGGACCTGGATCTCATTGCGGGACAATGGTTTGAACAAAGCGATGTTTCGCATTCCTATTTTGGCGCACAATCTGGCGGAAAAGTGGTGGTTTCCAGAGCTCTTGCGCAAACATTGCACCCTGATAACTGGCGAGATGTCCTGGGCAAGACTTTGTATGTTCAGAATGAGCCGCAACAGGTGATTGGGGTGGTAGACAATCTTAAAGCTGTATGGAGTTTTTGGCGACTGTTCGATCACGTGGTGTTGTCACCAACGTTCGAAGTTCATGACAAGGTTGGCATTATGGTGAAAGCACAACCAGGTGTACTGGAGCAAGCAATGTCTGATGTGAAGGCCTTGCTGCTGGCGACGCCAGGCAGGCAAATTGACAAGCTCAAGCCTTTTAGCCAGACGCGCGAAGAGAGCTATCGCACTGATGTTGCGGAGCTGAAAACTCTGAAGCTGGTATTGGTGGGACTGTTAGTACTGACTATGCTGGCGATATTTGGTCAGGCGCGCTTTGCCATCCTGAAGCGACGTAAACAAATTGGCACTCGTCGTGCGTTGGGCGCTAACCGGGTACAGGTATTACGTTATTATCTAATGGAAAATCTCATTGTTACACTTGTCGGGGTGGCCATTGGTGTGATCTGTGCGGTATTAGTTAACACCCAGTTGGTGAGCTATTTTGGCTTAGTCCCTGTTCCGGCATATTATCTGCTGATTGGCGCAGTGATTATGCTATCCGCAGGACAGCTTGCCGTGATCCAGCCAGCCTGGCAGGCTGCACGTGTATCGCCTGCACTGGCAACACGTAGCGTTTAAATCAGCGGCCGCATGATGTGGCCTCTGATCAAAGGAAATACTATATAATAAAAAAGGAATAAGTATGTTACTTCATTGTATGCAACGGGAGTTGTGTGTTCTCTGCACGGGGTCTCGTCGGCATGTCTGCAGGGGGTGGATATGTTGATTGGATACTATTTCAAACTGGCCTGGATAAGTCTTAAAAAGACGCCTCTGTTAAGCGCTCTTATGATCGGTACCATTGCGATGGGCATTGCGGCTACCATGATCACCTCTACTGTTAGTATCATGATGGCAAAGGACCCGTTACCCGAGAAAAGTGAACGCACCTTCTCAGTGCGTTTAAGTAGTTGGAGTCCGGATAAAGCCTACCAGATATCCCGGGGGGAAGAAGTGATCCCTCCTATGCTGACTTACATGGATACGATGAACCTGCTGGAGGAAGCGAAAGGGCAACGTCAAACCGCTGTGGTTATGTATAAAAATATGGTACGCAGTGAGTTTCAGACAGATAAAGAAGCTAAAATGTTGCGCGTCAATTCAGTCAACAATGACTTTTTTGATATGTTCAATGTCCCTTTCTTGTATGGCTCCCCCTGGTCTGATCTCGAAGACAAAGAAGGGGCTGCGCTGGTGGTGTTAGATAAGCAAACAAACGATCGACTATTTTCCGGGGCTAACTCCGTGGGCCAGCATATCTTAATCGGTAAACATCTGGCTCGGATCGTTGGGGTGCTTGACAGCTGGTCGCCGCTTCCTCAGGTATTTCACGGACGCCAACACGCACACAGCCTGCCCTTTCCCATATTCACCCCATTCCAGTTTCAGATAAACAATAACTTATTGTCAAAGGGCGAAATGAGCTGGCAATGCTGGGCGCCACTGGATGACAGTTCACTGGAGACATTCCTGGCCTCTGAGTGTGTCTGGATCCGTTACTGGGTGGAGTTGTCGTCAGCGGCACAACGCAGCGATTACATGGATCACATTAACGCGTATGTAGAGCAACAAAAAGGGTCAGGGCGCTTTGCTCGTGAAAACCTCAGCAAGGTTTTTAACATCAAGGAATCGCTTAAAGAAGATAAGATCGTAGAAGAAGACGACTTTATTGCTGTTTGGCTGGCCTTTGCATTTTTGGTGGCTTGCTTACTCAATTGTATGGGTCTGATGCTCATCAAGTTCTATGGTAAAGGGGCTGAAGTGGGACTGCGCAGAGCGGTCGGAGCCAGCAAGCAACATATTGCTATCCAATTTGGTTGTGAGACGGTGCTTATCGGTACCATAGGAGGCTTTCTGGGCCTGGCACTGGCTCAGCTTGGCTTGCGCTTAACCGCCGATATTTTTGCTCATTTACCAGAGGGCTTGATGCAGATGACTCTCCCATTGGTAATTATGACAGTGGTGCTGGCGGTGGTGAGCAGCACGGTGTTTGGATTGTGGCCTATCTATCGGGCCGCTCAGATCCAGCCTTCGGCTCAATTAAAGAGTCTATAGGAGTCGTCACATGAAAGATTTAAAACCGATTTTGAGTACGCTCTGGCGTTCTAAATCAGCACCATTGTTACTGATTTTACAAATAGCCGTGACCTTTACTATTTTGGTTAATGCTGTGTACCTGATCATTCAGAAGGAAGCGCTGCTGATTGAGCCAAGTGGCCTGGATGAAGAGGTGATTTTTACACTACACACTAACGTACAAAGTAGTGAAGCTGAGGAAATGATCGCACTGGTTAAGCAGGACTTACGGGATGTTCGGGCTCTTCCAAGTGTTGAAAATGTTACGGTGATGAATTCATTTCCACTTAGCGACTGGGGAAGTTATGCACCGACGGGATTAGGGCCCACCGAAGAAGATATGAATATCTATACGGGTTATTTCACCGGCGATGAACATGCCATTGCGACTATGGGGTTAGAGCTGATAGCCGGAGAAGGACCAAGCGAGGGAGAAGTCCAGGATTCGATAGACTTTAGCGCTAACGCGACGCAAACAGTGGTATCCAAGGGATTTGCTGAATTGTATTATCCGGATGACTGGCGTGCGATCCTGGGGACTACCGTTTATCTCAATTATGAGCCTTTTATTGTTAAAGGGGTCGTCAAAGATCTGAAGTCTGTCTGGCCTGGCTGGTATTCCCATGCCAATACAGTATTGATCCCATTACGGCACATTAGTAGCAACTATAAAATGTTGATTCGCTCAAGACCAGGAGAGCTGGAACAGGCAAAACAACAGGTGGTCAAAGCGCTGATGAAAACACCGGGCCGTCATTTGGATAAAATGATGGACTATCAGCAGATCCGCGCGGACAAGTTTAAATCGGAAACGGCTGCAATTAAGACGCTGTACTGGGTGATTGTCGGGCTGGTACTTTTGACCTTGCTGGGCATATTCGGCCAGGCTAGGTTTACTGTGGTTAAACGTCGCAAGCAAATTGGCACCCGTAGAGCATTGGGGGCCAGCCGGGCAGACATACTGCGTTATTGCATGGCAGAAAACGCCATTGTGACATCAGTGGGCATTGTGGTCGGTGTCATCTGTGCATTGCTTGCAAATGTACAGTTAGTTAACCACTTTGATATGGCGCCGGTGCCGGTAGTCTATCTGTTTCAGGTGGCGGGTGTCATCCTGATTGTGGGACAGCTGGCTGTATGTCAACCGGCCTGGATGGCTGCGAGGGTCTCTCCTGCATTGGCAACGCGCAGTGTCTGATACCCCTGGAGAGATCTGGCACCATACCGAAAATCGATAAAATTTCCCCAAAAGAGTTCACAGGTACTCTTTTGGGGGTTATTCATGTCAATTTATAGTTATTTTGTAATTTTGTTCTAACATTATATGAAACTAATGTTATCAGGAATGAAGTTATGCACCAGACTGGCTTACTACCAGCCGCAGATATTTGCTCTGAATCAATCAATAACAATGGCTGTTACGGTGTTGTTAAATATACACTGGGTGAGCAGAGTGTTTATGTTAAACAGGTGTTTATCAATCGACTTGGCGGTGGGGTAAAACCCGACCTCAGTGCAGATGACATAGAGTTCTTCCGTTATCTGGATTCTATTTTACGGTATTGCTATGTGCTGGTGTACGTCAGAAATGCCTCTACGGGCGATTATGACAGTGCCATTTTTCTTGACGATTATGAAGCTATTCAGGGGATCAGCAAAGAAGAGGCGCAGCAGCGCCTGGTTGATTTAAATACGGTCGTAAATTATCTAAAAACCGCGATGAAATGACCGGCAAACATCAGGGGTGTATCACAATATGCTGCTGATCACAGTGTTCTGCCAGACAAGCCGTGATAACCACATCTCCCAGATAATCTGACAACGACAAAGTCGCATCGGCATGTGGTACATGATTGATGTACCAACGCACAGCATCTGAGGGTGCACTCTCTGCCCCCGTTACTGCTAACCTTAATTCTGATACTTGTTCCCTGTAATAATGCTGACCACTACGTGGCTGAGTGATGCGGATCTGGGTTTCGCTGTGTTGTAAAAAAGGTGCATTATTGGACGCCAGCCAGGTAGCAAGCTCTGTCGGCCAGCGGGGCTCAGTGACGAAATCTCCTTCACTGTGCATAGTTGGTGGTGTCATGCCATTTAGGGTATATGCCTGCAGCTGTTTGTGACATACATCAGCAGGTGTATTGTTACTTGCAAGGCCGCCTGGCCAGCAGATCTGCATTGATATGACCTGCTCTGGCTTTGCAAGTCTTTGGATGTCTTGGGGCAATAGGTCGAACACATCAAACATCAGCGGCGCGGCGCGCGTTGCACCCAGATATCCAACCACCGGGCTGGCATCCGGCCGGCCCACCCAAACTGCCACGGTATAGTCCGGGCTGACACCGACTGACCAGAAATCCCGATAGCCGTAACTTGTCCCGGTTTTCCAGGCTATTTTACGTCGGTTGCTGGGGACAACCCGATCCGGTGCAGAAAGTTGGCTCAGCATATCAAAGGTGATCCAGCTTGCTGCGGGCGAGAGCAGCGAAAATTCCGGGCGAGGATAACCTGGGTTGTCCGAAACAAGCGATAAGTCTTGCACTTTGCCCTGGCTTGCCAGCGAACGATATAAACGTGCCAGCTCCATTAACTCTATGCCTGTGCCACCGAGTCCGACAGCCAGATTGGCATCCTGATGATGCAATTGAACCTGCGCATTGCGCAACTGGTGTTCAAAGCGCTCGGCACCCATCCGGTTTAATAGCTGAATAGCAGGGACATTGAGAGAGTGTTGCAGCGCTTTGGTAGCACTGACGGCACCACTAAAACGTCCTGTTAAGTTTTGTGGTTTATAGCCATCGAAATTACTTGGAATATCGCTCATCAGGCTCTGGCTGTGGATCAGGCCAAGGTCCAGGCCCAGTCCATAGATAAAAGGTTTGAGTGTTGAGCCAGGCGAGCGTACTGCACGGATCATATCGACATGGGCAAAACGACTGTCGTCGTTAAAATCAACGGAACCCTGATAGGCCAGCACTTCGGCGCGCTGATTGTGCACGACTAGTACGGCTGCCGAGCTCTTGCCGGTTAATCTGGGTTTGGTATTTGCCAGCAATTGACTCAGGCGTTGTTGTAAATCGTAGTCCAGCGTTGTGCGGATCACATGCTGACGGGGGTTTTGATGCTTTAGTCTGCGGCTTAACAAGGGCGCCAGCGGGGCCTGTACAGTGTGCTCCAAACGCACCGCTTCCTGGCTAAGCAAAGTGAGTTGTTCTGGTGAGAGCAACTGACTGCCGGCCAGGCGTCTGAGCACCTTGTTTCTCATTGCTTTGGCACGGTCAGGGTACCGATCCGGACGATTGTATGAAGGCTTTTGTGGCAACACGACGAGTAGAGCAGACTGATTAATCGAAAGTGAGCGAGCGGGCTTGTTAAAATAACGCCGTGAGGCAGCTTCGACGCCTTCTATGTTGCCGCCAAAGGGTGCCAGATTGAGATACAAAGTCAGGATTTCGGACTTGTTGTAGTGCCATTCCAGTTGCAGTGCTCTGGCGATTTGCTTCAATTTCCCTGCAACGGAGCGCTCGTGTGGGTCCAGCAGTCTGGCAACCTGCATGGTCAGTGTAGAACCGCCGGAGATAATTCGGCCATATGCCAGCCATTGCCACAATGCTCGACAAAGGGCGAACGGATTCACACCTGGGTGATAATAAAACCAACGGTCCTCGTAATCCAGTAAGGCTGTCAGATAAAAAGGGTCGACGTCCGAGACCGTGACCTGATAGCGATGTACACCACGGGCATCACTGAATGACCGTAGCTGCTGCCCATCACGGGATGTCACAACGGTTGCTGGTCCATCCGGGTAGGGCGCAGGCAAGGGGTAATGCCAATCCAGCCACTGCAGCAGAAGCAGGCATAGCATCCCAGTACACAGTGCAAACCGAAAAGTACGCAACGGTTGCGCTGCTCTAATGGCCATTATTATTGCGCTCACATGGCATCTTAGCGAACGACCTCCATTTGATAGGGGTATTGCCAGTAAATCACATGTTTATGAGGTCGGTACATGGACTCAAGGTAACTTGGAGGTACCTGATACAGGCCGGGCACTTCGGCGCGCAGTATATAGGCAAACTGGTATTTACGGGTTGTGAGCTTGAGCGCGGCCACAAAGCGGTCGTTGCGATATTCTGTGTGGTCTGTGGTGGCCAGCTTGACGTGTTCCGGTAATAGCTGGGATACCGGCGGGCCTTGCATCAGGGCCGGGTTTTCCAATACAAACCCGGCCGGAATACGTTCAATCAGCAGGGCATCCGGAACCGGTTCTTTGGTTTGAATATCGAGAACGACCATCAGTCGCTCACCCACTTTGAAGCGTGCTGTGTCCAGCGGTTGTCCGTTCAGGTCAAACAGGCGTCTGATCATACGTTTGGTATCCAGCGTATTAAAGGGACTGATTTCATTGGCAATACTGGGGTCCAGCTGCAGTCGGCCTTTGGCCATTAATTGCAGGTAAAGCGGGTCGTCATTCGGGTTACTGAGTGTCATTGTCTGCGACAGTGTGTGACTCACCACTTCAGGCGCAAGTGTCTGTTCACCATCAATCTCTAGTCGCACAGGGTGATGAGCGTTTGCTTCACTGATATGCACGGCGGTGCGCAGTAAAGCCGCGCGCTCCTGTGTGCTGAGCCAGGTTTTCAGAGCCTGATCGGGGAGCTGTTCAAGTAACTGAGTTTGTAATGTGCGAGACTGAGAACGCAGCGCAGTATGTCTTGCCAGCCTGGTCAGTACAAGAGCTGACTGGGCATCGTCACGTAAGGTTGACCCATAATCTGCAAAATAATCGGCCGTGCGATGAAAAGTGCGTGCTTGTCTGAGCAAAGCTGCGGCTTGCTGGATTGCTCCCACGTCGGCCAATGCAGACGCCATATGCAGCAGACTTAACCTGGAGGGATATTCAGTGATACGCATTGATTCCAGATCACTGTAGCTTAATTGGCCACGCTGACTGGCTAGGTAAGCTGCAAAGCTCTTTGCGGCGGTTGCCTCAAATGCGTCCTGACTCAGGTCATCGACTGTGCTATCCCGGGTGTATCTGAGCATGCGATAGTGGGCCCGATTGAGCATGCTTGGCGGCACTGTGCCCGGAAAAGCCGCGTGTGCCTGAGTCAAAAACTCGGTGATATAGGCACTTAACCAGGGCTGTTCATTTCCCTGGGCATCCCACAGTGCGAACCCTCCGCTGGGTTTTTGCATGGTCTTCAGTCGTTGAACGGATTGGCTGATCAGTGTACGCGGATCGTCAAGTTGCCCGGCCTTTGCCTGCTCACTGTCCAAAGCTTGCAGTAGCAAGCCGTCAAGTTGAGGGTGCTTAAGTAAAAAGGGCCAGGCTTTACTGGTGGTTTGCTCCGCGCATCCATAAGGGTAGGCACGCAGCGCAGATGCATATTCTCTGATGGGGAGTCTGGGCGTATGGCTGGCATATAAGGTGCCAGGGTCTGTCTCATCGACGTGCAGCCCCTGCCAAAGCATTGAATCGACCTGATAAGTTTGTCCGGGCATTAACATGAGCGTGGTCGCCTGCACCAGCTGAGGTTCAATTGCTGTGATGGGCACAGACCAGCTGCGTGTTTGCGAGATCTCTGCGCCCTGCAACTCAATTTGTACCGTTGCGGTATGCGACCAGGGAGTGGCGCCAACAAGTACGCGCATGGAGCGACTCCAATGGGCCTGGTCGTCCAGGGTTACCGTAAAAGTGTGTTCATCAACAAATTGCACCGGGCCTGAGGGCTGGACCGTGACAGACAGAGTCTGTTCACGGCCACTGACGTTGTGCAGGTCCAGCGTGACAGAAGTCTCATCTTTGGGCACCAAAAAACGCGGCACGCTCAGTTCTGCGATCACCGGCGCACTAACCGGGCGAGCTTCGACCTTGTGGCCAACCTGAGTGTGATTGAAAGCGGTTGCGACGATTTGTACTTCACCATTGTAATCAGGCATATCCACTGTAATGCTGGCTTTGCCGTCAATCAGTTGGACCGGCTGGGTCATCAGGATCACGGTTTTACTCTCGACCAGATTATCGTTGCGGTTGTCACTGCGCTCATTATTGTCACTGCCAAAGCGAGACTGGGCAAACGGGTCAGGACGGTTATCATAACGTCGTGAATACAAGTCAATCACATCGCCACCGTAGCGACGTTGATTGAACAGATAGTGATGCGGGTCGACCGGATAATAACGGCTTAGATTCAGGATCCCTTTGTCGACAACCGACAGTGTGACCCAGCTTTGCTCAGCCTGTGAGCCAGCGATATCTGAAGTTTGAATTGCCACGGTTAGTGGCTTAAGCGGTTCAATCTTATCCGGTAAAGTCAGGTCCAGTTTCAGTTCCCGGTCCTCGCGTGACAGCCTGACAGGAACAATACCAAAGTGGCGTTGCAGTGTGCTGGACTGCCCGCTTAGCAAGGTGGCACTGAGATAGAGGTCGTGGCGAGCCAGCGATTTATCGAGCGGGATGCGTAGCGTCGTTTTACCTTTACTAACAGACTGGCTTTGCGTCCAAAGTACACTGTCGGCTTCGAGTGCCAGCTGTAGCTGTCCATCGGCCGGTGCATCCAGGTCAACGACCAATATGTCACCTGCCTGATAATGGCGTTTATCCAGCTGCATTGACAGGTGCTGTGGTTTGGCTTTGAGCTGCTGATACCCCCGGTGCCAGCCAGCATAAAAGTCATAAACTGTTTTGACTTTGCTCTGCTTGTCTGTAATCGTCAGGCGGTAGTTCCCCCAGTCGACGGGGAATTGCACCGTGTGGCTGTCCTGATTAAGCACCACGGTTTGTTTTGCTTCACTGCGCCACTGTGGCTGAGACTGACGGCGCCAGCCTATGCCTTCTTCATAAAACCAGAAATAGCGACCCTGATCGTAACTGAGTTCGACGTCCAGCTCTCCACTTGTTAAGTGCTGGCCATCTGGGCTGAGTAGCGCCAGTTCAAACTGCGCGTCTGAGGCATATTTGAATTCGGCCTGGGCAGGCTTAACTGCGGGTAATGGGCTGGATTTCCAGCTAGTATAGCTGAGTTGTCGTTGCACTGCGGCGCCGCCAGACTCCAGCAGGCTGAGGCTCACCTGAGTTTCTACCGGGCTTTTGAGCATATCGGCACTCACAGTGGGCAGGGATAGGGCCAGCTTGCCTTGTTCAGATAAGCGCTGCTCAGGCAACGTCTGAAAGCGGTTGCTGAGATAAAAATCTTCACCAACGAAGAAGTCAGCAAATGGGCCCGGGTAATGACGTACCGCTCGATGCACAAGGCTTGCTTTTAAGGTGTTTCCAACGGCGGGGCTGCCGAATAAATAGCGCCCCTGCACCGTTATTGGCATGGATTTACCTGCTGTAACAAATGCCTCTTGTCCACTGAAGGTCAGGTCCATGCGCTCTGGTACAAACTCTTCCAGCTGAAATTCAAAGTGACCTATGGCAGAGCGAGCGGTTGGGTCAAGCATCACAGAGACTTTATAGCGTCCGGTTGGCCAGCCTTGGTCGGTATATAAGTGTTTATTGAAAAAGCCCGCGGCACCCGGTGTCAGCTGTGTGCGCAGTATCTCCTCCTGCAAGGGGTTAGTTACAGTCAAAGTGACAGGCTGCTCTGTGATGGCAACACCATCGGCATCGCGCAGTAAAATATTAATGGGCAGCGTCTCGCCGGGTTTAACCAGATCCCGGTTACTGTAAATATATGCCTCCATATCCTGGTAGGGGCGGCCGCCAACCTGGTAATCCGATAAATCCAATGGCACTTCTTTGATAGGCAACAGCGCATACTCAGGCTCGCCCCCATTATTGGTATATTCAGCGACTACGATGTCGTCTCGATGCAGCTGGATATCAAAGTGCACAGCACCATGCTGATCGGTTTTTGTCTCTCTCAGTAATTCATGCTTGCGAAAGGCCTTAACTTTGGCGTTTTTTATCGGACGTCCTGTAGACAGGCGGTTGATCTGTATGCTGGCGTGTTGCTTAAACACTTTTGCCTGAATGCCCAGATCGGTCAGCAGCAGATGCTTTGCCTGTAACTCATTAAACATACCAGGAGCTTTGAGCACGACGATATACCAGCCGCTGGACAGCGACTTTGGAATCGGTAATCGGGCCGACTGAATACCAGGCTGAGTGTTTTTGGGTAGGGTAAATCTGTCGGCAAAAACGCTGTCATAGGTATATTGCAGTCGATCCAGTGAACTCGGATACAGCTTATCTGTCAGATAATAGCGGCTGAGGAAGTCATGTGCGCTGGTGAGGCGCAGCAATTCTACATCGACTGCGTCTATATGCTGGTAGGTGATTGGAATGGACTGGCCGCTTCCTTTGGCGACCAGAGGTCCCGAACCAACAATGGCCAGCTTAGGTTGTTGCATCACTTTGGCCTGCGCCTGAACCGCGTTTTGCAGCAACAAAATAAAAAAGAGAAAGAACACGGCTATGGGATTGAAAGGGGGTTTGCCCGACATGCTAAAGCTCCTTGGGTCTGCGTAGGGTGCGGGTGAGTACTGAGAATATCCTTGGTTGCCAGTAGCGGCTTGACCAGTAATGGCATTTTAAGATCATATCATATACCGGATTATCAATCTGGGGGAAAGTATCGCGATAAGAGAGTGTAGTCTATCAGAGTGAATACCAGGTGAAGCGCTGAGCATTGCCCTAGTGCAGGATCAGCAGGTAAAATGATGGATTGATAGAGTTGAACAGTGGCACGCACTTAGGGTGTCTGGGTAGAGTAAAAATGATATTACCGGTTATTTTATGTGGTGGATCCGGAACCCGGCTTTGGCCCTTGTCCCGCGAACGTTTTCCAAAACAGTTTTTGCAGCTCGGTTCCTCACATTCACTGTTGCAAGACACATTACTGCGACTGGAACCGGACAGCCATCAACCGGCACTATTGATCTGTAACGAGGAGCACCGGTTTATTTGTGCAGAGCAAGTGCGTGCGATTGGCTATCAGCCGGGCGGGATCATACTGGAGCCCAAAGGGCGTAATACAGCCCCAGCCATAGCACTGGCAGCGCTCAAAGCTCGAAGCCTGGGAGATGATCCTGTCTTGTTAGTTTTGGCATCAGACCACTATATTGGGGATGTCACGGCCTTCAGGCGAAGCATTAATCAAGGTCTGGCATTGGCACACAGTGGCAAACTGGTGACGTTCGGTATTACACCCGACAGCCCACACTCCGGCTATGGATATATTCAATGTGGTTCACCGCTTAAGAATGACAACGGTCAGGTGATTGGTGCTGGAGTTGCTGCTTTTGTCGAAAAACCTGATGCTCCAACCGCGCAGCGTTACCTTGATAACGGAAATTACCTTTGGAACAGTGGAATGTTTTTGTTTAAAGCCAGCGATTATCTGGCTGAGTTGGCGCTGTACCGGCCCGATATTCTGCAAGCCTGTGAACAGGCGATGGCGCAACTGCATCCTGATCTGGATTTTACCCGAATAAACCGCGATGCTTTTTTAGCATCTCCAGCCGAATCGATAGACTATGCCGTAATGGAGCACACCGAGCGTGCAGCCGTGGTGCCCATGAATGCAAGCTGGAACGACATTGGCAGCTTTGAGGCACTTTGGCAAACTTTGCCCAAAGATACTGACCGCAATGTTCACCTTGGCGATGTTACAGCGTTGGATTCACAGGATAATTTAGTGATTACCCAGGACCGGCTGGTGGCAACGCTAGGCGTGCAGGACCTGGTGGTGGTTGATACCAAAGATACGCTCCTGGTGGCTCATCGAAGTCAGAGCCAGGCTATCAAATCACTGGTCGATGAGCTGAAAAGCCGCGATGTAGCACAAGTGACTGAGCACAGAGAAGTTTACCGTCCCTGGGGTAAATATGACATTGTGGATCGGGACGAGCGTTTTTTAGTCAAGCGGATCACAGTACGACCGGGGCATAGCTTGTCACGGCAATTACATTATCACCGCGCTGAGCACTGGGTGGTGGTGTCTGGTACGGCAGCGGTAGAAATTGGCGAAGAACGTCGTTTACTGAGCGAGGACCAATCCGTGTTTATCCCAGCAACGGTTGTACATCGGCTTAGCAACCCTGGCAAAGTAGATTTGCAGCTGATTGAGGTGCAGTCAGGCAGCTATCTGGAAGAGGATGATATTGTCCGGTTTGAAGATGATTACACCCGGGGAAATCAGGATGTCAGCTGATTGCGCACACCTCATTGCGCAAAGTGGTATTCAGTTTGGCACTAGTGGTGCCAGGGGGCTAAATAACCAGTTTACTGCTCAGGTCTGTCAGGCATTTATGGTGGCGATGATTGAGCAACTGAGCGCACGCTACCATTTCGATGCGGTGGTGTTGGGTATGGATAATCGTCCCTCCAGTCCACTGATTACTCAGTATTGTATCAGTGCCTTGCGTGCCCTTGGTATTAAGGTGCGTTTTGGTGGTGTGTTGCCGACGCCCGCACTGGCTTTGTATGCACAGCAAAATGCGATGGCAGCGGTGATGGTCACAGGCAGCCACATACCCCATGATCGTAACGGATTAAAATTTTACCATCCCCATGGCGAGATAGATAAGGTCGATGAAGCCGCGATACTGGCTTGTCGCTCGGGCGTTGGTTCTTTGACCATACAACCACTTCCAGCCCCTGACAGTCAGATTACTGCTCCTTATCTGTCCCGGGTGATTGATGTTTTTCCCGCCGATTTATGTGCAGGGCTGAGGATTGGTCTGTATGAACATACCAGTGCCGGCCGCGAGCTATACGCATCTGTATTACGAACTCTGGGGGCGCAGGTTATCTGCCTGGGTCGCAGTGAGGAGTTTGTTCCGATTGATACAGAAGCCCTCAGCGAACAAGATATAGCAAAAGCCGAGCGTTGGACCAAAGAGCATCAGCTGGATTTGTTATTCAGCACCGATGGAGACGGCGACAGGCCAATGATAGCAGATCATACCGGGCAGTGGCACAGGGGTGATATGCTCGGGCTGTTAAGTGCCAAAGCGCTGGGTATTGAGGCACTCAGTGTACCGCTCAATTGTAATTCTTCGCTAGAGCTAAGTGGCGAATTTAAGCAGATTCAGCGCACACGGATTGGTTCTCCTTTTGTGATCGAGCAGGTATATGCTCTGGCAGAGCGTTATGGGACGGTTGCCGGCTTTGAAGCCAATGGCGGTTTTTTACTGGGGTCAGATATCACCTTAGGGGGTAAGGCCATGGTGCGCTTGCCGACCCGGGATGCCTTACTCCCTCTGCTGGCTATCCTCTATTTGAGCAAGCAATGTGGCGCCAATCTGGCTCAGCTAATGTCTCAGTATGAAAGTCGCTTTACTGCCAGCCATCGCCTGCAGGGTATCGAAAAAGCCAGCTCAGATCGCCTGTTAACTTTACTTCAGGAGCAACCACTGCGGCTTGCAACTATGCTGGCGTGTCGTGATACACCCAAAGTTCTGAGCACGTTGGATGGGATTCGCTTTGCACTGGATGCCGAGCGCATCGTTCACTTAAGGCAATCGGGCAACGCGCCCGAGCTGCGATGTTATGCCGAAGCACCTTCGCAGCAGCAGGCGAATGAACTGGTTGAAACGCTGTTAAGTGCAGTGGTGCAATACTTATCTAGTCTAGGCCTGAACCAGGCAGTTAATCTTAGTGAGTAAGTCCTGCGGTGCGGTGTCCCGGGTGTCATTCAGGTATTCCTCAAACGGAGGGAAATCCATCAGTTCCAGACCGCTCTGCGGCAGCCATTGGCCAAACAACCAGTTATAGGGTTGCTCCAGTTCGCTGTAATCACCCTTGAAGGTCAGCGAGACCAGCTTACCTGCCGGAATGGTCACGGCTTCAAAGGTCTCTTTATCGAACTCAGTGCCAGAGGCCAGAGTGATACATGCCATGGCCCTGAGGTTGTCCTGATCTACCGTTTGCGGGTCGTCATAGTAAATACCAAAGTAACGAGTCTGCTCGTTGATAAGGCCTGTACTGCCAGCCATCATACCGAGCTTTTCGAAGGTTTTACCTATCTGCATATAGTCCCCCCGGTGCGCCAGGCCAATAAGGGTTAATGCATTTTGTTGCGTTTGTTCTACCTGATACATAGTGTTGTACTCCTGTGGTTGAGCCGGATAAAACGCAGCGCTGTGCAGTGGATCGCCTTGCTGTTGCTGACGAAATTGATTGGGCGTCATGCCATAATGGCGGCTGAATGCCCGGTTAAAGGCTTCAACGCTGCCATAGTTTACCCGTCTGGCTATCTGCTGCTGTGTCAGTGTGCTGCGAACTAAATAGGATGCCGCCTTCAACATGCGCATACGCCTGACAGTGGCGTTTACCGGTTCACCCATAAACTCGCGAAAAATGCGATGGAAGTGGTAACAGGACATACAGGCCACGTCGGCCAGTGTGTTCACGTCCAGGTCCTGCTCAACATGGTCGTACATATAGTCAATCACACGCAGCAGCCGCTGCTGATAGTGATTAAGTGTGGTGGCACGTGTTGTCATGTTGCTTTTCTCGCTTGGGTTATTGGTAAATCAGTCTAGCACTCAGTTGATACATATTGCTGTTGCTGGCGACGGAATTTAGCGTATACCAGAGGCGATTGATAATGTTTGCGCACTTGGCATAGTTCACAAATTGAGGCCAACGGCTAATTGCTTTACACTGGCTCACGTGTATCACATGGATAATGCATTGGGAGATCCTATGAAATGTACAAGTTGTGGTGAGGGCCAATTGCGCCCCGGGTTTATTGAAGGCTTATTTCGGGCACATAGCTGTGACCACTGCCAGGGTGATTGGATCCTCATAGAAGATTATGTGGCGTGGAAAGAGCGTAATCCGGACTATCATTTTGCTGAGCACATTGAGTTTGGCGAAGATGCGCAGGACAGTAAACGTGCATTGCTTTGTCCGGTATCGGGCACTTTGATGAGAAAATTCAGGATCAGTGCAACGAGTGCGCACCGGGTTGATTACAGCGTCGCAACTGGTGGCCTCTGGCTAGATAAGGGGGAGTGGCAATTACTCAAAGCAGAGGGCCTGGCTGGCGCGTTAAATCAGCTGGTAACCCAGCAGTGGCAGCAGCAAATTCGCGAAAACACCAGCCAGCAAAACTTTGCTGATATCTATAAAGGTAAGTTTGGCGACGATACCTATCAGCGATTGCGCGAGACTCGAGACTGGCTGATTAACCATCCTCAGAAAGCAGATCTGAGAGCCTACCTAATGGCGGAAGACCCCTATTCAGCCGAGCGTTAAGCGCACTGCATGTATAAAAGTGGCTACAATTCACACTGTTTAGCCACTTGCGCAGGCTGGACATTGCTTCTACTACGCAGTGTCAGCCAGCACGACAGATTTCATAGCCACAGTAGAGGCGAAAAGGAGAAAACCTTGCCACAACTGGGTATGACCCGGACGATATAGAGGCTGTCGACAAGGCTCTCATACGGCTGTTTTAGAGACTGGTTTGTGCCAACAAAGACTGCCACCAGAGTCGATTTATGTAGGCCTGGTTAATGGTGATCACTTCGCCAGGGGTTGGCGTGTTGATAACCACCCCTTGTTGCTGAGCGGCTTTGAGCACTCGCTCCAGAGGGTCGTACCAGCTGTGGAAGGCCAGATCAAAGGTCCCGTTATGAATGGGGATCATGATTTTGCCACGCAGATCCAGATGTGCCTGCACGCTTTGCTCAGGGGTCATATGAATATCTGCCCAGTCGCTATCATAGGCGCCTGTTTCTATCAGGGTATAGTCAAACGGACCATAGCGTTCACCAATAACTTTAAAGCCCGGAAAATAGCCTGAATCACCGCTGAAATACAGGCTCTCATGAGCCGTTTTTATAACCCAGGAACCCCATAGGGTACGATTTGCGTCACTCAGGCCGCGTCCGGAAAAGTGTTGGGTCGGCGTAAAGGCCAGCATGACATCCTGCTCATGTTGCTCCTGCCACCAATCAAATGAGTGAATTTTTTCTGCTTCTATACCCCAGCGAACCAAATCACCCTCCACACCCAGTGGTACCAGAAACTGACGTGTTTTTGCGTTGAGTTGTTTCACAGCGTCTTTGTCGAGGTGGTCATAATGGTTATGCGAGATCAGCACTTTTTCTATCGGTGGCAGAGCATCAAGCGAAATTGGTGGCTGATGAAAGCGGCTTGGCCCGATAAATGAAAAAGGCGAAGCGCGCTCAGAGAAAACCGGATCCAGCAACCAATAAGCGCCATTCACTTTTAGCAGCACTGAGGAATGGCCCAGCTTGATGATATGAATTCCTGAGTCTGACAAGGCATCCAGCTTAGCACGGGTAATCGTTTCTACTGGTAAGGCTTGCTTGGGCTCAGCGGCGATTTTAGTTTCGGTAAAAAAGCGCCAGGTGATCGCCAGCGTTTTGCTCAGACTGGTCGGCATGGTTGGGTGCAGGTTTTTAAACCGGCCGCCTTGAAAATGCTCAGACTGATAATTCTGAGACGGTACGTGTGCATTGAGATTAGAGATCATGGAACAGCCCCCTGTAATGCTGCCTAAAACAACGGCAAAAATAACAAACCACTTCTTCATTGTGCTACCCAAAAGTAAACTACACTGTGCAGTTTACTTTTGTTTTGGCGCAAAAGTAAACTAAAAAGTGTAAATTTTTATGGTTCGGTCATTAAGTGGCTGACTGATAACACTTAATCACTATGTCGTGGTGCTGAAAATAGTTGCCTGAGTTTATTTTTGAGTCCCCTGGCTTTTTTCAGCTTGTTGAGTAACACCCGACATTCATGGAAATTGATAGACAGGAGGGTCTCTTTTGGTGCACTGCCGACGATCCCATAGCGGATCTTTTCTTCGGGCTGTATATCGATATAGGTGCCAAACAATTTGTCCCAGATGATCAATACGCCAGCAAAATTTTTGTCCAGATAACAAGGGTTGCTGGCATGGTGAATACGATGATGCGTTGGAGTATTAAATACCCATTCGAGCCAGCCAAGCTGACCGACAAGCTGCGTATGAACAAAAAACTGATAGGCGAGGTTAATGGCAACGATAGCCAGCACTGACTCGGGTGAAAAGCCCAACAAGATCATCGGGGTCCAGAAAAGCCACATTCCAACAACCGGGTACAATAAGCTTTGGCGAAAGGCGGTCGAGAAGTTCATATGCTTTGAACTGTGATGGACCACATGCGCCAGCCACAGCCAGTGTACTTTATGGGATGTACGATGAAACCAGTAATATAAAAAGTCCTGGAGTAAAAATGCGCCAACCAGGTTTAGAGGTGTCAGCGGCACGTCAAACAAGGCAAAAGTATGGAGCCAATAGAACAGCGGCATCAACAGGATTAAGGCCAGCATATCACTGCCCTGGTGCAGTAAAGCAAGTGCTACATTGTACAAGCTATCCCTGAGGCGATAATGCCGCCGGGCAACGCGGTACTCTGCTGCAATGGCAACAATAAAAACCGGACTGAGAAGCAGTAAAATAAGTTCAACAGGGAGCATACAGGGCCTCCAGTCGGGTCAATGCAAGGTTGATATCTCGTGTAACAACACGGCGAAGCACAAAGCCTGGTAAATACCTGGGCGCCGCAAAGCGTACATGGTAATCAACCCCGGTGGACTGCTTGTCAGTACTGCGACGCAGACGGATCTCGCCATGATGTTGCTTAACCGGGAAGTCGCCAACGATCTGATAGCGAATCGCATGTTCGTCGGCGTGCAGGATCTGCTCATAAAATCGGATCCCGAGCATGCTGACTTCCCGGATACAGCCACTGCCGCCCCGGATAGCTGGGTGGACAGCACTCTGAACGACTTTAAATCGCGCGTTAAAAAAACGACCCAACTGTTGGTGGTCCAGCAGGGTTTCGAGCACTGTATGGGGCTCAGCAGGGATCACTTTTTGACAAAGAATGTTGACCATAGATAGTTCCTTACGCATCGTTTTGTCTAGTGTAAGTAAGGTTTATCTGGCAATCTTGCGAATAGGCGACGTAAATTTGTCCAAATACGACATGGAAAATACTTTAGACAAAAATTACTTTAATGGTGTGCTGCTTTATCTGGAGCATCAGGGGGTGACTCTGGACAGTACTTTAGTTCAGTCTAAGACTATCGAGTCTGAATTAGGTACCCGAGTCCCGTTAGCTGATTACGAACAGGCTTTGCAGTTAGGGGCTGAGCGAACCGGCGACCCTCTGTTTGGCTTTCACCTTGGTCAATATATACAGTCTGCTGATTATGGGGTATTGGGTTACTTGGTGGAAAGCTGTGAAAACTTAAACCAGGCACTGTCGGCGCTGCTGCGCTACGATCAGCTGGTGGCCAGTATAGCGCAGGCTATTTTTCATCGCGAGGGCGCACTGGCAGTGATTGACTGGCTGCCAAATTCACAGGCTTCTCGCCATGTCATTCTGCGTAATCTGACCGGTTGGGTAGCTATGGTACGTACTCTGGTCCCTAAGCCTGTTTCACCCGAGTATATCAATTTAACCTGCACATTAAGTGAAGCAGAACTGTCGGTACTGGCTGGCTGGTTTGGTTGTGAGGTATTTGGCAATCAGCCTCGTAACCAGATAGCATTTCCACACGCTTATCTGTTGCTGCCTTTCAGGCGTGCTAATCAAGTGATGCGCGAGGAGCTGCTGCGGCTTTCAGATAAGGCGCTGATACAATTGCAACAGCACCAGTCGCTTGCGATGCAGATCCGCATTATGCTGGCTGCCAGCGTCGATCTGGGTCAGTGTCAGTTGAGCGAGATAGCAGCAGCCCTGAATAAATCGGGACGTCAGATACAAAGGCAGTTAAAACAATGTGATACCAGTTATTCTCAGCTGTTGACTGAAGAGCGGCTCAGACGTACTCAAGACTTGCTGGGTACTATGCCATTGGCTGAATTGGCAAGGGAGTTAGGGTTTAACGAGCAGGCTGCGTTTAACAAAGCCTTTAAGCGCTGGTATGGGTGTTCACCGGGGGTGTTCAGAAAACACAGTGGTAATAAACCACAGAATTGAAGCCAGTCTGGGGTCACGGGGCATTTTTAGCCCCGTTATCCGAAGTATTAAGTGAAATTGGTATTACCAGGTAATACACACAGAGCCACCGCCAGTACCAGGTTCTGGCTGCTGGTCCATATGACAGCCCGCACCACCTGAACATGCACCGTTACCACCACCAACCTGTGGCGTCATTTTGTTGTTGATTGTGTGAGATTGCTGAGACAGGTTTTTGTAGTTCTTCTTGGTCAGAGTTAACTTCATGATTAGTCCTTTTATAATTGAGTTGATTATATGCCAGCCTCTACAATTAGTTTGCAGAGCTGTACAGAATTTATACTGAACTATAAACGGCTAGTTGTATAGGTTGAATGTTAACCAGTGTAAATAAATTGTTTTTGATCTGCCAAGGAGGGGTTGGCAGATCAGGAGATACGCGTTACAGCGACTCGCTATATTCTGTCAGGATTTGCTCAATCCAGGCAGCGATGCGTTCGTCACTCTTTTCGTACTGGCTGTCTTCGTCCAGGGCAAGGCCTACAAACTGGCTTTTATCTTCCGTAAGTGCTTTAGAGGCTTCAAACTCATAATCGGCAGTATTGGGCCAGTAGCCTATAAAGTTAACACCTTGTGGGGCAATTTTATCGTGCAACATACCTAGTGCATCTTGAAACCACTGTCCATAGCCTTGCTGGTCACCCATACCAAACAGTGCGATGGTTTTGCCTGTGAGATCAACCTCGTCGATATCATCCCAGTGCGATTCCCAGTCTTCCTGCAACTCGCCGAAATCCCAGGTTGAGATACCAAAAATCACAAAGTCGAATTGCTCTGCGTTTTTTAACGGCTCATCTTTGATATTGTGGAGCGACAGAATGTCTTTACCTATGATCTCCTGCATTTTTTCTGCTGCCATTTCTGTGTAGCAGGTAGTTGAACCGTAAAATAACCCGATCTGCATAGTAGTCTTCGCTCAATTGGCTGTTATTATATGGCGCGAAGTCTACCTTATGGTGTAATGAATTGATACAGGCGGCCCGTGACCGATTTAGAAATATCTGACCCAAGCATGCACAACAATAGTGAACTGATAGAATCTTTCCTTGATATGCTCTTTCTGGAGCAGGGACTCAGCGACAACACCCTGGCTGCCTACCGTGCAGACCTGGATAAGTTTGTACGTTACGTTAGTGCGCATCATGATAACAAACCTCTGTTAACTATCAGTGGTGCGGATGTAGAGGCCTATCTGGCCTACCGGGTAGACGAAGGGCTCAAACCACGCAGCACCGCCCGTGCAATGAGTGCACTCAAGCGTTTTTATGCCTACTGGGTGACCAAGCAGGCAATCGCAGCGAGCCCTTTGACCCACATTGCCCAGCCTAAATTATCGCAATCTCTGCCAAAAACGCTCAGTGAAGAGGAAGTCGAGGCCTTACTCAGTGCCCCCGATGTAGAAGACCCTATGGGTCTCAGAGATAAAGCTATGCTGGAGCTGTTGTACGCAACGGGATTGCGAGTCACTGAATTGGTTGGCCTGCGGATGGAACAAATAAACCTGAGACAAGCAGTATTATTGGTGCGAGGTAAAGGCGGAAAAGAAAGGCTGGTCCCGATGGGAGAAGAAGCATTGCACTGGGTCGAACAATTTTTAAAGGTTGGTCGTGCTCAAATGGTCAAACACGCTAATGACTTTGTTTTCCCATCTAAACGGGGGATTGGCATGACGAGGCAAACTTTTTGGCATCGCATCAAACACTATGCTATGTTGGCAGACGTTAAGTCACCGTTATCGCCACACACGCTGCGTCATGCGTTTGCAACACATTTGCTAAATCATGGGGCGGATCTTCGAGTTGTACAAATGATGTTAGGCCATAGCGATTTGTCGACAACCCAGATTTATACGCATGTTGCCAGTGAGCGACTGAAAACGCTTCATCAGCAACATCATCCTAGGGCGTGATGGAATTTATTCGCAGTAATCCGGTCCTAGTGATTAACCAGAGCAATTTTACGAGAAAAACATGAAAAAGTTACTTTTAGCAGCGTCGCTTGCTTTCAGTGTGGGTGCTTTTGCCGACACAACACAAGAAGTCTCTCCGATGGCGGTGAGCCCTATCGCGTCTCAGTTTGCTGAGCTGGGTTTATCCGTAAAGAGCGTATCGGACAGTCCAATCTCGGGCCTTAAAACTGTGATCACCGACAAAGGCGTATTCTATGCCAGTCCGAATGGTCAATATCTGGTGCAGGGCACTATGATTGATGTGGCGAACCGCCGTAACATCACAGAGGATGCGCTGAGCGACGTACGTAAGAGTGGTGTCGCGCAATATCAGGATTCAATGATAGTGTACAAAGCCGAGAACGAAAAACACCAGATCACCGTTTTCACTGACATTACCTGCGGCTACTGCCGTAAACTACACCGTGAGCTGGAAGACTATCTGGCGGCCGGTATTACTGTTAAGTACCTGGCATTTCCACGTGGCGGCCTCAGTGGTAATGGCTACAAGAGTCTGATGAACGTCTGGTGCGCTGAGGATGCGGCATCAGCTATGACTGAAGCGAAGGCGGGTAATGAGGTACCGGACGTTAAAAATTGTCAGGCTCCGGTTGCTGAGCATTACCAGCTAGGTCAGAGCTTTGGTATTTCTGGTACTCCGGCTATCGTGTTGGAAGATGGCAGTATGATCCCTGGCTATCAGCCGGCTGACGCGTTGGCAAAAATATTAAATCAGGGAAGTAAAAAATCCTAAATCTGAGGTATACTCTCAGCATTTCTAAAAAGGCCTGCGGGCCTTTTTTGCTTTGTGGAGTTGTCCTTCACATTATCAGGTAGTTCAGAGAGTGTTATGCAAACAGAGATCCGGCCCAGATTACGCGTCGATGACAGTCATTTACCCGCCCATCTTCACCCGGTTATTAAACAGGTTTATGCTGCAAGGGGTGTGAAAGACGCCGTAGAACTTGATAACAGTGCGGCTACCTTGCTGGATTTTCGTCTGTTTCGTGACATGGACAAGGCCTGTGCCTTGCTTGAAACGGCGCTGCATCAGCAGCAAAGCGTGCTAATTGTCGGGGATTTCGATGCCGATGGTGCAACCAGCACCGCGGTGTTAATGGAAGGGCTACGCTTGTTTGGATTGCAACGGGTTGACTATCTGGTGCCAGATCGTTTCAGTCTGGGGTATGGATTGAGTCCTGCATTGGCAGAGCAAATTGTTCAGCTGGCACCGCAACTGGTGATCACGGTCGACAATGGAATTTCCTGTCTCGCGGGCATAGATATCGTTAAGCAGGCCGGTATTTCGGTACTGGTTACCGATCATCACTTACAGGGCGAGCAACTACCCAATGCCGATGCCATCGTTAACCCGAACCGCCACGATTGCCAGTTTCCTTCAAAATCCATTGCCGGAGTTGGCGTGGCGTTTTATCTGCTGGTGGCGTTTCGTCATCATTTGCGTGAGTCGGGCTATTTTGAGCGCCAGGGACTCACTCAGCCCAACCTTGCGTCCTTGCTGGACATTGTTGCTCTGGGCACTGTGGCGGATGTGGTCGCGCTGGATGCTAATAACCGGACTTTGGTACATCAGGGTCTGGCACGTATTCGCAAAGGTCAGACCCGGCCCGGGATCAGAGCATTGATTGAAGTGGCGAACCGCACCGCGACCAGGCTCAATGCCAGCGATTTTGGTTTTGCACTGGCGCCAAGACTAAATGCCGCAGGCAGGCTGGATGACATGAGCCTGGGGATTGCTTGCCTGTTATCCAAAGAAGAGCATCAGGCACGGCGCATCGCCGCTCAGCTGGACAGCCTCAATCAGGAAAGACGCGAGATTGAACAGGGTATGCAGCAAGAAGCGCAGGCGGTACTAGAGCGCCTGGTCGCAGCCCAGCAAAGCATTCCCGATGCGGTGTGTTTATATCAGGACGACTGGCATCAGGGGGTTATTGGGATCCTCGCGGGCAGATTGAAAGAAAAGTATCACCGTCCGGCGATTATTTTTGCCCAGGGCGATAACGACGAAATTAAAGGGTCGTGCCGCTCGATTGAAGGCTTACACATGCGCGATTTGCTGGAGCAGATCAACACCCGTCACCCGGACTTAATCGTTAAATTTGGCGGTCATGCGATGGCGGCCGGATTGACTATCAGAGAGGCAGACTTTAGCGACTTTAAACACACCTTTGAAACCCTGGTCAGCGAAACCCTCAGCGAAGAGCATAAGCAGTCGGTATTACTAACCGACGGTGAATTGCCGGCTGAGTGTTTTAATATGGACTTTGCCATGTTACTGCAACAGGCAGGCCCCTGGGGACAGCATTTCCCTGAGCCGGTGTTTAGTGGTGTGTTTGAGCTGGTGCAGCAGCGTATTGTGGGCGATAAGCACCTTAAGCTGGTGCTTAAACACGCAAGCGGTAAACTGGTAGATGCCATTGCGTTTAACGTCGATGTGCGTGCCTGGCCTAACACGGCTGCACAGGCCGCTGAGCTGGCTTATCAGCTGGATATCAACGAGTTTCGTGGTAAGTTTACGCTGCAATTAATCGTCAGAGAGATCCGTGCCTGCTAACAATTGCGATAAAGGCACAAAATGTTCTTATCTGGGGCTGATATCTATGCCTATTATTTGTTAGTATTGGCCGTTTAGACCGCTTATATAATCTTTAGACACAGCGGTCACACTATTTTCAGTCCAGTGGCACACAATTTTTGTCATTGGCTGCGTCACCATCACGTAAATTGGAGTAATGTGAATGTTTGAAGTGAATCCTGTGATTAATCAAATCAAGGAAATTCGCGAACGTACTGAACTTCTTCGGGGGTATCTTTGACTATGCTCTGAAACAAGAGCGGTTAGAAGAAGTTAATGCGGAACTAGAAGATCCAGCCGTCTGGAATGAGCCTGAAAAGGCACAAGCGCTGGGCCGAGAAAAGTCGAGCCTGGAAACCATAGTCGAAACCATAGACAACCTGGTAAGCGGTGCAGATGATGCCGAAGGCCTGGTTGAGCTGGCTGTCGAAGCAGAAGACGAAGAAACCTTTGCAGAAGCAGAGCAGGAAGTACTGGGCTTGAATGCCCAGCTTGAAAAGCTGGAGTTCCGCCGCATGTTCTCTGGTGCGCAGGATAGCAACGATGCCTATCTCGATCTGCAAGCTGGTTCCGGTGGTACAGAGGCCCAGGACTGGTGCAACATGTTGTTGCGTATGTATCTGCGTTGGGCGGAAGCGAAAGGCTTTAAAACCGAAATCGTTGAAGCAACCGATGGTGACGTAGCGGGGATCAAAGGGGCAACACTGCGTGTCAGCGGTGAATATGCTTACGGTTGGCTGCGCACAGAAACCGGTGTACACCGTTTGGTTCGTAAGAGCCCGTTCGACTCAGGAGGCCGTCGTCATACATCATTTGCTTCAGCATTTGTGTATCCGGAAATCGACGACAACATAGAGATTGACATCAACCCGGCAGACTTACGCATCGACGTATACCGTGCATCGGGTGCCGGTGGTCAGCATGTTAACCGGACAGAATCTGCGGTACGTATTACTCACTTGCCAACCAATACCGTGGTGCAGTGTCAGAACGATCGTTCACAGCATAAAAACAAAGATCAGGCCATGAAACAGTTAAAAGCAAAACTGTTTGAGCTGGAGCTGCAAAAGCAAAACGCTGAAAAGCAGGCCCAGGAAGATGCCAAATCAGACATTGGTTGGGGCAGCCAGATCCGTTCTTATGTACTGGATGACTCTCGTATTAAAGACCTGCGCACCGGTGTTGAGAACCGTAATACCCAGGCGGTCCTGGACGGTGATCTAGACAAATTTATCGAAGCCAGCCTGAAATCAGGCCTATAATCAACAAGCTAAACTAAGAGCTAAAAAATGACAGAGCAAATCCAAGACGAGAATAAACTCATTGCTGAGCGTCGTGCTAAATTGGATGCAATTCGTGATAATTGCAGCGCCAATGGCCATCCGAACACCTTCCGCCGTGAAGACTATACGGCTGATCTACAGGCTAAGTTTGGTGATAAGTCAAAAGAAGAGCTGGTTGAGTTAGATCATCAGGTCTCTGTGGCTGGCCGTATCCTTGCCAAACGTGGTCCTTTCCTTGTTTTACAAGACATGAAAGGTCGTATTCAGGCATATGCGTCTAAAGACGTACAAAAAGAGCTGAAAGCCAAATATGGTCAGCTGGACATCGGCGACATCATTGGTGTGTCTGGTCCGCTACACAAATCTGGTAAAGGCGATTTGTATGTGGATATGGTGCAGTACGAGCTACTGACCAAGTCACTGCGTCCACTGCCAGAGAAATTCCACGGCTTAACGGACCAGGAAGCTAAGTATCGTCAGCGTTATGTTGATCTGATCACTAACATGGAAACCCGTGAGACCTTCCGTATTCGCTCTAAAGTGATTGAAGGCATTCGTCGCTTCCTAGCTGAGCGTGACTTTATGGAGGTTGAAACGCCAATGCTGCAGGTGATCCCGGGTGGTGCAACAGCACGTCCGTTCGTGACTCACCACAATGCGCTGGACATCGACATGTATCTGCGTATCGCGCCAGAGCTTTATCTTAAGCGTCTGGTTGTGGGCGGCTTTGATCGCGTTTTCGAGATCAACCGTAACTTCCGTAACGAAGGTCTGTCGACTCGTCACAACCCGGAATTCACTATGATTGAATTCTATCAGGCGTACGCAGATTACAACGATCTGATGAACCTGACAGAAGACATGTTGCGTACTGTGGCACAGGACGTACTGGGTACTACTACTGTGGTTAACACGGTGAAGAACGCAGAAGGCGAAGTGCTTGAAACCATCGAGTATGATTTCGGTAAAGCGTTTGAGCGTTTGTCTATGGCGGATGCGATCATCAAGTACGGTCCGGACGCTGAAGCTTCGGCTCACATCTTTAAAGATCCAGAAAACCACTTTGACGAACTAGTCGCGTACGCGAAGAAAGTACACGTGAAGATCCCTGAGAAATGTGTGTGGGGTGCCGGCAAGTTCCTGTGTGAAATCTTTGAAGAAACCGCTGAGCATAAACTGATCCAGCCAACTTTCATCACGGAATATCCGTGGGAAGTGTCGCCGCTGGCACGTCGTAATGATGAAAACCCATTTATCACTGATCGCTTTGAGTTCTTCGTTGGTGGTCGTGAGCTGGCAAATGGCTTCTCGGAGCTCAATGATGCAGAAGATCAGGCTGCACGTTTTGCCCGTCAGGTTGAAGAAAAAGATGCAGGTGATGACGAAGCAATGCACTTCGATGATGACTACATCCGTGCACTTGAATACGGCTTGCCACCAACGGCAGGTGAGGGGATTGGTATTGACCGTCTGGTGATGCTATTTACTGACTCTCCGACTATCAAAGACGTTATCCTGTTCCCGCATATGCGACCTCAGGCTGACTAAGCCAGTCATTCAGAACAAACGAATTAGAAAAGCGCCTTTGGCGCTTTTCTTTTATGTATGTAAGAGATATCTGCTATGAGCCCGTTTAAGTCTCAAGATATTTATAAAAGCACAATAAAATCAGGAATAAGCTGGATAAGAATCTCTACAGGCCAAATTTGGATTTGAGGATGACTGCTGGCATATCCAGTGCATTTGCCTATACTGCTGTGATTATGAAAGGATGCAAAAGACCTCTGACCATGTCGCAACAAAAGTCAAAAGCACAACACGAACAGGCAAGGATGAATTACTGCCGTAGCTGTATCAGTGAATTTCAGCGTTTAGGCTATGTAGATGCCTTTATTTCGGAAGAAACCTCCCGCAAGCAATCCCTTTTGGACCACTTTAATATACAGTCAGACCCTAAAAGTGACTAATTTATGACAAATTAATCGGCAAAGCGCTTTAAAACACACCAAGCTGAACAATCTATCACCATACAGTGCTTTTTTACAAGAAAAGTATTTGACATATTTTCACGGTTCTATATTATACGCCCCACAAAGACGGAGAGGTGGCCGAGTGGCTGAAGGCGCTCCCCTGCTAAGGGAGTATAGGGTTTGTAGCCCTATCGAGGGTTCGAATCCCTCCTTCTCCGCCATTTATTTAAATGGTGTCTTTGTAGTAAAACGGACGCGTAGCTCAGCTGGATAGAGTACCTGGCTACGAACCAGGCGGTCGGAGGTTCGAATCCTCCCGCGTCCGCCACTTCTCTTAAGTGGTTAAATAAAAAGAGTCGGAATCAGGAAGTCGGAGGTTCCCTCTCCATAAAGTACGTCCCGGTCCGCCATCTTTCTCAGATGGTAAAAACAGAGATTACTTATTCAGGTAATAAAATTGAATAAATACGGACGCGTAGCTCAGCTGGATAGAGTACCTGGCTACGAACCAGGCGGTCGGAGGTTCGAATCCTCCCGCGTCCGCCACTTTTCTTAAGTGGTTAAATAAAGAGACTACAGCAATTCAGGTAGTAAAATAGAATTGAACGACGGACGCGTAGCTCAGCTGGATAGAGTACCTGGCTACGAACCAGGCGGTCGGAGGTTCGAATCCTCCCGCGTCCGCCACTTCTCTTAAGT